>NZ_JAKGCV010000009.1 GCF_021556455.1 Streptomyces fuscigenes | reverse complement strand
GGCGCGCGGCCGGAGCGGCCGGCCGGGGCGCCGGAGGGACGTGCGGCGGCGCCCCGGGGGACGTACCCGGGGCGTCTGCCGCCGCCCGTCGCTTCCTCGGTCGCACCGTTCGCACCGGCCGCCGCTGTCGTGTCGGTTCCAGGTGTCGGGTCCACAAAGTGCCCGTGCCCGGAAAGGAAAAAGCCACACGGCGGCCGCGACCGATTAACTCAATACTCAGATTGGGTCCCCCGGTTGCCGCATGCGGGGGCGCCCGGGGCTCCCGGGTCGGGGCACGCCTCGT
This sequence comes from Streptomyces fuscigenes, assembly GCF_021556455.1. GTDB lineage: Bacteria > Actinomycetota > Actinomycetes > Streptomycetales > Streptomycetaceae > Streptomyces > Streptomyces fuscigenes. The sequence goes on along the minus strand of NZ_JAKGCV010000009.1, from coordinate 45,484 downwards.
GCGGTGTCACCGGCCCCGTCCCGCGTGCGGTTCGCGTGCTGTTCCCGGTTCCGCTTCGCGGGAGTCTCCGGGTCCGCCGCGCAGTGTGTTCCGGCGCGGCGGGGCGACGGGGCGGAGGGTGGTGGGGCGGCCCGGTGGTGCGCCGGGGCCGGGCACGGGGTGGTGGGGCGGGCTGGTGGGGCATCCGGAGGCGGGCGCGGAGGCGCCGTCCGGCGCCGGGGCCGGAGGCGGTCGTCCGGCGCTGCTGCCGGAGGCGGTCGTCCGGCGCCGGGGTCTCGCGTTCAGGACTGGGGGGTGATCACCGTCATCCCGGCCCTGGCCGCCCCCGCCCGCTCCCCCATGGAGGCCAGCGCCGCCGGTGCCGCGTCCAGCCCGATCACCGACGTGACCAGCAGATCGGGGCGCAGGCCGCCCGAGGCCACCTGCCCCAGCAGGCGCGGGTACGCGTGCGCCGCCATGCCGTGCGAGCCCAGGACGTCGATCTCGTACGACACGACCCGGTCCATCGGGACCGGCGTGCTGCCGCCGGGCAGCAGCCCGACCTGCACGTGCCGGCCGCGCCGCCGCAGGCACATCACGGACGCGGCGCAGGTCGTGGCGGAGCCCAGGGCGTCGATCGAGACCTCGGCGCCCCCGCCCGTCACGTCCCGCACCGCGGCGGCCGTGTCCTCGACCGACGACGCGTCGACGGTGGCCACCGCGCCGAACTCGCGCGCCAGCTCCAGCGCGCGGGGCGCCACGTCGACCGCCACGACGCGCGCGCCCGCCGCCGCCGCGATCATCACCGCCGACAGCCCGACACCGCCGCAGCCGTGCACGGCCAGCCACTCGCCGGGACGGACCGCCGCGCGCTCCGCGACCGCCCGGTAGGCGGTGGCGAACCGGCAGCCGAGCGACGCGGCCGTCAGGAACGACATCGCGTCCGGCACGGCGACGAGGTTCACGTCCGCGTGGCGCAGCGGCACGAGTTCCGCGAACGACCCCCAGTGCGTGAAACCGGGCTGCTCCTGCGCCTCGCACACCTGCTGCTGCCCGGCCGCGCAGGACGCGCACCGGCCGCACGCGCAGACGAACGGCGCGGTGACGCGGTCCCCGGGCCGCCAGCCCACCACCGCGGAGCCCACCGCCTCGACGCGGCCCGCGAGTTCGTGTCCCGGCACGTGCGGCAGCGTGATTCCTTCGTCGTGCCCCATCCAGCCGTGCCAGTCGCTGCGGCACAGGCCCGTGGCCTCGACGCGCACGACGACGGCGTCCGGCGAGGGGACGGGGTCGGGCACCTCCCGGACCTCCGGCGCGGCGCCGAACTCATCGAACACCACGGCGCGCATGGCCGTCACGCCCCTTCCTGTGTCGTTCGTCGTTCGTAGTCGTCCGTCGTTCGTCGGTCGGTCGTTCGTCGTCGGTCGTCGGTTCTCGGTCGTTCGGTCGCTGCTCGCAGCCGTCCGCAGCCGTTCAGCCGTCCGCAGCTGTCCAGCCGTTCACGGCGAACAGCCGGTCGCCGCCGTCCGCCGCTGTCCGGGGCCGCCGCGTGGGCGGCGCCCGTCCCTCCGGCCCCGCGGGCAGGCCCCGTCCCAGCATTCTCGCGCGGTCGGGGGCCCGGTGCGTCGTCCGGCCCACTCCGCCGCGGCCGGACCGCGGCGGGCCGCGTCCCTCACCGGCCCCCGGCCCCCTCGCCGTCCCGTCCGGCCGGGGTGCCCGGTCCGGCGGGGGCGCCGGATTCGGCGGCTGTGCCCGGTTCGGCGGGCGCACCTGGTTCGGTGAGGGCGCTCGCCAGGCGGGCCATGCCGTACTCGTAGGCGCGCTCCACGTCGCCGCCCAGGTTGAAGGCGTGGGCGAGCTCCATGCTGATGAAGCCGTGCGCCCAGGCGGTCACCGTGCGGGCGGCCTCGAGCGCCTGGTCCGGTCCGGCCAGCTCCGCCGCCGTCTCCAGGAGGGGCGCCGCCGAGTGGGCGAGCAGGGCCGGCTCGGGCCGGGTCGGCGCGGGAGTGTTGGAGAAGATCAGGTGGTACGCGGCCGGACGGGAGTGGGCGAAGGCGCGCATCGCGCGCAGCAGGTGGCCCAGCCGCTCGCCGGGGTCGGCGGACACCGGAACCGCGCCGAGGTGTTCCTCCAGGTCGCGCAAGGTCGCCTCGGTGACCAGGCGGAGGAGGGTGTCCCGGTTGCGCACCCGCTTGTAGAGCGAGGGCGCGCGCACGCCGACCCGGCTCCCCACCGCCTGCATGGTCAGCTGCGCGATGCCCTGCGTCTCCAGGATGTCGCGGGCCGCTTCGACGATGGCTTCGAGCGAGGTCCGTTCGGGTGTCGGCATGAATCTTCCTTCCGGCTGCGGTGTCTTCTCCATCATAGCTATTGGCCATAGCCATGATGGCTATGTATCGTAGCTGTCATGGCTACGGCTCATAGCCATCGAGGCCCGGCGGCTTCGTGGCTCCCGGGGTCGTGAGGTCCCGGAGCCTCCGAGCCCGGAAGCTCCGGGCGTGGAGGCAGCTGTACATGGAGAAGGAGAAGGACATGAGGCTCGCTGAGAACCTGCACCGGATCGGCAACGACATCGTGGCGTGCTACCTGGTGGTCACCGACGAGGGCGTGACGGTCGTCGACGCCGGGCTGGCCGGGCACTACCGGGAGCTGGAGGCCGAGCTCGCCGGGCTCGGCCGCACCCCCGCGGACGTCCGGGGCGTGGTGCTCACGCACGGCGACACCGACCACCTCGGCTTCGCCGAGCGGCTGCGCCGCGAGCACGGCACCCCGGTCTTCGTGCACGGCGCCGACGCGGCCCGCGCCCGGGGAGAGGCCAAGGCGCACAACAGCATGGGGCACGCCAAGATCGGCGCCACCGCCGGCTTCCTGTGGTACTCGGCCCGCAAGGGCGGCCTGCGCACCACGTACCTGAGCGAGGTGTCGGAGGTGGCCGGCGGGGACGTGCTGGACCTGCCCGGCGCACCCCGCGTCATGGCGCTGCCCGGGCACTCGCCGGGCAGCATCGCCGTGCACGTGCCCGCGGTCGACGCGGTGTTCGTCGGCGACGGGCTCACGACGCGCCACGTGCTCACCGGGCGGCGCGGCCCGGCTCCGGCGCCCTTCACCGACGACCCTGAGCAGGCCCTGGCCTCGCTCGACCGGCTCGCGGAGATCGACGCGAAGTGGGTGCTCCCGGGACATGGGACGCCCTGGGACGGGGGCGTGCGGGAGGCGGTGCGCCGGGTACGCGAGGCGGGCGCGTCCCTCGGCTAGGCGTGCCGGCCGGTCCGTGCGCCCGGGCAGCCTCCATGGCCCGAGCGCCGAGTCCGGAGCCCGCAGTCCCGAGTCCCGAGTCCGGAGTCCGGAGTCCTCAGTCCGAGGGTGCCGTGGTGACCCGCCGCCCGACGAGGTCAGGGCGTGAGGCGGCGCGCCGCGAGGTGCGCGGGGGCGAGGTCGGCGCCGTCGGGCGGCGTGATGCCGAACTCGCCGGTCAGGGCTTCGCGCAGCGCGGCGTCCGAGCGCACGTCGTAGGTGCGGACCGCGCCGCCGTCGCGCGTTTCGGTGAACGTGCCGTCCGTGAGCGCCCGGTGCACACTCCCGGGCAGCGCGCGCTGCACGAACAGGCGCCGGGAGAACGGCGACCGCGGGTTGGTGGCGATGTGCCAGTTGATCACGTCGAAGTCGGGCCGCTCGAAGGGTTCGCGGGTGAACGCGTACTGCCGGGCCCACCCGTTCCCGCCGCGGGCCTCGAGCGCCCACATCGGGGACGGGCCGTCATGCGGCAGGCGTACGAGGCGGTGCGTGCGGCCCTCGGCCGTGAAGACGGTGTCGGCGACGAGCGGCACCGGTTCGAGGAGCGCCCCCGGGGCGCCGAAGCCCACGTCGGCGAGGTACGGCGTGCGCCCCTCGGCCGCCCGTCCGGCGTCCGTCTGCCCGCCGCCCGTCTGCCCGCTGCCGTCCTCGCCCGCGACCGGCTCGACCAGCAGCGCCATGTGCGTACGGGGGCGCGAGGCGATGTCGTCGGTGCCGACGAGGACGCGCGCGGCCAGCAGGGTCACGCGGAAGCCGAGGGCGACGAGGGCGTTGGCCAGCAGCGTGTTCTGTTCGTAGCAGTAGCCGCCCCGGCCGCCGCGCACCATCTTGGCGTCGAGGTCGGCGGCCGTGAGGGACGGCACCGTGCCGAGGACGGGGTCGATGTTCTCGAAGGGCAGCGCGTAGGCGTGCGCCCGGTGCACGGCCCGCAGGGTCGCGGCGTCCGCGTCGAGCGCGTCGAGCGCGTTCTCGGGGTGCAGGCCGATGCGGCGGAGGTAGGCCGCGACGTACGCGGAGCCGTCCGTGCCACCGTCCGTCCCGGGCCCGCTCGCCTCACCGTCCGCCCCGGGCGCGGTGTCGGGTCCGGCGGAGCTGCGGCCTGCGTTCATGCGGCCAACCCTACGGTGGGGCCCGCCGGGACGGGCGTCCGGTGTCCGGCGGGCCCGCGCGCACGAAACCGGCGGCACGCATCCGTGCCGCCGGTTCCGTCGGAATCGATTCCGGTGGTGCCGCGGTCAGCGCCGTCGCGCTCCCGCCGCGCCCATGACCGCGGTCAGTAGCGCGAGGCACACCATCACGCCGCCGACGACACAGTTGCTCCAGATCGTTCGGGTCGTGTCGAAACTGCCGGTCACCACCCACGGGGCGATGATCGTGAACACGCCGATGCCGAGTGCGGCCCAGCTCATGCCGTGCGTGCGCTCGTAGGCCGAGTTGACGAAGCCCATGGTGAACAGGACGAACGCGATTCCGGCGATCAGGTTGGTGATAGTCAGCGCGGTGAATCCGCTGAATCCGGTGATCCAGGGGGATGCCGCCAGGTACAGACCGGCGAGCAGCGCGAGCCCTTCCACCGCCTGCGCCATGGGCGTGGAAGTGGCCTTCTCCGAGCGGGCTCGGAGGGCCATGATGTCCGGGTGTTCGTCAATGCTGTGTGACGTACTGGATGACGCGCCGGGTGACGTGTGTGCCGCCATCTCGGCCACCTCCTTCGATGTGGCGTGTGACCGAATCCGAGTCACCTGAGTGCCACACCTCAATCAGCATTGATGCTGATTTTATGCTCCTTGATGTATTTGTTACTTAATATGGGTGTGTCATGAGGTTCGCGGCCCATACACCGCCCTCGGCGGGGTGGGCCCGCGCCCGTGTCGTGGCGCCTCGAAGCTCACACCCGCGGACCCCGCTGCTCCGGGACCGGCCGGGAGTGCTCCCGCGATTCAGCGCTTCTGCGGTTCCGCGAGTCTGCGATTTCGCCGATCTTCCGATGCCGGCCGCCCGCGCTCCCGCGGCCGCCGCCCGTCCGGTGCCGTTCCTCCGGTGCCGTGCGTCCGGGACCCCGGACGCGTACTCGCGGCCCCCCGCCCCCCGCCCCGCTGCCCCGGCCCCTCGCTGCCCCGCCCCCCGCTACCCTGCGTCGCTCCGCTCCGTCCGCGCCCGTCGGCCTCCTGACGGGGTGCCCGGGTGGGTCGCGCCGAGTCGCGAAGCCAAGCCGCGAAGGTGTCATGTACGGGCAAAATATTCGGCTGGCCGGAGTAAACAGGAGCCTCCCGCGTGCAGGGCTCCTTGTTCCAGCGACGACCTGACGATCTGATCGTCATACCGATCGCCCGATCGGTCGGCATGATCCACTCGATGCAAGGAGCACCTCCATGCACAGAGTTCTCCCGGCCCTGCCCCGGAAGAGAGCCGCTGCCCTGGCTGCCGGCGTCACCGCCCTCGCGGCCTGCGCCCTCGCCACGGCGCCGGGAGCGGCGCCCGCCCCGGCCGCCTCCGCCTCTGCCTTCGCGCCGGCGGCCTCCGCCGCCCTTCCCCGGCCCGTGCCGGCCGTGGCGGGGCACCAGCTCGTCCGCGGCGCGAGCGGGCCGCTGACGACGGCGCAGTGCCAGGCCCAGTACGGCATCGCGTGCTACACGCCCACGCAGTACCGGCAGGCGTACGACCTGAACCCCCTCTACCGCAGGGGGATCACCGGCAAGGGCCGGACGATCGTCATCGTGGACTCCTTCGGCTCGCCGACCGTGCAGCACGACCTCGACGTCTACAGCAAGCAGTTCGGCATCAAGAGCACCCACGTCGACATCGTGAAGTGGGGCAAGGTCCCGGCGTTCGACCCCACGGACGAGACCATGACCGGGTGGGCCGGCGAGACCAGCCTCGACGTGCAGATGGCGCACGCCGTCGCGCCCGACGCGCGCCTCGTCCTCGTCGAGACGGGCGTCGCGGAGACCGAGGGCACCACCGGCCTGCCCGAGATGATGGACGCCGAGAAGAGCCTCGTCGACCGGGGCGTCGGCGACGTCATCACGCAGAGCTTCGGCGCGACGGAGAACACCTTCCCCGGGTTCGCCGCGGGCGACTTCTCCAGCATCCGCGGACTGCGGTACGCGTTCGAGGCCGCGGCGAAGCGCGGCGTGACCGTGCTCGCCTCCTCCGGCGACGGCGGGGCCACCGACTCGACCGAGGACGGGGTCGGTTACTACGACCGGCGCGTCAACTCCTGGCCGTCCTCCGACCCGCTCGTGACGTCCATCGGCGGCACCCAGCTGCACCTGGACGAGAAGGGCGCGCGCACCGCGCCCGACAGCGTCTACAACGACTACGGCGCGGGCGGCGGCGGTCAGTCGCACGTCTTCGCCCGGCCCTCGTACCAGGACGGCGTCCGCCGCGCCGTCGGCGCGCAGCGCGGCACCCCGGACGTCTCCATGGCGGCCGCGGTGGACGGCGGCGCCTGGACGTACACGAGCTACGACCCGGCGGACACCGGCTGGGGGGTGTCGGGCGGCACGAGCGAGGCCAGCCCGCTGTTCTCCGGCATCGTCGCGCTCGCCGACCAGCAGGCCGGGCACCGGCTCGGGGACATCCACCAGGCGCTGTACAGCCTGTCGGCGCAGTCGCTGTGGAACCCGTTCACGGGCGTGGTGGACGTGAGGGACGGCACGAACAACTCGTACCAGGGCGTCACCGGCTACGACGCGGTGCGCGGCTACGACATGGCGACCGGTGTCGGCACGGTCGACGCGGCCCGCTTCGTACCGGAACTGGCCCGGCGGGGCTGACGGCGACGGCGGCGGCCGGGGCCCCGCGGCCCCGGCCCGTCCGCCGGGTTCAGCCCCGGCCGTCGTGGTGCGTGTGGTGCCGGCCGGGGTGGCGCACCCGCAGCCACACGTCCCGCGCCTGGCGGCCGGCCTCGGTCCGGCTGCGGGCCACCAGGCTGCGGGCCTGCTCCTCCGTCTCCACCATCGGCCCCGAGCCGCGCAGCGGCTTGCCGGCCGTCTCGTGCAGGAAGAACGTCGAGATGAGGCCGATCAGCCCGGCGATCATCAGGTAGTACGCCGGGATCATGGTGTCGTGCGTCTTCTCCACCAGCGCGGACGCGATCAGCGGCGTCGTGCCGCCGAAGAGGGACACGGAGACGTTGAAGGCGATCGAGAGCGCCCCGTAGCGGATGCGCGTCGGGAACAGCGCCGGCAGCGTCGAGGCGGACGTGCCCGCGAAGCACACCAGCAGCAGGCCGAGGATCAGGCAGCCCAGCGCCGGAAGCACGATCCCGCCCTGCTTGATCAGCAGGATCGCCGGGGCGGCCAGCACGACCATCGCGATGCTGCCCGCCAGGAACATCGGCCGCCGCCCCCACCGGTCGGAGGAGCGCCCCACCGTCGTGATGGTCAGGGCCACCACGACCATGGTGCCGAGGATCAGCAACTGCGCGGTCACGTCGCCCTGGTGCAGGGTCTCCGTCATGAAGGTCGGCAGGTACGAGGTGACCATGTAGTTCGTGACGTTGTAGAGCAGGACGAGGCCCATGCAGATCAGCACGGCCTCCCAGTGCTGCGTGAAGATCTCCCGCAGCCGCCCCTTGCCCGACTGCCGCGCGCCGCTCGCCAGCTCGTCGTCGGCGCGCGCCGCCTCGGCCGCGCCGCCCCCGCCCTCGCGGTTCTCGGCGGCCGCGGCCTCCTGCTCGCGCTGGAACGCCGGTGTCTCCTCCAGCCGCAGCCGCATGTAGAGGCCGACGAGACCCAGTGGGCCCGCGATGAAGAACGGGATGCGCCAGCCGTAGTGCACCATCCCGTCGCTGCCGAGCAGCGCGGTCAGGAGGGTCACCACGCCGGAGCCGAAGGCGTAGCCGATGAACGTGCCGAAGTCGAGCCAGCTGCCGAGGAAGCCGCGGCGCTTGTCCGGCGCGTACTCGGCGATGTACGTCGTGGCGCCCGCGTACTCGCCGCCGGTCGAGAACCCCTGCACCAGACGGCAGATCAGCAGCAGGATCGGCGCCCCGAAACCGATGGCCGAGTACCCCGGCAGGAAGCCCACGGCGAACGTGCTGATCGCCATCATGATCATGGTGACCGCGAGGACGCGCTTGCGGCCGATGCGGTCGCCCAGCGGACCGAAGACGAGACCGCCGAGCGGACGCACGAAGAAGGCGGCGGCGAACGTCGCGAACGTGGAGACGACCTGGGCGCCCGGCGAGCTCGACGGGAAGAACACCTTCCCGAGCGTGCTCGCCAGGTAGGCGTACACGCCGAAGTCGAACCACTCCATCATGTTGCCGAGCGCCGCCGCGGACACCGCCCGGTGCACCTCGGCCTTGTTCGTCACGGTGACGTCGGCCTCGGTCAGCGGCCGCTTCCGCCGGCGCAGGAGTGAGCGGAGCAGCCGGTCGTTGACCGGGCGGTCCGGACCGGTCCTCGCGCGGCCCTGTCGTACGGGATTCGATCGACGTGGGCGGCCGATATTCATCTCATCCTGTCCGTTGGGTTCGGATTTCGCCCATTATCGCCGTCGCGGTCTCCGCCGCCGGGAGGCCGGTGTACGGACCGCGTGGCGCCGATGGGCCCTGCGCGCATACCCCGGCGAGAAGCAGAGATTCGGGTGGCCCGTGCCACGCGGGAGGGTGTCGTCAGGTCCACCCCCGATCCGGTCCTCAGGCCCAGCGACCCGGGGCGCCGGGAGCGGCAGGATTCTCGGTGCCGGCAGGACGCGGCGGGCGCGGCACGACCGCAGGCGGCACGACGGCAGGCGGGACGACCGCAGGCGGCACGACCGCAGGCTCGACTCGCACGCATCACCGCACGCATCACCGCACGCATCACCGCACGCTGCACCGCGGGCACTCGTACGCACCACCGCACGCGGCACCCGCCCGGGGGCCGCGGCCCGCGCGGCAGCGGGCGCCGGCACGACACGGATCGACACCACACTTCGGGGGAACCCATGAACGAGACCATCGCCAGGCGCTTCACCGGCATCGCGGGCATCTCCGCCGCGGCCGCCCTCATCGTCGAAGTGCCGCTGTACTTCGTCTACTCCGGGCCGCCGCCGGCCTCCAACGTGCTGGCGCGGCTGCTGCTCGGGATCCTCGGGCTCGCGTTCCTCGTCCTGTTCGTCACGGCGTTCCGCGAACTCGTCAAGCGGGTCAGCCCGGAGTACGAGTGGGCCGGCTCCCTGGCCTTCGCCTCGGGTCTCGTCTACGCGACGGTCACCCTGGTTTCCAGCGGCCTGGAGGCGGGCGCCGTGATCGCGTCCGACCACCCCATCGACCCGACGATCACCGTCAGCGGCACCTACATCCTGTACGGCTCGATCTCCCGGCTCATGCTCGGCATCTTCCTCGCCTGCGTCGGCTTCATCCTCTCCCGCACCCGCCTGCTGCCGCGCTGGACCTGCTGGTCGGCCTACACCCTCGCCGCCGTCAACCTGGCCTTCGTCCCGTCGCTGTTCTTCGGCAACGTCCCCGCGCACTTCTACGCGGCCAACGGCTGGGGCACGACGGCGCTGATGGGCGCGATCCTCAGCTACTGGCTGCTGGCGGTGGGCGTCTCCACCGTGCGCAGCGCCTCCCGCGCCGCGAAGGCGCCGGCGCTCTCGTACTGAGCCGCCGGAGCGACACGCACTCAGCGACGCGAACTACGCGACCGCGGCCCCCTCGGCACCGTGCCGACGGGGCCGCGGTGCATGCGCGGGAACGCCGGGCACACCGACGCATTCGGCAGGCGTATCGAGGGGGAGTGTGGACATACGCAGAAGCAGAGCAACAACCCCGAGGGGAGCGCCTGATGGAGAAGAAGATCCTGGCCCGATTCCCCGCCGGAGCGCCACGCGGAGCGTGGCCCGCCGAGGAGTTCGCGGCCCACCGGCGGGACGAGGGCACCGAGGCGACCGTGGTGATGGACCTCGCGGCGGACGCGTTCCTGGTGGTCGCGCCGGACGCGGCGGACGCGGCGACGGCCGGCGCGGCGGGAGCCGTCGCCTAGGACCCGGTGACGGAAGCCGCAGCGCGGGGCCCGGTGGGCGGACGCGCCGGGAGCCTCCGGGTTGCGCCTCGGGGGGCGAGCGGTGCGCCACCGTGACAGCCCCGGGACGTGGCGGCGGCTCCCGGCCGCCGCCGCACCGTCGAACGGCCCGCCCTTCCGGGGCTCAACGCCCTGCCGCGCCCCCTGACGTGCACTGTTGCCATGTCACAGACGCTCGACGGTGCGGTCGTAGAGGCACGACGGACGGTCATGAACGGCCTTCGGTGAGCAAGGATGATCACAGAGGGGGCCGCGGAGGTCGCCTCCGAAACCGCTCGTCCGCCGAGCCGCGCCCCAGGGCTGCGGCGCCCCGAACCGAGGTACTCCCTGATGCGTCGCTCCTCGATCCTTCCCCTGGCCGTCGCCACCCTCGCCGGTGGCCTGCTCCTCACCGCGTGCGGAGGCGCCTCCGGCACGAACGGCGCCTCGGCGGCGGCTTCCGCGACCGCCTCGACGGCCACCGGGAGCGCCGGGGGCGGCACCGCGGCGGGCTCCTCGAAGGACGCCGACGGGGCGGGTGCGACCGCCGCATCCGGTGCGGGCACCGATTCCGGATCGGGCTCGGGCCAGGCCGCGGCCGCCGCGGGATCGTCCGGACGGGGCTCCGCCGCCTCCCCCGCCCGCGGCACGGCCGCCCGGGCGGACGCCGCGACCGGCGGGGGCGCCTGCCGGACCGCCGACCTCGCCTTCGCGTACGGCCCCGGCAGCGGCGCCCAGTCGGTGGGCTCCCCGGGCGGGGTCGTCGTCACCATGACGAACAAGGGCTCGGCGGCGTGCAGCATGGACGGCTACCCGGGCGTGGACCTCGTGGGCGGCGGCGTCACGTGGTCGCTCAGCCGGCAGACCTCCCAGGCGCCCCACGCGGTGACCGTGCGGCCCGGCGGCAGCACCAGCTTCACCGTGACGTACATGCCCTACAGCAAGGGCGACGGCGAGCAGGTCGACGTGAAGACCCTCGTCGTCACCCCGCCGAACGAGACGCACTCCGCGTCGCTCGCCTGGGACTACCAGCCCGTCCTGCGCCAGGACGGGGCCACCCACCCGGCCACCTTCGTCGGGCCCGTCGGCGGCCACTGACCGGGCCGCCCGCGCGGGCGCCCGTCGCAGCGCGAGCGGGCCCGGACAGGACCCGCCCCGAGCGCCCGGGGCCGCCGCCGTCCGGGACCTCCCGGCCGTTCGTGATCCGGTGCCGCGCACGCGCGTCCCGCGACGGGAGCCGACGTGCGCGGTCCTCGTGCCCCGTGGGGCACTCACCTCGTGACGTTGCCCGCCTTCAGCGAGAGCTGGTCCAGGTTCACACCGCACTGGTCTCCCTGCTCGCAGGAGATCTTTATCGTGTTGGAACCCTTCTTGAGGCTGATCCACGAGTACGTCGTCGTCCAGCCCTTGTCCGCCGCTCCCGCCGGGGCGTTCGCGAAGTTCTTCATGCTGATCGAGCGGCGGTCCTGGTCGTTGACGAACAGCGACATCTTCGCGTCCGTGCCCGGCACGCCGTAGTTCGCGAACAGCGTGTACTTGCCGCCCTTCGGCACGTCGACCGTCCACGTCGCCGCGGCGCCGACGCCCGGCATCGCCACGTACACGCCGCCCTTCGCCTTCGCGCCCGGCACGTCGGTGGCCGCGGCGGCCGGCGCCGAGAGCTGGAGCGTGGAGGCGTCCTGCTCGGGCAGCGCGCCGCCGTCGCTCGCGCTCGCGGAGGGCTTGTCCGAGGGGCCCTCGGAGGCGCCGGAGCCGGCCGAGGCCGAAGCGCCGGAACCTGCCTGGTCGTCCTTGGAGTCACCGCTGCCGCTCGTCATCAGCGCGATGGCGATGCCGATCACCACCGCGGCGACCACGGCGACGGCCGCGATCAGCAGGCCGCGCGTGTTGGGGCCGCTCCCGCGACCGCCGCGCTGGCCCGGCCCCGAGGGCCCGCCCGGCGGCCCCTGGCGGGGCGCGGCACCGGGGCCCATGGTCTGCGTCTCGGGAGCCGCGTAGTGCGGGTTGGGCGCGCCGTAGCCGCCCTGCTGCTGGCCGTACCCCGCCTGCTGCTGCCCGTAGGACCCCTGAGGAGTGCCCTGCTGGCCGTAGGGGCCCGGCTGCTGCGGGTACTGGCCCTGCGGCGGGACCTGCTGCTGCGGGCCGCCGTACTGGCGCTCCCCGACCGTCCTGACCTGGTTGTAGGAAGTTCTGGGCACGCCGGGCTGGGCCGCGGGGCCGGGGTAGCCGTAGCCGCCCTGCCGCCGCTGCTGGGCACCGCCCGACTGCTGCCCGTCGGCATACAGATAGCCGAAGGGGTCGTCGTCCTCGGGTGTGCTCGCGCCGTCGTTCCCGGCCGTCATCCCTGGGTCACTCCTCTACCATCTCGTCAGCGTCGCCGACCGGGCGAGCCTACCTCTTGTACCTGGGGCCCCGGACTGCGCTCGCCCGTGCGGGCACGGCTCCGGAAGCCCCTTCTGCCTCGTCGGCGCACCCGCGGTGGACGCCCGGGAACGGCCGCGGTGCGGCCGGGTGAACAATGTCTCGCCCGCCCTTTCGGGAGCGTCCGGATTCAGCCACGGCCCGCGCGGGCACACGCTGCCGCCGACGGCGCGGGCCGAGGCCGGACCGGCCGCCGGCCGTCACCGTGACCGGCCGTGCCGACCGGCCGCCCGCGCGCCGCTCAGCCCGCCCTGCGGCTGACCTTGCTGCGGGACCTCTTCTCCAGGTACATCCGCTGGTCGGCGGATTGCAGCACCTCTTCCACGCTCATCCCGCAGCTCGCCCAGCCGATGCCGAAGCTCGCGCCCACCCGCACGGCACGGCCGTCCACCCGGATCGGCGGGAGGATCGCGTTGCGCAGGCGCACGGCCAGGTCGGAGGCGTCGCCCGGGCCGAGGCCGTCCGCGAGGACCACGAACTCGTCGCCGCCGAGCCGCGCGACGGTGTCCCCGTCGCGCACGCCGGTCGTGAGCCGGCGCGCGACCTCGATGAGCACGGCGTCGCCCGTGTTGTGGCCGAACCGGTCGTTGATGGACTTGAAGCCGTCCAGGTCGCAGAAGAGGACGGCGAGTCCCTTCCCGCCCTCCTGCCCCGGACCCTCGCCCGGCGGGGCGATGTGCGTGTGGTGGTCGTGCGCGCCGCCGAGGGGGGCGAAACCGCCGAAGGCGCCGCCGCGCTCCCCGGTGCGCTCCTCGTAGGCGTCCGCACCGGCCCCGTAGCCGTCGTAGGCGATCTCGTACGCGGCGTTGTCGTGGGATCCGTTCTCGTACGTACCGCTCGTACCCCTTTGATAGGGGTCGCTCGCGAACGGGCCGCCGGCGCCGTCGTGGAGTGCATCGGCCTCGTACGGGCCGCCGTCGGCGTCGTACGGCGCGCTCCCGTGGCCCACGCCGGGGCCGTCGTACCCGCCGAACGCGGCGTCCAGCTGCTCGACGGCCGTCGCGGCCCGGGAGGCGCCCGGCCGCGAGCAGATGCGGGCGCTCAGCCGGGCCCGCAGCTCGGCGCTGTTGGGCAGGCCGGTCAGCGAGTCGTGCGAGGCGCGGTGGGCGAGCTGGATCTCACGGCTCTTGCGTTCCTCTATGTCCTCGACGTGCGTCAGCAGAAAGCGGGGCCCGTCGGCCGTGTCCGCGACGACGGAGTTGCGCAGCGACACCCAGACGTACGAGCCGTCGCGGCGGGTGAGGCGCAGTTCGGCCCTGCCTCCCTCGGCGGAGGTCCGCAGCAGGGTGCCGATGTCCTCGGGGTGGACCAGGTCGGCGAACGAGTGCCTCCGCATCGCCGAGGCGGGCCTGCCGAGCAGCCGGCACAGCGCGTCGTTGGTGCGCAGCAGCCGTCCGCGCTGGTCGCCGCCCATCTCCGCGACGGCCATGCCGCTCGGCGCGTACTCGAAGGCCTGGCGGAAGGACTCCTCGCTGGCCCGCAGCGCCTGCTGCTCCCGTTCGAGGCGGACGAGCGCGCGCTGCATGTTGGCCCGCAGGCGGGCGTTGCTGATGGCGAACGCCGACTGCGACGCGTACATCTGGAGGGCCTCCTGGCCCCAGGCGCCGGGCTTGCGGCCGCCGCGCGGGCGGTCGACCGATATGACGCCGAGCAACTCGCTGGTGCCCCCGCCCGTGGACGCGTACATGGGCGCGTAGAGGCGGTCCTGCGGATGCCACTCGTCGGCGAACCGCGGCTCGGGCCCCTCCGTGTGCCACTGCGGCACGTCGTCGTCGAGGAGGACCCAGCCCTCCGAGTGCGGTATGAACCGCAGCTCGCCCCAGCGCTCGCCCATGTTCAGGCGCCGCTCCCAGGAGGTGCGCGAGCCGACGCGTCCCGCGATCAGCGCCTCGGCCGCCGCGGAGCCGGCGAACGCGGCGACGACCAGGTCACCGTCGGCCTGGACCACGTTGACGCAGGCCAGCTCATAGCCGAGGCCGGTCACGACGCCGTCGGCGACGGTCTGCAGCGTGTCCGCCAGGCTCCGGGCAGTGTTGAGCTCCGCGACGGCCTGATGCAGCTGCCGCATGGTCGCAAGACGGACATAGGGCTCCGACTCGGTCTCCATCGCTCGCTCTCCCTGAGACCTCGACAGCAACTCCAGGATTCTGATCGCCTCTCGTGTTGCACTGTTCCCTTCACTGAATCACAGCGAGCTGTTTGACCGGTACACAGGGTCAACGATTAGTGGGCTCTGTGAGTCAAGTCACATCAAATGATGAACGATCGGGACGAGAGGGTGGGAGCGCTCTCTGCACCTTTTTGAACACGGTTCAGTGTGCCGGAGGGTTCAGTCGTCGGCTCCCACACGGTCCCACCTGCGGGTTCACCGCAGGTCGGCTCTCCCCTCGCGCGCGTGCCCCGAGGCACCGCGGTGGTCCTAGGTCCCGGCTGGTCCCCTGGCCCGATGCGGCGGAACGGACGCTCCGGTTAGCGTCCGACGCGTGCACCAGACAACTCGAGCCTCCGCCCTTCCCCTGCCGCACGACCACCGCGGCGTCCCCCATGCTGAGGGGGTGAGCAACGACGAGTTCCGCGGCGTCATGTCCCGGCTGGCCGCGGGGGTGGTCCTGGTGACGGCCCGTGAGGCCCCCCTGTCGGAGGACGGCCCGAGCGGCGAGGACGCGGGCATGACGGCGACGTCGTTCCTGTCCGTGTCGCTCGACCCCCCGCTCGTCCTCGTGAGCGTGCGCACCGGCTCGCGCATGGACGACCTCCTGGAGGAGCAGCCGCTGTGGGCCGCGTCCCTGCTCACCGAGAGCCAGCGGCACATCGCCGGGCGCTTCGCGATGAAGGGCCGGCTGAGCGACCGGTTGCTCTTCGAGGACATCCCCTACCGCAGGGGTGAGATCACCGACGCCCCGCTCGTGCGGGGTTCGCTCGCGACCCTGGAGTGCCGCACCGAGCAGCGCGTCGCGGCCGGGGACCACACGCTGGTGATCGGGCGGGTCCTCGCGGTCGAGCTGCCCGCTGCGGAGGGCGGACCCCTGACGTACTTCCGGGGACGGTACCGGCAGCTCGACTGAGCGGACGGGACGGGCCGGACGGGCGCCGCGGGGAGGCCGGGCACGGCGGGACGCGGGACGTGGGCCGGGGTTCTGGCGGGCGCGGGGCTACCAGTCGCGGCCCGAGCGGCCCCTCTTCGTGTCCGCGCGGCGCTTCTTCTCGCGCAGCCGCCGCTCGTTGATCCCGCGCGGGACCTTCGACTTGCGGCGGGCGCGCGGCGGCGGCGCCGTCGCCTCGGCGAGCAGGGCCGTCAGCCGTACGGCCGCCGCCTCGCGGTTGCGCCACTGCGAACGGTGCTCCGACGCGCGCACGGCGATCACGCCGCCGTCCACCAGCCGGGCCGCGAGCCGCTCCAGCGCGCGCTCCTGCCACACCGGCGGGAGCGCCTTCGTGTTCGCGAGGTCGAAACGCAGCTCGACCTGGGAGTCCGTGGTGTTGACGTGCTGTCCGCCGGGCCCCGAGGAACGCGAGAAACGCCACATCAGCTCGGCCTCCGGCAGGGAGACCGAGCCTCGGATGACATAAGGCGGTCCGGACATGCCACCCATGATCTCGCGTCCCCGGCTTCCCGTCACCCCGATTTGACGCCAGGGGCGGGCGGGGCCCGGGGGGCTGGGGAGGCCGGCGGGCGGACGCCCGTGCCGACGGCGTCAGAGCTCGGTAAAGGGCGTCAGAGCTCGGTAAAGAAAGTAAAGTCGATGGAACCCGACCCTCCCCTGGCCGCGTTGTAGGGGGTGGCGGTAGCTTCCGATCCGTCACCGGCGTTCGCAACGAAAGGGACAATTCCCATGGCTGTAAGCCTGTCCAAGGGCGGCAACATCTCGCTCACCAAGGAGGCCCCCGGCCTCACCGCCGTCACGGTCGGCCTCGGCTGGGACGTCCGCACCACCACGGGCAAGGACTTCGACCTCGACGCCTCCGCGATCGCGGTGAAGGCCGACGGCAAGGTCGTCTCCGACGGGCACTTCGTCTTCTTCAACAACAAGACCTCGCCCGACCAGTCCATCGTCCACACCGGCGACAACCTCACCGGCCAGGGCGAGGGCGACGACGAGCAGATCAACGTCAACCTGGCCGCCCTGCCGGCGGACTGCGACAAGGTCGTCTTCCCCGTCTCCATCTACGACGCGGACAACCGCCAGCAGAACTTCGGCCAGGTGCGCAACGCGTACATCCGCGTCGTCAACCAGGCCGGCGGCGCCGAGATCGCGCGCTACGACCTGAGCGAGGACGCCGCCACCGAGACCGCCATGGTCTTCGGCGAGCTGTACCGCAACGGCGCCGAGTGGAAGTTCCGCGCCGTGGGCCAGGGCTACGCGTCCGGCCTCGTCGGCATCGCGACCGACTTCGGCGTCAACCTCTGACTCCGAACGTACGTCGGGCGTGAGCGTGGGGCCCGGCCCGGTCCGGGCCCCCGCGCGTACGCTGCGCGCATGATCGTCGAACCGCTGGAGTCCGCCGACGGCGACCTGCCCGGCCCGCTCCTGACCGAACTCGCCGCGCTGTACGCCTCGGACCACGCCTTCCAGCAGCTCAGCGGCGAGTTCCCGGATCCCGGCGCGATCACTCCGGAGCAGGTGGCGGCCTCGCTCGCCGACGAACTGGTCCATCCGGGGGCCGAGGTGCTGCTGGCCCGTTCCGCCGGCCGTCTCGTCGCCGTGGCGGTCACCCTCGCGCACGCCCCCGGAAGCGGTGGCGACCCGGCCCCGGGAACCGCGGCCCGCCGCACGTCGCCGCCCGACCCCGCCGACGGGATGTCGGACCCCGTGATCGGGCTGCTGATGGTCCACGGGGAACTGCGGCGGGCCGGTTACGGCAGGCAGCTCGCCGCGGCCGCCGAGGAGCGCTTCCGCACCGCAGGCCGCGGCGGTGTCCGCGTCGCCGTGCCGGAGGACAACTCCACCGCGCTCGCCTTCTGGAACGCGCTCGGCTACGAGGAGATCGACCGCGCACCCGACCGGCGCCGCCCCGACCGCTCCTGCGCCGTACTCCGCAAGGATCTGACGCGCCCGGCGGGGAGCTGAGGCTCCCGGGGACGGTGAGGCTCCCCGGCCCGGTGAGGCTCCCCAACTCATGCCATCGGTGGCCTGACCGTGCCGTAGAGCCAGGTCCGCCACACCTCGGAGTCCAGCCGCCGTCCGCGGGCGCCCGCCTCCTTCTCTGCGTAGGCGAGGAAGTCGGCCGTCGAGGCGTTGCCGTAGCGGTGTGTGCGGGACCAGCCGCGCAGGATGCGCCGGAAGGCCGGATCGCCGACGACCTCGCGCACCCGTTGCAGCACCATGGCGCCCCGCCCGTACACCGGCGCAGCGGAGATGTCGGCGGCCCTCGGCGGATCGGGAGGAGGGAAGGCCCAGTTGCCACGGTCGCGGTAGGCGTCGGCGAAGCTGCGGGCGAGGGGGACCCGGGCGGCGCCCGGGCGGCTGTCCAGCCAGAGCCACTCGCCGTACGTGGCGAAGCCCTCGTTGAGCCACATGTCGCGCCACGTGGCGGGCGTGACGGCGTCCCCGTACCACTGGTGCGCCATCTCGTGCACGAGCGTGGCGGTCGCGCCCGGCCCCGGCAGGAACGGGCGGTTCTGCGTCTCCAGCGCGTACTCGGCCTGGCCGGAGCGTCCGACGACGACTCCGGTGGAGGAGAACGGATACGGCCCGAACGTCTTCTCCTCCCACGCCATGATCCCCGGCAGCGCGTCCAGCAGCCGCCTGCCCTTCGCTGCCGAGTCCGGGTCGACGGCCGCGAGGACGGTGATCGGACGCCCGTCGGGCGCCGTGCCGGTGCGGACGGGCAGCCGCGTCCGCCGCAGGGCGTACGGGCCGATCGCCACGGTCGCGAGATAGGACGCCATGGGCTGCGCGATGTGCCAGGTGTACGTGGTGGTGCCGGTAGTGCCGGTGGTGCCAGTAGTGCCGGTGGTGCCACTGCTTGCGGTGGTCCCGGTGGTCCCGGTGGTCCCGGTGCTTCCGGTGCTTCCGGTGCTTCCGGGGGTGGCTGCCGTCGTGATGGTGCGGGCGGCGGAGTCGGTCGCCTTCGGGCCGGCGGTCGCGGCGGGGGGAGCGGCTTCGGGGGCCGGGGACACCGCCGGGCCGGAGTGCCGCTCCGCCCGCAACTCCCCGTTGGACACCACCGTCAGTGAGGACGGAACGGTCACGGCGATGTCGTACGTCGCCTTGTCGCCGGGCCTGTTGTCCGAGGGGAACCAGGTCATGGACCCGGTGGGTTCGCCGAGCGCCGCCACCCGCCTGCCTCCGTCCGAGACGAGCCAGCCCTCGTGGGAACCGTCGGGGTCGGTGAGCGTGCGGGGCACCCCCGCGTAGTGCACGACGGCACGGAAGACGTGCCCCCGCGGCAGCGCGCGGCGGGGACGCAGCGTCAGTTCCGTACGCGTCCGCGCGACGCCGGCGGGCGCGCCGTCGACGGTGGCGGACGACACGTGCAGGCCGACGAGGTCGAGGTCGAAGGCGCTCAGATCCCGCGTGGCACGGGCCGTGATCTCGGCCGTTCCGGCGAGATGGGTGCCGCTCGGCGTGTAGGTCAGGTCGAGGCCGTAGTGCAGTGCGTCGTAGCCGCCGTTGCCGAGGGTGGTGAAGTAGGGGTCGCCGACACCCGACGTGCCCGGGCGCGCGCCGCTCACCCCGCACCCGGCCACGGCGACCGCGGCCGCGAGCACGGCCGCGACGGCCCGGCCGGTGACGACGGCCGTCCGGAGTCTGCGGGTGATCACGCGACCGATCGTACGATCCGACAAGCGGTCGCGACGGCCCCCGCGCCGGACCGGCGCGGCGCGGGGCGGGGCGGGGCGAACCGCGCGGGGTGGGACCAGGCGAAGGGGCCGGGCGGGGCCGGGGCGCAGCGTGCGGGAGCCGCGCGGGCCGCGGAGTCGGGAGCCCGGTGGTGCCGGTCACCGGCCTCGGTAGCTGGGCCGGGCGCAGGTCCAGGACCGGGCGTGACACGATCTGCGGGTGCTCGACATCGGCTACTCGCTCTCCCGCCGCTTCCCCGATCCCCCGCAGACCGACTACCGGACGGCGGACAGCCGGGCGCTGCGGCACGACCTGTTCTGCGGGGACGTGTACCTGGCGGACACCGAGGCCGACCGGGAACTGTCCACAGCCTGGGGATGGGTGCCCGTGCTCGACTTCGCCTGGGCCCTGTGCGACATCGTCGAGCAGCTGGACCGCGACCCGCTCGGCAGCCGGGCCTCGCGGGCCCAGCAGGCCGAACTCGACTTCACGGAGTCGAGCGACCGGATGCTGTTCCTGCGCAGGTTCGGCTGGGTCGACATCGAAGCCGACTGGATGCCCGGCGACGAACCGCCGCTGACCTTCGGCCACGGCGAACTGCGCCGTGAGGCGCGCGACTTCCTCCACGACGTCGTCGAGGACCTCACCGACATGCACGAGGGCCTCGGCGACAACGTGCTCGTCTGGGACCTCCAGGCGCGCTTCCCCCGAGTCTGAGGCCCGGCCGGGCGGGGCCCGGCGGCGGACGGTGCGCCCAGGGGCGGTGCGGCTCCGCGGCCCGCCACGCGCGGTGCGGCTTCGGCTTCGGCTTCGGCTTCGGCTTCGGCTTCGGCTTCGGACGAGCCTGCGGCTGCGGCGGCTTCGGACGAGGTGCGGCTGCTGCTGACGCGGCTACGGGCGGTGCAGCGCGTGTCCCGTCGTGGCATCCACGTGGTCGGGAAGCTCGTCGTGCCGGTCACCGACGGAGAGCGTCCCGGTGGGCTCGAACATCAGGATCGACGCGCCACCGGGCGCCGACGGCCGGTGCTCGACCCCTCTCGGCACGACGAAGACCGCGCCACGCTCCAGCCGTACCGTGCGCTCCACCCGTCCGCCGCCGACCGCCGCGCCGCCGGTGCCCCCGCCGCCCGGCTCCGCGCCCTCGCCGCCCGGCTCCGCGTCCTCGCGCAGAGCGATGGACAGCTCGCCGTCCAGCACCAGGAAGAACTCGTCGGTCGTCTCGTGCACGTGCCACACGTGGTCGCCCGCCACCTTGGCGACCCGGACGTCGTAGTCGTTCACCCGCGTCACGATGCGCGGACTCCACAGGTCCTCGAAACCCGCGAGAGCCTCGCCGAGGCCGATCGGCACGCGCGGGCGGGCCGCGCCGCCGCCCGTGGCCGCCTCTGTGACCGTGGCCGCCTCTGTGACCGTGGGCGCCTCAGTCTCCGCCTGCGGGTGCGTGTCCGTGCCCGTACCCGTGCCCGTGGCCTCTGGTGTGTTCTGGCCGGCGGGTGTGGCGTCCGGGGCGGGCGTGTTCGGTGTGTCCGAAGTCGTCATGCGGCCATGGTCCCCGTGGCGGTCCAGCCGCACGAGTGATACGAATCGCATATGTCGCTCCGATCCTCGCATCAGCCGCCGGGGATGTCCCCTTCCGGGAGCCCGGGCCGCCCGCCCCGGCCCACCGGCCCGGACGGTCGCGCCGGCGGCGGGATCGGACCCGGCAACGGAACCGGCAACGGACCCGGTCCCGACACGGGCCGCGCCGCAGAGGTCCGAGGTGCCGGGACGAAGCCCCCGGGCGCAGCGGACGCCGGAGGCCCGCCCCACCCCTCGGCGGCCACGACGCCGCACTCGGTGGCGCTCCTCGTCGACGAGGGCTCCAACCCGTTCGAACTGGGCGTGGCCACCGAGCTGTTCGGCCTGCGCAGGCCGGAACTCGGCCGCGCCTGGTACGAGCTCACGCTGTGTGCCGCACGACCGGCCGTCGACATGCACCTCGGGATGTTCACGATGACCGGCGTTGCCGGCCTCGATGCCACCGAGCACGCGGACACCGTCATCGTCCCCAACCGTCCCGACCCCGAGGCCGGGCCTTCCCCCGAGGTCGTGCGCGCCGTGCGGCGGGCCGCCGAACGCGGGGCGCGCATGGTCAGCTTCTGCACCGGCGCGTTCACCCTCGCAGCGGCGGGGGTCCTGGACGGGCGCCGCGCCACCACCCACTGGCGGTGGGCGAACCTGTTCTCCGAGCGCTTCCCCGCCGTGCGCCTCGATCCCGACGTCCTCTACGTCCACGACGGCAACGTCTTCACCGCCGCGGGCAGCGCCGCCGCGCTCGACCTGTGTCTGCACCTGATCGCGCTCGACCACGGCAGCGAGGTGGCGAACGCGGTGGGGCGCCGGCTCGTGTTCTCGGGCCACCGCGAGGGCGGCCAGCGGCAGTTCGTCGAACGTCCGGTGCCGGCGGTCCCGGAGGCGTCACTGACACGCCTGCTGGAGTGGGCCCGCGACCGGCTGGACGAACCGCTGTCGGTCGCCGGCATGGCCGCGTACGCGAGCGTCAGCGCCGCGACCCTGCACCGGCGCTTCCGATCCGAACTGGGCACCACGCCGCTCGCCTGGCTCACCGCGGAACGGGTCGCCCTGGCGTGCCGGCTGATCGAACGCGGCGAGGTGCGCCTCGACGTGGTGGCCCGGTCGAGCGGCCTCGGTACGGCCTGCCACCTGAGGACTCTGATGCGCCGCCAGACGGGCCTCACCCCCACGGGATACCGCGAGCGCTTCGCGCCGCGCACCGGGCCGTCGCCGACCCGCTGAGGAGAGGTGGGCGCCCATGCCGGGAGCCCCGTACGGCACGCCCCGTCCGGCACGCCCGGCCCGTCCGCCGGCCGCGACCGCTCCCCCTCGTACGCGCTCCGCACCGTTCCGCGTGTTTCCACGCCTCGTGCCGACCCTGCGCCAGTCCGGTCCGGGCAGGCATCACCGGCTCGTTTCTGTGATACGAGGAAGGGGGGCAACGACGCAGGTCGCGAGCGCTCCCCCGCTCCGTCCTCGCGCCGCCCCGGCGGCCGCTCCCGCACCTGAAACGGGAGCGGCCGTTCTCCGGCTCCCCGGCCTCTTCCCGGCGCCTCTTCCCGGCTGCGCGGGTCGGTACCTCAGCACCTCAGCACCTCAGCACCTCAGCTCAGCACCTCAGCACCTCAGCACCTCAGCACCTCAGCAGGTGAACTGCTCAACAGACGGTCTGATCGTCGGACGATCCGGTCGGGCGGGCCGGCCCAGGGCCACGACGGCCGCAATGGCCGCAATGGCCGCGACGGCCGCAATGGCCGCAAGGCGATCAGCCGAGTTCGAGGCTGGTGCTGCCGAAGATCCTTGCCGACGCGATGCGCGGCGCGGGGCCCGCGTACATCCGCACCGTGTGCCACTGCGCCGCCAGCCCCCGCTCCTCCACGACCGCACGGGCGGACGCATGACCCTCGGGGACGTCCACGGCGACGCTCCCCGCCGGATCCGCGTGCGAGAGCAGCGCGTCGAGCAGTGCGCCCGCGTCCTCGGGTGTGTCGGCGAACAGCGGGCCGACGCGGTGGCCCGACCTCGCCGGGCGGATCACCCCGTAGCCCCTGATCGTCCCGCCCCGCATCCGTACGTATGCCACGTGCCCGGGCTCGGCGAGCCAGCGGGCGAGGAAGGCGCGCCGTCCGGCCGGGAAGCAGGGCGCGTCGTACGCTGCGACGGCGTCGAGCCCGTCCGGCGCCGCACGCTCCACGCCTGCGGCGATCCGTTCGCCCGGCGGCCGCACGGGTGCGGGCCGCCCCCCGTACCGCACGGACCGGTACGCCGCGGCGAAGCCCGACCGCCGGTAGGCGGGCTCCTGTTCCGGGACGGCGTCCAGGCCGACGGTCCGCCTCCCCGCGTGCGGGAGCGCGGCGCGCCAGGTCGCGCGGCCGAGGCCGCGGCCGCGCAGGTCGGGGCGGACGAGGTAGTAGCCGAGGAACGCGTACGCCTCGGAGTACCTGACCACCGAGACCGCGGACACCGGGCGGCCGTCGAGCCGGCCCACGAAGAAGCCCCCGGGGTCCGTCGGATGGAAGCAGGCGACGTCCCGGAGACCAGGGTTCCAGTTCTCGTCGGCGGCCCACTGCTCCACCAGGGCCCACTCGGCCGCCGACGCGGGCGCCACGACCAGCCCCCCGCTCCCGCCGGACGCCGACGCGTCGTGACCACTCATGTGCTGCGGGCTCCCTCCCCTGTCGGTCGGGGCCCGGCGCCGATCGACCCGATGCGCCCCGCCCGTCCACCCACCTGTCACGTTGCGTGTCCCACCGTACCCAACGAGTCATCACGTGTCCCCTGCCCCCGCACACCGGCCGGAGGCACGTGCCGGCGAGGAGTCCGCCGCTCAGGACGGGGTAGGTGCGCTCGGGGTCGTGCTCCGCACGACACTCGGGGTCGTGCTCCGCACGGACTCCGGCCGGCACCGGGGTACGGGGACCGAATACGCCGGCCGGCATGACGGAGCAGAGCGGCGGACGCAAGCCGCCCGGCGGAACAAGCCGGGGGGCCGGCCGCGCCGTGCCCGGACCAATCCCGTTCGGCTGCCGCAACGAATGTGCGTTGACGTTCCGCGGTCGACGCCGCGCGCGACGCATCACATCCGGAGGAGAACCGCGTGAAAGAGGCCGTTCACATCGGCGAACCCGTCCCCGTGGGACCCGACCTCGAGGAACTGCTCGAACGGGTCGCGCGGGGTGACCAGGCGGCGTTCTCCCGCGTCTACGACATGGTCAGCGGCCCCGTCCTCGGACTCGTACGGTCCGTCCTGCGCGACCCGGCGCAGTCCGAGGAAGTCGCGCAGGAGGTGCTGCTCGAGGTCTGGCGGATGGCCGCCCGCTACCGGCACGACAAGGGCAGCGGGATGACCTGGGTGATGACGCTGGCGCACCGGCGCGCCGTGGACCGCGTCCGCTCGGTCCAGGCGGCGAGCGACCGCGAGCAGAAGGCAGCGCTGCTGGAGCGCACCCCGTCGTTCGACGAGGTCACCGAACAGGTCGAGGCCCGCCTCGAACGCGAACAGGTGCGCCGCTGCCTGCGCACGCTCACCGAACTCCAGCGGCAGTCCGTGACGCTCGCGTACTACCAGGGCCTGCTGTACCGCGAGGTCGCCGAACTGCTGTCGGTGCCGCTCGGCACCGTGAAGACCCGGCTCAGAGACGGTCTGATCCGGCTGCGCGACTGCCTGGGGGTGACGGCATGACCACCGCCGACCTGCACACACTGACCGGCGCCTACGCGCTGCACGCACTCGACCCCGCGGAGAGCGCCGAGTTCGAACGGCACCTGCTGGCGTGCCCGGCGTGCGCCCAGGAGGTGGCCGAGCTGTCGGCGACCGCGGGCCGCCTCGGCCTCGCCGTGTCCGTGGTCCCGCCGAGCATCATGAAGGAACGCGTCATGCAGCTCGTCGCGACCGAGCGCCAGCTGCCGCCCGCCGTCCCGCAGCCCGGCAGGCCCGGTGCGAACGACCGGCGCAGGCGCGCGCTGGCGCGGTGGGCGCTCGCCGCCTGCGTGGCAGCGGCGGCCGCCTTCGGCGGCGTTGCGGCCTGGCAGCACAGCGAGGCGCAGGACGCCCGGGCCCAGGCCCAGGCCGCCCGTCACGAGTCCAGCCTCCTCGCCGGCGTCCTGTCGGCGCCGGACGCACGGACCGCCGTCGGCAAGCTGAGCAACGGGGCCGCCGGCACGGTCGTCGTCTCGCACTCCCAGGGCCGGGCCGCGTTCATCGCCTCCGGGCTGCCGAAGCCGCCCTCGGGCAAGGTCTACCAGCTCTGGTACGACGACGGTGGCACGATGCGGCCCGCCGGACTCATGACCTCCGCCTCGCCTTCGCAGGCCGTCCTTCTGACGGGCCACATCGGCAAGGCGTCGGGCATGGGCATCACAGTGGAGCCGGCCGGCGGTTCCGCGGCACCGACGTCCGACCCGCTGGCGCTGATGCGCTTCCCCGCCTGACGACGGCAGCTGCCGCGAGTCGCGGCGGCTACGAATCGACCACCGGTAGCCCTACGGCCACGGCTGACACGTCGGAGCCCCGCTCTCGCGCCAAACCACAAGATCCCCAGGACACTCACGACAAGCACGACACTCACGACAAGCACGGCGCGCGTGACACGCACGGCGCGCACCATCCGCCCTGCCCGGCCCTGACAGTGACCGGTCAGGGCGGTGGCACGTCCGGACCGAATCGGGCCGGCCCCGCGACGCGGTGCCCGCCTGTTCCCCCTGCCCCGGACACCGACACACGGGCACGCCGACACGCCGGCGCGCCGGCGCGCCGGCGCACTCGGACACAAGGACACACAGGCACACAGGCACACAGGCACACAGGCACACAGGCACACCGAAACGCCGGGTGCGTGGCGCGGTGCCACGTACCCGGCGTTCGAGCATCCTCGGTTCGAGGCCCCCAGCTGCCTACTCTCGGGTGCCGGCGTCGTCGACGCGTGCGTCCCCGGGACCTGTGTCCTCGGTACTCACGTCTCCGGTACTCACATCGCCGGTGCTCACATCTTCGGTGCTCACATCTTCGGCATGAGCACGCTGTCGATGATGTAGACCGTGGCGTTGGAGGTCGGCACGTTCCCGCAGACGATGTTCGAGGCGCCGTTCACCTTGAACGACTCGCCGGAGCCGGACGTCATGACCTTCTCCTTCTCCAGCGACGTGAAGGAGCCGCTGCCGAGCTGGGAGGGCGTCACCTTCTGGCCGACGACGTGGTACGTCAGGATCTTCGTCAGCATCGCCTTGTCGCTCAGCACCTTGTCCAGCTGCGCCTTCGGGATCTTGGCGAACGCCTCGTTGGTCGGCGCGAACACGGTGATGTTCTTGGCGCTGTTCAGGGTGTCGACGAGGCCCGCCTTCTTCACGGCCGTGACCAGCGTCGACAGGTCCGGGTTGTTCGACGCGGCCGTCGCGACCGGGTCCTGCGCCATGCCGTTGAAGCTTCCGGCGCCGCTCTTCGGCACGGACGCACACGCGGGACCGAAGGGCTTGTCCATCGTGCTCGACTGGCTCGACATGGACGACTTCGAAGGCATCGGCGCGGAGGACGCGGCGGACGCGCCCGAGCTGCCGCTGTCCTTGCCGTTGTCGCTGGAGCACGCGGTCAGGACGACCGGCAGCGCCAGCGCGGTGGCAGCGAGGACGGCGGTGCGCTGGAAACGGTTGGTACGCATGTGGACTCTCTTTCGTATGCGGCGCACGGGTCGTGCACCCAGAGGGGGGTTGGTCTTGCGGGGGACCCGGAACGGGGTGAGGCCCGCCGGCCCGGGACCGTTGGGGATCGAAGTCGCCACCGGACCGCGGCGGTTCCGGCGGGCGCGGGGCAGTGGTGTCACGTCACGGCGACCACCACCGAATGCCAGCCGGTGGCACCGTTCGGCACGGTCCCGACGCGATGCTCGGTCTGCGTGTGGCCCGTGCGGTCGGTGGCCCTGACTTCCAGGGTGTGGCTGCCGGAGGCGGCCTTCCACGGCCACACCCACTGGCGCCAGGTGTCGCTGGTGTCCTCCGCGCCGAGCTCGGCGTCGTGCCAGGCCCCGCCGTCGACGCGGACCTCGACGCGCGCTATGCCCCGGTGCTGGGCCCACGCCACACCGGCGACGGGCACGACGCCGGCCTTCGGGCTCGCGAAGGGCCGCGGCGTGTCGATGCGGGACTCGGTCTTGATCGGCGCCTCGCGCGACCACGTGCGCTTGACCCAGTAGGCGTCGAAGTCGTCGAACGTGGTCAGTTCGAGGTCGGTGAGCCACTTGCAGGCCGAGACGTACCCGTACAGGCCGGGCACCACCATCCGCACGGGGAAACCGTGGGCGAACGGCAGCGGCTCGCCGTTCATGCCGACCGCGAGGAGCGCGTCCCTGCCGTCCATGACCGTCTCGACCGGGGAGCCGATCGTCATGCCGTCCACGGAACGGGCCACCAGCTGGTCGGCGGGGCCGCCCTGTGACGGCGGCCTGACTCCGGCCTCCTTGAGCACGTCGGCCAGGCGCACTCCGATCCAGCGGGCGTTGCCGACGTAGGGGCCACCGACCTGGTTCGACACGCAGGTGAGCGTGATGTGCCGCTCGATCAGGTCCCGGCGCAGCAGGTCCTGGAAGGTGAACGTCACCGGCCGCCGCACCCCCTTGCCGTGCAGGCGCAGCCTCCAGGCCCCGGCGTCCACGTGCGGCACCGCCAGCGCCGTGTCCACCCGGTAGAAGTCCTTGTTCGCCGTCACGAAGGGGCTGAGCCCCGCCACGTTCGGGTGCGCCTCCGCGGGGACCGGCCGAGCCGTGGAGACCGGACGCGGCAGCACGATGTCGGCACGGTCGGCCGCCTCCGCCGCCAGCTTGTCGGCGTTGAGGTGCCGCCCGAGGGCGCCCGCCCCGGCCGACACCGCGGCAGCCGCGGTGGCCGCCACGACGAACCCCCGGCGGTCGAACGCCCCGCGCCCGATCACGCCGGACTCAGCGCCCTCGGGCTCAGCCGCACGGGGCTCAACCCTCCCGGGCTCAACCGTCTCCGCCTCGGCCGTCCCGGACGCGACCTTCCCGGGCTCGGACTTGCCGGACTCGGCCTTGCCCGACGCGGCCTTGCCGGACGCGGCCTTGCCGGACGCGAGAGGCGCACCGGTCGGGCCCGGGAGCCCGCCGGCCGAGGTCCGGCCCGCGTCGTTCCCGTGCTCGGGCGTGCTTCGAGAGGCGCCCCGTGGCGCCCTGCCCGACCGGTCCCCGTACGCAGTCGTGCCTGCCGCGCCGCCGCCGCCGGAGAGGCTCGCGGCCTTCCCCGCGCCGACGGCAGTGGAGGCCGGAACGCCGGGGACGCGGCCGACGAGCCAGTACAGCAAGCAGCCGGCCACCACCCCACCCACCGCGGACGGCAGGACGTCGGAAGGGCGGGCGTCGGGCCGGGTGACCGCCGCGGCGACGCCCACGACGCCGAACAGCAGCGCCACCACGGCGCCGATCCGCCGGTGCCGAACGGCCAACGCCCCCACCGCGAAGGCGAACAGGGCGAGCACCACCACGATGCCCAACTGCAGCACCGCCTTGTCCTCGGTGCCGAAGTGGCGGACCGCGAAGTCCTTGAGCTCGGGCGGGGTCCGGTCGACGGCTGCGCCGCCGACCACCGTGACGGGACTGGCCTCCGGCCGCACGGCGGCCGAGACGAGTTCCGCCACGGCGAGCGCCGCGAAACCGGCGACCGCACCGCTCGCCGAGCCCATGAGGACGCGCAGCGCCCGGCCACCCCGGCGCCCGGGGCGGTCCTTCCGCGCGTCGACTTCCGTATCTCCAGTCACGACCGCCATTCGGCGCGACCGCGGGCCGGGATTGGTCATTCACCCGACCGGATGAACTCATCGACGCGATACAGACCCGAGTGTGATCCGGACCAGTCCTCAGCTCCTTCCGCTCCGAAGATTCCACGTGAGGGGCGCGACCCGGCCGCCCCGGAGGGAAGGCGAGCGATGAGCGGAGCGGCACGGAAGACGGCCGTCGTCGGCAGTGGAGTGGCGGGACTGACGGCCGCCTACATTCTCCGCCGGGGCGGCCACGCGGTGACGCTCTACGAGGCGGACCACCGGCTCGGCGGGCACGCCCACACGCACGCCGTGCCCTCGGCGGACGGCCGGATCCACCATGTCGACTCCGGGTTCATCGTCCACAACGCCCGCACCTACCCGTATCTCCTCCGTCTCTTCGGCGAGCTGGGCGTCGGGACCCAGGAGTCCGAGATGAGCATGTCCGTGCGCTGCGAGGGATGCGGCCTGGAGTACGCGGGCGCGCGCGGCCTGCGCGGCGTCCTCGCACAGCCGCGCAACGCCCTCAAGCCGGCCTATCTCCGCATGCTCTCCGAGATACCCCGCTTCCACCGAGCGGCCCGTCGCCTCCTCCGGAACGAGGCGGAGCAGTCGCACCAAGGCGGTCGGCCGACCCGACCCCGCTCGGACGGAGCAAGTCGGGCCGTCACCCTCGGCGCGTTCCTCGACGCTGCCGGCTTCACCCCCTACTTCGTCGCCCACTTCATCACCCCCCTGGTCTCCGCGGTCTGGTCCTGCGACGGGCGGACGGCGCTGCGATACCCCGCCTCCTATCTGTTCCGGTTCCTCGACCACCACGGCCTGCTGTCCGTGGGCGGCTCCCCGACCTGGCGCACGGTGAGCGGCGGGTCGAGGGCCTATGTGGAGCGCATCGCCAAGCAGCTCGGCAACGTCCACACGTCGTCTCCCGTCCGGGCCCTCACCCGGGGTTCCGAGGGTGCGACGGTCACGTCGGACGACGGCCGCGCCGAGCCCTACGACGGGGTCGTGATCGCCGTCCACCCCGGCGACGCGCTGCGAATGCTGACCGACGCGACCGACGCGGAACGTCAGACCCTCGGGGCCTTCCGTTACGCGCGCAACCCTGCCCAACTCCACACCGACACATCGCTCCTGCCCGGCGCGGAGGGCGCCGCGGCATCGTGGAACATGCTCCTGCCGGGCTGCTCCGCCGACGCGTCCGCGGTGCGGATCAGCTACGACATGAACCGCCTCCAGCGCCTCGACTCCCCCGAGCATTACGTGGTGACTCTCAACGGCGGCCACCTCGTCGACGAAGGCCAGGTCGTCGCCGCCATGGACTACGAGCATCCCGTGTACACGCCGGAGTCCGTCGAGGCGCAGCGTCACCTGCCCGAGCTCAACACCGGGACGACTGCCTACGCCGGCGCCTACCACGGCTGGGGTTTTCACGAGGACGGCTGCCGCTCGGGCGTCGTCGCCGCCGCGTCGATGGGAGTGGCCTGGTGACCCGGGAGACCGGCAACACGCGCCCGGCGTATTCGCCCGAGGCCCCCGAGCCGAGCGACCCCGCACCGCCCGCGGTCCCCGCGCTGTATCCGTGCACGATCGGCCATGTGCGGCTCTCCCCCCGCCGCTATTCCTTCCGCGCGCACACCTACCTCTGGCTGATCGACCCGGATCAGCCCCCCGTGCTGCCGCGGTGGATGCGCTCGTTGGCCCGCTTCGAAGGGCGCGACCACTTCGGCGGCAACAGGCCCACGATCCGCGCCGGACTCGATGCGTTCCTCTCGTCGCACGGCATCGACCTCGCGGGAGGCCGGGTGGTGATGCTGGCGCACGCCCGCGTGCTGGGCCACGTGTTCAATCCGCTGACGCTGTACTGGTGCCATCGCCCGGACGGCTCCACGGCATGCGTGGTCGCGGAAGTGCACAACACCTACGGCGAGCGGCACTGCTATCTGCTGCGCACCGACGACCACGGGCGCGCCACCGTCGACAAGGACTTCTACGTCTCGCCCTTCTTTCCCGTCGACGGCGGGTACACCATGCTCCTGCCGGAGCCCGGTGACCGGCTGTCGCTGACCGTTCATCTGGACCGGCAGGCCGGCA
This sequence comes from Streptomyces fuscigenes, assembly GCF_021556455.1. Lineage (GTDB taxonomy): Bacteria > Actinomycetota > Actinomycetes > Streptomycetales > Streptomycetaceae > Streptomyces > Streptomyces fuscigenes. Next base: position 14,603 of record NZ_JAKGCV010000009.1, on the reverse strand, counting down.
GGGCGTTCACCGCGACCGTGCGTGGCACCCGGCGACCCGCCACGCGGCGCGAGCTCCTGCGCGTCGTTGCGCGCCGGCCATGGTCCACCGCAGCCGTCTCCGTGGGTATCCGCCTCCACGGCGTTGCCCTGCGAGTGCTGCGCGGCCTTCCCGTGCAGCCTCGTCCTCACCATCCGCACCAGGAAGGCCTGGAGTAACACGTGACCCTTTCGTACCAGCGTCCGGACCACCCGGCCGAGCCGTCCTCCCCTGCGGCACTTCACACCCCTGCCGACCCCGCCCGCTGGCCGGACGTCGCACGGCTGCCCCGCGCGTCGCGGATGCGCACCGCGATCGCGCGCCGCATCGTCCACCACGCACTGGCCGGCCTCCCGCTGGCCGTGCACCTGCACGGTGCCGAAGCGGCCACCATAGGCATCGGCGGCCCTCGTATGGACATCCGTGACCCGGCGGCCTTCTACCACAGGATCGGCGCCGGCGGCCTGATCGGATTCGGCGAGTCGTACATGGCCGGCGAGTGGGACGCGCCCGACCTCGTCGCCGTGCTGACCGTCCTCGCCGGCCACGCGCACCGCCTCCTCCCGGAGTCGCTGCAGCGCCTGCGCAGGGCGTTCGTCTCGCGCCATCCCTCGGCCCAGCGCAATACGCCTGAGGGGTCCCGGGACAACATCCGCCGCCACTACGACCTCTCCAACGACCTCTTCGCGTTGTTCCTCGACGACACGATGACCTACTCCTCCGCCGTGTTCCGGGCGCTTCCCGCCGACCGGGCGGCGCTGCCCGCGGCCCAGAGGCACAAGATCGACCTGCTGCTCGACGCGGCTGAGGTCGGTCCCGGCACCCGGCTGCTCGAGATCGGCACGGGCTGGGGAGAACTCGCCGTGCGGGCCGCCGAGCGAGGCGCACACGTACACAGCGTCACCCTTTCCGAGGAGCAGCAGGAGCTTGCGCGCAGCAAGGTCGATGCCGCAGGCCACGCGGACGCGGTGACGGTCGAGTTGTGCGACTACCGGCACGTCCAGGGCACCTACGACGCCGTGGTCAGCGTCGAGATGATCGAGGCCGTGGGCGTGGAGTTCTGGCCGGACTACTTCAGAACGTTGGATCGGCTGCTGGTTCCCGGCGGACGTGTCGCTCTCCAGGCGATCACCATGGCGCACGACCGTCTGCTCGCCACCAAGGACACTCACACCTGGATCCACAAATACATCTTTCCGGGCGGGGTGATCCCGTCCTTGGAGGCCGTCGAGTCGATCTGCTCGCGCATGACCGACCTCAGGCCGGTTCGGGCCGATGCCTACGGCCCTCACTACGCCGAGACCTTGCGGCTGTGGCGTGAGGCCTTCGCGGAGCACGCCCGGGAGGTGGATGCTTTGGGTTTCGATGAGACTTTCCGACGCATGTGGACCTTCTATCTCGCCTATTCGGAAGCGGGGTTCCGCTCCGGCTATCTGGACGTACGGCAGATCGTGCTCTCCCGCACGGGCAGGGGCGCCCGCGCGAGCGGTGCGGCCGCCGACGCCGTCGCCGGTGCGACCGGGTCGGACGGTGGCTCGTGAGCGACTATCCCTGGGGGGCCTTCGGAGCCGGTGTCGGGTTCTCGGCGGTTGGCGTGTTTGCCGTCATGCTGGTGACTTTCGCGATCGCGGTCGCACGGGGCAGGCACCGGTACGTGGACGTGGCGTGGGGAACTGCTTTCGCGGTCTCGGCCGTCGTCTCGCTCGGATCGGCGGCCGGCGGGGGCCACGGGGACGGGGGACGCCAGTGGCTGGTCACGGCGCTCACCGTGGTCTGGGGCCTGCGGCTTGCCGCGCACATCGCCCGGCGAGGACGCGGCAAGGGCGAGGATCCCCGCTACGAGAAGATGCTGGCCCGGGGATCAGGCAACCCGCGGCTGCGGGCGTTGCGGAAGGTGTACCTGCTGCAGGCGCTGCTCGTCGTCCTGGTGTCGCTACCGGTCCAGGCCGCGCAGTACCTGCCGGTCGCACTGGGTCCGCTCGCGTACGCGGGCTGCGCCGTGTGGTTGGTGGGACTGTTCTTCGAGGCCGTGGGCGACCACCAACTGGCCTCGTTCACAGCGGACCCCGCCAACAGGGGCCACATCATGGACCGCGGTCTGTGGAGCTGGACGCGCCACCCCAACTACTTCGGCGACTTCTGTGTGTGGTGGGGACTGTTCCTCTTCGCGTGCGGCAGCTGGCAGACGGCCGCTGCGACGGTGGTGAGCCCGGTGGTCATGTCGCTGCTGCTCACCATGGGAAGTGGCAAGCGCCTGCTGGAGCGGCACATGGCCGACCGACCGGGTTTCGCCGACTACACCGCCCGCACGAGCGGCTTCTTTCCCCGGCCGCCGAAGGGGCAGCCGTCCCAAGGAGTGTGAGGTCCCTGCTTCCGCGTCGCACGCCGCTGTCCGCACCGGGACGCGGGCCGATGTGGGAACCGGCCCGAGCCCCGTTGCACCGTCTAGTCCTGGTCCTGCACGGCGGCCCGGTCGGCACCTTCGCACCTGTCCGTTCAGCGGACCCTGCGACCCCTGTGCGATGCGGTACGCATCCGCACGGTCGTGCTCGGCCGCCCCAGCCCCGTGGAGGTGCCCGCGTGGGCCAAGGGGCCCTCCACCAGCTCCGTGAGCACGGGCGCAGGATCCGCGTACGGCTCCAGCACGAGCGTCACCCGGGAACGGAAACCCGAGGGACGACCGGGCGCCCTGTCCCTCCGCCTGCGTTTCATGGTGAGCCGGACGCGAGCCCCCTTCACGCCGGAGAGCGCTTCTGCTTCTGCCGCTATCGCGCCTTCAAGTGTCGCCCTGCGCAGTCGCCCTCCTGACTGCTCCAGGGACAGCGCGTTGGGTCGTCGCCGGCCGCCCTGTGTCAGCAACCAGCCTGCGCACAGCAGTAGCCCGACAGCCAATCCGCTGATCACGACGGGTGTCCACCAGTCCTCACGCCTGAGCCGGTCGACGGCCGTACGATCCACCAGATGCCGGCCCACGCCATGTGCCGGCCACCAGGCCGGCACCGTTCCGGCATGTGCCCGGCTCATCAGCCAGGTTGCCCCCAACCAACTGCCGAGCCCTACAGCCGCGAGTCCGATCAGCGCGATCAGGCCCCTGTTCGCCGTTCCCCGCACGCCGCTTCCCGCCTCTCTTCGGACATTTCGCTCCCTGCACGCCTTCGCTTCTCAGGCGGTCCAGTCACGTGTCGTCGCCGACACGCATCCTCGACGCGGCGCTGTCCCCTCGAACCTGCTGTTCCTGCGCTGGGATGCCGGCGGCAGCGCCCCTTTCCGGCACTGCGTCCCTGGGCGCCGCCCAGGTCTCGTCGGGCCGCACCCGAACCACCAGCCGGGGTTCGGATGCGAGTCCCAGGCCGTCCCGCTTCTCGGAAAGGGTCCGGGTCACCGCGTCCTGGACTTCGTCCATCGCTCCGTAGCGAACCGTCGCCCGTACGAGCACCTTGCGCCGCCGTACACCGATCCGCACGGATCCCGTACCCGGAACCTCCAGCGCCGCATCGCGCAGCAACAAGGTCACGGCCGACCTGTCCAAAAAAGCGCGCACCCCGGTCTCGGGAGGGACCATGGGCGCGAACTTGCGCGCACCGGGTGTCAGCGCGAGCCAGATGAGCCACAGACCCGCCACCAGCAGGACGGCCGCAACCACGCCGACCAGCGCGGTCGTCGGGCTCACCCCGTAGGTGCGTTCGAGCAGGGCATGGCGCCACGGCGCGGGCGTCCCGCCGAGCCTCACCATCACCACGTCGTAGAGAACGGCCCCGCCAGAGGCCATTCCCAACAGCGCGCACAGCGTGGCGGGACCGCGCCTCGGCGACCAGGGCCGCCGCACCCTCGGCACCTTTGACGTCGGGCCGGACATCCGCGCCATGGTCATTCCACCCTCTCGCTGCTGTGCGCCCGCACGGGCGTCAGACGACCCACCAGAACATCGACGACAACCACTCGCAGCCCTGTCAGCGCGCCGGCTCTTTCCGTGACGTGCTGCCGCACCTGCCTGCACACAGCGTCCAAGTCCACGGGATATGGCAGGTCGATCTCCACGGCTACCCGTGCGGCGCCGCGACGCACGTCAGCGGTGGCCCTGGCCGCCGTGTGCGCGTACGGCGACAGTGCCTCTTGGGCGGCCTGTGCGGCTACTCGGCCCACCGCGCGGTCGCTCAGCACTGTCGTGCCTCGCTGCGCCGACACCTGCGCCGCGCTGACGGAGCTGGCGGGGCCGGCTTTTCCGGCACCGCCGATCTCGGTGGTCGCCGACGGCATCAGGGCCTCCCGCGCCGGTCCGGGTGCAGCAGATCGTGCACATCCAGGTCGCCGTCAGCTATCCGGCCGACACCGAAACCGACCGCCCCCAACGCCGCCACCAGGAGGAAGGCTCCGAACCCGCCGAAATAGCCGGCGAACCCCAATGCCATGCCCGCCACGATGCCGAGCGCGGACCACCCTTTCATCTCTTCTCCTTTGCCGAGCCCGACCTGCTGAAACAGCCGTTGGACCGATCACCTGGACAGATGTGACGCTCCCTGGAAACCGGCGCCCGCACCTGCGGGATCGACTGCGGAGGCCGACGCCGGCCACCCCGTCCTGGCGTCGTCCCCGAGCGCGGCACGACCCTTCCCGGCCTCAACGGTGCCCCTACTGCAGCCGCAGATCACTGTCCTGAGCCGTGTCGTCGTCCGGGAGATGGACATCTCCGATCGAGATGTTGACCTCGACAACCTCCAGTCCCGTGATCCGTTCCAGCGCCGAGATCACGTTCTCCCGGATGTCCGTGGCGCAGTCCTGGATGGAGACGCCGTACTCCACGATCACGTCCAGGTCGATCGCGGTCTGTCGTTCGCCCACCTCCACCTTCACTCCGCGGCCCAGGCCGGCTCGCCCTCCACCGCCCGGAACCCGGTCCCGCACCGCGCCCAACGTGCGGCTGAGGCCACCGCCACCGAGCGCGTACACGCCGGGAACCTCCCGAGCCGCCATGCCGGCGATCTTTTCCACCACACCGGTCGCGATGATGGTTTTGCCACGTGTCCCCGCCGGTGCGTCCACCCCTCGGCGTCCGGCGTCGACGGTCGTCGTGTCCTGGCCGCCGGTCCTGGTGGGAACGTGCGGGGGCGGCCCGCTGGGAGCCGGCGGGACGGTCTTCGCTCCCGAAGTCACTGCGGATGTCGTCATGGGGGTCCTCCTCGAACCGTGTTGAGTCGAGCTCGTGTCGATCTGCGCACGCTCGCCGCTTGTCTTACTCATATGCGCGCTCGGGCGGGTGCGCATATGTGCGGGCCCGTGCGCGCGTATGTCCTCTGCCCCGTGGGGCAGCGGAGCAGCGTGCCGATAACCGTTCGACACCTTCGCGGCGCGATCCTCACGCTCCTGCGGCGAATTGATCGAAATTTTTTTCCTGGGCTGCCGAGCGTGAGGATCACGGCTGCTCCCGTGTCCAACGATTCGAAGCAAGCACGGGGAGAGGAGGCCGTTCGTGCCTGTAAGGGAGAGGCAGGGCAGACGCGCCGGAGCAGCCGAAGGCCGGTCCTGGCCGGACGAAGCTCTGTTGGTCGTGCGTGCCAGTGAAGGGGATACGGACGCCTTCGAGACGCTGGTCCGCAGGTATACGCCAGGTCTGTTGAGGCTGGCCACCCGTCTGCTGGCGGACCGTGGCGACGCGGAGGACGCCGTGCAGGACGCGTTCGTGAGTGCCTGGCGGCGATTGCCCCAATTCCGCAATGAATCACAGTTCCGCACGTGGATGTTCCGCATCGTGACGAACAAGTGCCTCAACCAGCTCCGCGCCCGGCACCCGACGACACCGCTCGACGCTGTTCCTGAGCCCACCGCGCCGGACCACGCGGTCTCCCCGGCCCGCGCCGCCGAAAATGCCGCCGCGGTGTCGGATCTCGGTGGCGCGCTGCGTCGTCTGCCGCCTGAACAGCACGCCTGTTGGGTTCTGCGCACGGTGTACGGATTGTCATATGACGACATCGCAGCGGCCGTCGGTATCAACTCGGAGGCTGTTCGCGGAAAGATCTATCGGGCACGCCGCGCTCTGACGGAGGCGATGGTCGCATGGCGATGAAGAGGAACCGGCCGTCGTGGGACGGGGGCCCGGTCCACGAAGGTGGCCAAGGTGCCGCTGAAAGCCCGATCCGGGAGGGTGATCGCTTCATGGACGGAGACGTGAACGGGGACGAGCTGCTGCCCTGCGGCCGTTCACTGGCGTTGCTGTGGCAGGCATGGGATGCGGAGCAGGCGGACTCCGACCTCCATGTGGCCGGATGCCCGCACTGCGCGGCCGCACTCGACCGCCTCCAGGCCCTGCAGGATCTCGTCGCCGCCGATGAGACAGCAGACCGCGACTTCGAAGCCGCAGCCGGCCGGAGCGACAACGAGGCGTTCGGCAGCCGCGTCGAGTCGGTCACGGCCCGCGTGATGGACGTGGTGAGGTTGGAGTTGAGGCCGGGACGGACGCTCCCTCTCGGAGAGCCGGAGGAGGACGCGTGGATCGTCGAGGCAGCACTGGCGAAGCTGCTGCGGAAAGCGGCGGACGCCCTGCCCGGGGTGCGGGCAGGCAGTTGCCGTATCCGGCCGGCCGCGAGGCAGGACGCGGCATTCGACGACTCGGACTCGCCTCCGTCCTGGCATCGGGACGCCACCCACAGCAGCGAGACCCCGAACGGCAGCGCAGATGAGAGCGGCGCTCTGGACACTGTTCCGACGCGGGCGGTGGGCGGGGCCCCGTTCTTCCAGGCTCCGATGGTCATCACACCCGATCGCGGGCCCGTCGACGTCTACCTTGAGGTGGCCGCGACGCTCTCGTGGACCGTGCCCGAATTGGCAAGAAGCGTGCGCGAGCGGGTGACGACGGCTGCGGACGAGACAGTCGGTATCCGTGTCCGGGCCATAGATGTCTCAGTCGTGGATGTCCTGGACGACGAGTTCGCCGACCCATTGGGAGGGGTCGGCCCGGCAGGAGAACGGAGTCATCGATGGTGAACGCTGCGGGCAGGCGCGAGTTGGCGGGGAATCTGACCAGGGCGATCGCGGATGCCGTTGTCGCCATCGACGGCGTCGCTTTTCTTCGGCCCGGCTTCGCCGATGTGGTTCGCGGTGTGGGGCGCCGCTCGACTCACCCGGTCTCCGGTGTGCGAGTCGCCTATGAGGCCGAGTCGGAGCAATGGCGGATAACGGTTCAACTGGTGACCGGGCAGGGGCACCGCGCTCTGGACGTGACGCGGGCGGTACGGGCCGCCGCCACATCCGCCGCCACCAAGGTGCTGTCCTCGCAGCTCGAGCATCCACCGACGGCGACAGGAGAGCAGCAGTCCGACGCGGGCCGGTCCCTCTCGGTCACGGTGACCGTGACGGGAGTGGTGTAAGACGTCGCCACTACGGAGCGTGGCACCCCACCGGCCCCGGGGTCGAGGCGGCTCGACTCGGCTCAGGAGAGGGTGCTGCTGCCGGGCCGGGCCCCCGGCGTGGCGGCGCAGGGTCCCGTGCCTTCACCGCTGCGTCGCCCCGGTGGCGGGTCGGCGGGCTGCGGAGTGGCGCGCGGTAGGCGGCGGCCTCGCGGGGCCGGCGGCGGACCGTGGGCGTGATCATCGCGGGGCCGGCGGCGGGACTGTGGGCGGCGGCATCGTGAGGCCGGCGGGGGGCGCGCTAGCGTCCGGCACGCACGGGGTGAGAAGGAAGACGTTCACGGGGTACTCGGGGTTTGACCTGCGTCGAAGGAGGGATCTGTGGCTGGGGACGACTCATTGGGGCGGTATCGGGAGAAGCGCGATTTCACCGCCACAGGAGAGCCACGCGGCGGCGGCACAGCAGGAGGAGAGCAGGGGGACGACGGGGGCAGCCCACGCCGTTCGGGCAAGGGCCGCGGGGCTGAGACGACCGCGGGCCGGCGCGCGACGCATGGCCGAGACGCGACCGGCGGACGGAGGCCGGAAGGGGAAGGGGAAACAGAGTCGCGCAGGGGCCCTGACCTGGCCGATGGCGCGTCCGGGTCTCTGTCCTACGTCGTGCAGATTCATGATGCCCGCAGGATGCACTTCGACTTCCGTTTGGAGGTGGGAGGTGTCCTGAAGTCCTGGGCCGTGCCGAAGGGGCCGTCCACGGACCCCCGGGACAAGAGGCTTGCGGTACCCACCGAGGACCATCCGATGGAGTACCGGGGATACGAGGGCGTCATCGGCGGCGGACAGTACGGCGCGGGCACCGTGATCGTGTGGGACACCGGCACGTACCAGCCGCTCGGAAAGAACGGCGAGGCAACTGATGCCGACTCCTTCGCGAAGGCTCTCGCCGCGGGACACGCCAGTTTCTGGCTCGACGGACCCAAGCTGCAGGGTGGGTACACACTCACCCGCTTCCGGGGCGGGGAAGGCACGGGCCACGAGGACGACGGCGAGGAAGCGTGGCTCCTCGTGAAGCGGGCCGACAGGAAGGCCGATCGCCACGGCACCCACACGCCGGATCCCCGCCGAGCCAGGTCGGCGCAGTCCGGACGGACCCTGAACCAGGTCGCCCAAGAGGACGGTGAGCAGGACAGCGCCCACCACATGATCAACACCCGCAACGGCGGCGGGAAGGACAGGAAGGGCGAGGCCACGAAGAGCAGTGCGAAGGCCAGGGCCACCGGCCGCGCACGGGCGGGCACGGCAACGGCACGAGGCGGTGGCACATGAGCGAGCTCCTGTCCTCCCTCTCCCCCGATGAACGCCGGCTGCTGTCCGAGGCGCCGTCCGGCGCCGAACTCGCAGCGCAGCCGATGCTGGCGACGCTCAGCGACCGTCGCGACTTCGACGCCGGCGGATGGATATTCGAGCGCAAGCTGGACGGCGTCCGGCTGCTGGCCGTACGTGACGAGCGCGGCACCAGGCTCCTCTCACGCAACGGCCTCCGAGAGAACGCGACCTACCCGGAGATCGTGGACGCTCTGGCGGACCAGGACACGGCGGACTTCGTCCTGGACGGGGAGGTGGTGGCGTTCTCCCACGGCCGGACGGACTTCTCCCGCCTTCAGCAGCGGCTCGGGATCACGGACGAGCGCAAGGCGCGCGCCAGCCACGTGGCAGTGACGTACTACGTCTTCGACATCCTGCGCCTGGACGGTTCCGATGTGACGCGCCTTCCCCTGCGTTCGCGGAAGTCGCTGCTGCGCCGGGCGCTCAGTTACCACGCACCGCTGCGGTTCACGCCGCACCGCAACGAGGGGGGCGAGGAGTTGCTGGCGCGGGCCTGCCGACAGGGTTGGGAAGGCCTGATAGCGAAGCGGGCGGCCGGCGGCTACCAGCCGCGCAGGTCGGGCGACTGGCTGAAGTTGAAGTGCGCCCGGGGGCAGGAGTTCGTCGTGGGCGGTTTCACCGAGCCCGGGGGCTCGCGCACGGGCTTCGGCGCGCTGCTGATCGGGTACTACGAAGGCTCCCGACTGCGCTACGCGGGCAAGGTCGGCACGGGATACGACCGGGCCACGTTGCGGGACATCCGTGCGCGCCTGGACGAACTGGCCACGCCCAGCGTGCCGTTCTCCGATCGTGTCCGTGAGCACACCGCGCACTGGGCACGGCCGGAGCTGGTGGCGCAGATCGGGTTCACGGAGTGGACCCGGGACGGCATGTTGCGTCATCCGCGCTTCCTCGGGCTCCGGGAGGACAAGGAGCCGGGCGACGTGGTGCGCGAGAAGGCCACCGGCGGCTGAGCGGGCGTCGGCACGCCAGGCGTGCCGGAACGGTGGGGTGTCGTGCGGCTGCATCGGCATGGATCGGTCGGGGGTGGGGCGGACACCGGTGAGGTGCCGACAGAGGCCTGGCGCCAGATACCGACCGCACTCTACGTGGCCGCCGAGTCCATGCCCACCCGGCCATCGCGGGCCGTGCCCGTGTTGGCAGCCGTCCTGATGCGGGCGTGAGACGGCGTTCTTGACCAGTGAAAGGGGTGGTGGCAGCGTGCACAGCGAAAGAAGAAGTTTCTTCAGAGCAGAAGAGTTGCTGTCATGAGCCTTCCTGCAGACGCCACGGGCGCTACGGTCGTCCCCACGGGCACGCACACGGAGACGAGCACGGTGCGCGATCCCGTCGCGGATCGCGCGGGATCCACGGATCCGGCGGAGCTGATCGCGTTGGGCTGTCGCATCCTCGCGTTCCAGGGCCTGGCCGAGGACATCCTCGGCCACATCAGCCTGCGGGACGCGGAAGATCCCGACATGCTGTACGTACGGTGCCGGGGAGCGGGCGAGCGGGGACTGTTGTTCACCGGGCGGAGTGATGTGCACCGGGTTCCGCTGGGTGGCACGCCGTCGGGGCTGCCCGAGGGCACGAAGGCGCCCAATGAACTCCCGATCCATCAGGAGGTGCTGAAGGCCCGCCTCGACGTGCGCGCGGTGGTGCACGTGCATCCCCCGTCGGTTGTCGCGGCTGACCTGGGTGGCCTCGAACTGCGGCCGATCGTCGGTGCGTACAACATCCCCGCGATGCGGATGGCACTGGGCGGCATACCTGTTTACCCCCGCGGGGTCCTTGTCACCCGGGCCGACCTGGGGAAGGAGCTGGCCGAGGCGCTCGGCGACCGGCCGGCCTGCATTCTGCGCGGGCATGGCATCGTCGCCACGGGTGCGACGGTGCAGGAGGCGGTGGTACGGGCGTTGAATCTGGACGCGCTGGCCAAGATCACCCTCAGTGCGAACGCGCACGGCGTTCCGCCGGTGCTGCCCGACGAGGACATCGCGGAACTGCCGGATCTCGGGGGCGGATTCAACGACGAACTCGTATGGCGCACGAACGTAGCGAAGATGCACCACGCTGGGCTGAGCAGCGTCTGAGCCGACCTGGCCGGAGTCGAGCCGGCCCGGGGGCGCTCAGCCGCCGCAGGGTGAGGCTGAGACGATCCGGGCGGGGCCGAGACGGGGCAGGGCTGATGCGGCCCGGATGGCGCTCAGCTGGACCGGGCGGGGCTCAGCCGGTCCGCGGGCTGAGCCGAACTGCGCGGGGCCGAGCCGGTCCGGCTAGCGCTCAGCCCTTCCGAACACGGCCGAGCCAGTCCGGATCGCGCTCAGCCCTTCCGAGCACGAGTGAGCCAGTCCGGATCGCGCTCAGCCGGCCCGGCTCGCGTTCAACCGGTCCGGTCCGGGCAGGACGGAGCGGACCGGGTGGTGCCGAGCGGACCGGGCAGGCCCGGGGCGGGCCGGGCGAGCGTTGGCTCAGGTCCGAGAGGAGTCCGAGAGGAGACCGAGAGGAGTCCGAGAAAGGTCGGACCGAGGGGCAACGCGATCCGCAGGAGGCACGGCAGAACCCGGCGCACTGTCCGGAGCCGACCGGGCGGGCCTTAGACGCCGTTTCTCTTGGTGGGTGGGTGCCGGGCATCATGATCGTCGACAGGAGCTCATGCCCGAGAGGACGAGTGAGGCAGGTGTTTGGAGGCGTACGGACGGTCTTGACGGACCTGTGGCAGCGGCGTTGGCCCGACTGCCCGCCGGTTGGGTACAAGCTCCGCGGCCCGTACCGGGATGTCTGGGTGCGCTTCCACAGCCTGCCGGAGTCGAAGCGATACGCAGAAAACGAGACCGAGTACGCCATCGTCCTGGGGCGGTACAACACAATCCTCGATGAGTTGTTTGCCGGTGGGGATGTGTACGTGATCACGCCGGTCTGGACGACCGAAGCCGAGGTTCCACCGTTCCAGCCTGGCGCTGGCTACTGGCAGAGCCTGCTGGTGGAGGACGACCCTGACCCGGAGTTCCGTACCTACTGCCATCTTTTTGCCGCCCGCCGACCCTGGCGACATGGCTGCCTCGACGAGCTGCTCCGTGACATCGCCGACGACAAGGTAGCGGGAGTCTTCGTCACCGATACTCAGATGCGGCGCATTCACTACCCCTACGACGGGGGCGCGGACGTCTTCCTCACCACGCCTGAGGAACGGGATCGGACCCGTGACAGGCACGCCCACTGGCTTTCCGGCAGCCCGTCGGGGCTTTGACGGTTCAGGATCACCACCCTGCCCGAATTCCCCGGCTCAGCACATCAGCCGAAGGAAGCAGATGCGCAGGGCCGCTATGCCAACGAAGGCAAGAAAATGCTCGGGCTTGCGTTCGTAGCGGCGGTGCAGGCGTCGGCAGCCGGCCAGCCAGGACACGGTTCGTTCGACGACCCAGCGGTGGCGGCCGAGCCGGGTGGAGGACTCGACCCCCTTGCGGGCGATGCGGTGGCGTATGCCGCGTGAACGGAGCCATTGTCGCAGGTGGTCGTAGTCGTAGCCCTTGTCCGCATGCAGCTTCGCCGGCCGCCTGCGGCGCGGGCCGCGACGGGAACGGGTGGGTGGGATTCCGCGGATGAGCGGTTCCAGTCCCTGGCTGTCGTGCATGTTGGCACCGGAGACGCCGAGTGACAGCGGCAGGCCGTTCCGGTCGGTGACCAGATGGATTTTCGATCCCAACTTGCCTCGGTCGGTCGGATTCGGTCCCGTCAGAAGCCCCCTTTTGCCGCCCGGACGCTGACGGAGTCGATCGCGCACCGCGACCAGTCCAGCTCGCCCCGCGCCCCGAGTTCGTCCAGTACTACCCGGTGGAGACGGGCCCAGACCCGATCCGCGCTCCACTTGGCGAACCGCCGGTAGACCGTCTGCCAGGCTGGGCCGAACACTGGCGGGAGCTGCCTCCAAGTGCAACCCGAGGTGGCCACGAAGATGACCGCGGCCAAAACCTCACGGTCGCCAGCCCGACGGCGGCCTCCGCCCTGCGGACGCTTCACTTCCGTGGGCGGCACCACCCGCCGGAACAGCACCCACAACTCATCCGGCACAAGCCGCTCAACCAGATTCGTCATGCACAGCTCAACGAGCGATCGAGCCATAAGAAACGGCGTCTTAGGCGCCCCTCGCCGCCCCGCGGGGAGGGGCATCCGCCATTCCGATCCCTCCGTGCCCTTGACGGACCTCGCCCCCGGCTCCGCTTCTGTCAGGCCGCCGGGGCTCCCGCGCCACCGCGGTCGTCGGCGCCCGCACCCGGACCGCCCGCACCCGGACCGCCCGCACCCGGGCCGCCGGCACCCGGGCCGCCGGCGCCCCGGTCCTGTCCGCCGTCGGTGCGTGCGGCGATCCGGCCGCGTACGCGGAACCAGCCCGCCACCAGTGCGGCCGCGACGATGGGGACGATGAGGATCGTGTTGCGGCCGATGGGCTTGTCGAACCACATCAGCACCAGGACTCCGGCGAGGAACGCCAGGGTCAGGAGCTCCACCCAGGGGGATCCGGGCAGCCGGTACGAGGGACGTGTGACGAGCCCCTTCTTGGACCGGTTCACGAAGACCAGGTGGCAGATCATGATCATGCCCCACGCCGTCAGTACGCCGAGTGACGCGATGTTCAGGACGATCTCGAAGGCCTCGCCGGGCACCACGTAGTTGAGGCCGACGCCCAGGATGCAGACGGAGGCGGTCAGCAGGATCCCGCCGTAGGGGACCTGGTGCCGGTTCATCCGGCCGGTGAAGCGCGGCGCCGAGCCCGCCATGGCCATCGAGCGCAGGATGCGCCCGGTCGAGTAGAGGCCCGAGTTGAGGCTGGACATGGCCGCGGTCAGCACGACGAGGTTCATCACGCCGCCCGCGGCCGGTACGCCGATCTTCGACAGCACCGTCACGAAGGGGCTCTGCCCGGAATGGAACCCGGTGTACGGGACGAGCAGGGCAAGGAGGACGACCGAACCCACGTAGAAGACCATGACGCGCCACATGATCGAGTTCACGGCACGCGGCACGATCTTCTGCGGTTCGGCGGTCTCGCCCGCCGTGACGCCGATGAGTTCGACGGCCGAGTAGGCGAAGACGACGCCCTGGAGCACGATCACGACCGGCAGCACTCCCGTCGGGAAGATGCCGCCGTGGCTGGTGATGATGTCGAAGCCGGGCGTCCTGCCGCCCACGGGGTGCTGTGTGACCAGCAGGAACACGCCGATGGCCAGGAACACGACCAGGGCCGAGACCTTGATGATCGCGAACCAGAACTCCATCTCGCCGAAGATCTTCACCGAGATGAGGTTGATCGACAGCACCACGGCCAGCGCGAACAGCGCCAGCAGCCACTGGGGCACCGACGTGAACATGCCCCAGTAGTGCACGTACAGCGCGACGGCCGTGATGTCGGCGATGCCGGTGGTCGACCAGTTCATGAAGTACATCCAGCCGGCCGTGTAGGCGCCCTTCTCGCCCAAGAACTCACGGGCGTACGAGACGAAGGAGCCGGAGGAGGGCCGGTGGAGCACCAGTTCGCCCAGCGCGCGCACCACGAAGAACGCGAAGAGCCCGCAGACCGCGTAGGCGAGGGCCAGGGCGGGTCCGGCCGAGACCAGTCGGCCGCCCGCTCCGAGGAAGAGGCCGGTGCCGATGGCGCCGCCGATCGCGATCATGTTGATGTGGCGGGACTTGAGGTCCTTGCTGTAGCCCTCGTCGCCCGCGTCCGCGGTCCCGGCGCCCGCGCCCGCCCCGGGACGAGTGGCCACGCCGCCGGCCGGACCGCTCCCTGGTCCTGCGCTACCGCGTCCAGCCGCTGCGGCTGTTTCGAGCGCCCCGGCGCCCTGGCCGCCGTCCGCGGCTCCGGCGCCCGGTCCGCCCGCG
>NZ_JAKGCV010000099.1 GCF_021556455.1 Streptomyces fuscigenes | reverse complement strand
ACCCCCGCCCCCACAGGCGGCGCGCGCCACCACCCGCACCGGGCACCGGTCCGGGCCGAGCCCTCGGAGACGTACAAAACCCGCCAGGGCAATACCCCATCCGGGTGCCGATCGTTGGACACGGCGACGCAGTCCACGCAGAAGGGCCAGGATGACCACGCCGTCGCACCCCCCGACACCCGGTACCGCGCTCCCGCCGCTCGCGGGCGGCACCCACGGTCCCGACGCGCTGCGGCCCCTCGTCGCCACCGTCCTCGACGCCCTCGCCGCCGGAGCCGCCGAACGCCAGGGCCGGCCCCTGCCCGCGGGCGGCCCCGACGCGACCGCGGCCCAGGTCCTGGCCGCGGCCACCCCCGTCCTGCCCGAACAGGGCGCCGGCGCCGGCGAGGCCCTCACCACGCTCGTCCACAGCCTCGCCGCCGGCGCAGCCGACCCCGGACACCCCCTCTGCGCCGCCCACCTGCACACCCCGCCCCTCGCCGTCGCCGTGGCCGCCGACCTCGCCGCCTCCGCCCTCAACCAGTCACTCGACTCCTGGGACCAGGCCCCGGCCGCCGCCGCCCTCGAAGCGCTCGTCACCCGCACCCTCGCCGACGAGGTCTACCGCGGCGCCCCGCCCGGCCACGCGCCCGCCCCCGACGCCCTCGTGACCACCGGCGGCACCGAGTCCAACCAACTGGCCCTCCTCCTCGCCCGCGAACGCCACGCCCGCACCGGCGGCGGCGTCCAGGTCGTCACCGGAGAACACACCCACCACTCCCTCACACGCGCCGCCTGGCTCCTCGGCCTGCCCGAACCCGTCACCGTCCCCGCCCCCGGCGGCACCCTCGACCTCGCCGCCCTCGACGACGCCCTCACCACCCTGCGCGGCCCCCTCCTCGTCGCCGCCACCGCGGGCACCACCGACACCGGCGCCATCGACCCGCTCGCCGCCATCGCCGACCTGTGCGCACGCCACCGCGCCCACTTCCACGTCGACGCCGCCTACGGCGCGCCCCTGCTGTTCAGCGACCGCCGCGCGAACCTCCTCGACGGACTCGCCCGCGCCCACACCGTCACGCTCGACCTGCACAAACTCGGCTGGCAACCGGTCGCCGCGGGACTCCTCGCCGTCCCCGACACCGGGCACCTGGCGCCCCTCGGCCACACCGCCGACTACCTCAACGCCGACGACGACACCGCCGCGGGCCTGCCCGACCTCCTCGGCCGCTCCCTGCGCACCACCAGGCGGCCCGACATCCTCAAGATCGCCGTCACGCTGCGCGCCCTCGGCCGCACCGGACTCGGCGCCCTCGTCGACCACCTCTGCGACGCGGCCGCCGAACTGGCCGAGGCCATCGAGAAACACCCCCGCCTCGAACTGTACGAACGCCCCACCCTCACCACGGTCCTGTTCCGGCCCGTCCACGCGCCCGACACCACCGTCGCCGCGATCCGCCGCACCCTCCTCACCGAGGGCGCCGCCGTCCTCGGTCGGGCCCACGCGGGCGGCCGCCTCTGGCTCAAGACCACCCTCCTCAACCCGCACACCACCCCCGACGACCTCACCGGACTCCTCACCCGCGTGGAGGCACTCGGGGACTCCTTCCCGGAAGGCAGCACACCCCGATGAACGGCACCACACCAGCGCCGCGCCAGCCCGGCATCCCCACCCCCGCCACACCCGCGACGGCCGCCGACAGCCGCGGAAGCGCCCCAGGACACACCTCGACCGCCACCCCCGGGCACACCGACGCCCCCGCGCACGGCGCGTACGACGCGGCCACGAACGGCGCCACCGGAGCGGGCACCGCCCCCGGCCCCGCCGGCAACGGCACGTCCCGCGCCCCCGGCGCCACCACGGGCCCGGACGCCACCGGCCCCGGCCACCGCACCGCCAACGGCGCCACCCCCGCTGGCGGTCAGGCCACCGAGCGCCCCAAGGACCTCGTCGGCATCGGCATCGGCCCCTTCAACCTCTCCCTCGCCGCCCTCGCCGACGGCCTCCCCGCCATCGACACCGCCTTCTACGAGCAGAACCCGGCCTTCACCTGGCACCCCGGCCTCCTCATCGAAGGCGCCACGCTCCAAGTACCCTTCCTCGCCGACCTCGTCACCCTCGCCCAGCCCGCGAGCCCCTGGTCCTTCCTCAGCTACCTCCGCTCCATCGACCGCCTCTACCCCTTCTACTTCTCCGAGCGCTTCCACATCCAGCGCGCGGAATTCGACGCCTACTGCCGCTGGGTTAGCCGGAACCTGCCCACCCTGCACTTCGGCCACCAGGTCGACGCCGTCCGCTGGAACCACGAACGCGCCCTGTTCGAAGTCGACTTCACGCAAGTCGACACCGAAGGCGAAGCCGAGGCACTCGGCCGCACCTACGCCCGCAACATCGCCCTCGGCATCGGCACGGCCCCCCACGTCCCCGAGCCCCTGCGCACCCTCGCGGAGAACCCCACCGTCCCCGTCATCCACTCCTCGGACTACCTCCACCACCGCGAACAGCTCCTGCGCGCCGGACACGTCACCGTCATCGGCTCCGGCCAGTCCGGCGCCGAGGTCTTCCTCGACCTCCTGCGCGCCCGGCCCGCCGGCGCCGAACGCCTCCACTGGCTCACCCGCACCGAGGGCTTCGCGCCCATGGAGTACTCCAAACTCGGCCTCGAACACTTCACCCCCGACTACACCCACTACTTCCACCAGCTGCCCGAACACACCAGGAACGACCTCGTCCCGCGGCAGTGGCAACTCCACAAGGGCATCGACCACGACACCCTCGCCGCCATCCACGACGAGCTCTACCGCCGCACCCTGGACGGAGGATGGCCCGACGCCACCCTCACCCCCGGCGTCCACGTCCGCACCGCCGGACGCATCGCCACCACCCAGGTCGAGCTCCACCTCGAACACACCGACCAGCGCACCCGCTCCCGCCTCACCACCGACGCCGTCGTCCTCGCCACCGGCTACCGCGAACGCCCCGCCGACCGCCTCCTCGCCGGACTCGACGCCTACGTCCGGCGCGACTCCCGCGAACGCCCCCGCGTCGACGCCCACCACCGGCTCGTCCTCGACCGCGCCATCACCGGCTCCGTCTACGTACAGAACGCCCAGACCCACACCCACGGCGTCGGCACCCCCGACCTGGGCCTCGCCGCCTGGCGCAGCGCCTCCATCCTCAACCACCTCACCGGAGGCCCCGCCTACCCCCAACCCGGCCGCACCGCCTTCACCACCTTCGGACTCGCCGAACGCGAACCCCACGGGACGTTCCCCGCCCCGCTCGACCTCGTACCCCTCGTGGAACCCGCCTGACAGCACCCCGCGCCCGGGCCACCGCCACCGGCCCACCCGGCACCGGCAGGTGACGAGTATTCAGCGGCCGTTGGCCCCCGCGTGACGAACCGTTCTCCCATGATCGGTTCGATATCGCCCCATGACCCGTGTGCACCGGAACAACGCCCCCGCCGCCCCTCGCGGCGACCGCCGCCGGCTCCGGCTCGGCATCGTCACCGCGACCGCCGCCCTCGCCGTCTCCGTGGCCGTCCCCGCCCACGCCGCCGACAACGCGGACCCCGGCTTCCAGGTCAAACTGCTCGTCGACCCCACGAAGACCCTCGGCGCGGGAGGCACCCCCCTCGCCACCGCCGACACCGCCTTCGGCCTCGGCAAGGCGTCCGGCGTCGAAGCCGCCGAATACCTCGACTCCACCAGCCGCCAGCTGCAGAACCAGGGCTGGAGCGTCCGCGTCCGCCACGACGACAACGACGACGAGGTCAAGGAGACCTACAAGAAGCGCTACGCCATCGCGGGCGACGGCACCGACGCCGACGCCCTCGACGACGCCCTCGACCAGGCCGCCGACGACTCCTTCGACGCCGACGAGGAGGACTACGAGGCCCAGGTCGACCTGAGCTACAACCAGGCCACCCTCGACTTCTCAGACGACAAGAAGGCCGACGCCAAGGGCCTGGGCAGCGGAAAGCTCCCCAGCGCCGCCGACGCGCGCGACGACGTCGTGGACGACCTGCCCGGCAAGCTCGACGACCTCGGCTCCAAGGACTTCGCCGCGAACATCCTCGCCGCCGCCCACATCTACGGGCCCGTCGTCCAGACGAACTACCCCGGCACCCTCGCCGGACACACCGTCGAACTGCAGATCACACCGATGCACGGCGCCCCCGGCGGCAGCGGCTACTGGGCCGAGATCAGCGCCGACGCCAAGAGCCTCCCCGCGGCGGTCGACCTCCGCGACGACATCGTCGACGCGCTCAACTCCCGCGGCTGGCTCATCCCGCAGAACGCGTTCAAGACCGAGCAGATCCTCGCCACGTACTGAGCATCTGCTGCCTGCTGCCTGCTGCCTGCTGCCTGCTGCCTGCTCCCCGCTCCCCGCTGCCCCGGCCGACGGCCGAACCTTGTCGACCGGGGCAGCGGGCCCACCGCCGTGTCCGGCCGGCGACCCCGCAGCCGTGTCCGGCCGCTCACCGCTCCCCGCCTCCGTCGGTCCCCGCCGAAGAGCCCACCACGGGGGCACACGGGACAACGCCGGGGGCCCGTCGCACCGCACACCCGCATCTCGACGCAGAGTGACGAAGAACGCCCGCCCGACGCTCATCGGAGCGCCCTCCCGCACACACCAGCACCTATCAACAACCCTTCACGCAAAGGTTGTTGACCGGCCATGCGACCCCAATTCCTTACCAGTGGGTAAGGTCTACGCTCGGTCGTATGCGCCGAGCGAAAATCGTTTGTACCCTGGGCCCCGCCACCGATTCCTACGACCAGATCAAAGCCCTGGTCGAAGCCGGAATGGACATCGCGCGCCTCAACCTCAGCCACGGCACCTACGCCGAACACGAGGACCGCTTCCAGCGCGTACGCAAGGCCGCCGACGAAGCCGGCCGCAGCGTCGGAATCCTCGTCGACCTTCAAGGCCCGAAGATCCGACTCGGCCGCTTCCGTGAAGGCCCGGTACTGCTTGAACGCGGCGACACGTTCACCATCACCGTCGAACCCTGCGACGGCGACCGGCACACCTGCTCCACCACCCACCAGGGGCTCACCGCCGACGTCACGGCGGGTGAGCGGATCCTCGTCGACGACGGAAAAGTCACCCTCGAAGTGACCGCCGTCGACGGCCCCCGCGTCCACACCACCGTCGTCGAAGGCGGCATGGTCTCCGACCACAAGGGCCTCAACCTCCCCGGCGTCTCCGTCTCCGTCCCCGCCCTCTCCGGCAAGGACGTCGACGACCTGCGCTGGGCCCTGCGCGCCGGCGCCGACGCCATCGCGCTCTCCTTCGTCCGCACCGCCCACGACATCGAACCCGTCCACCGGATCATGGACGAAGAGGGCGTCCGGCTCCCCGTCGTCGCCAAGGTCGAAAAACCGCAGGCCGTCGACAACATCGACGACATCGTCGCCGCGTTCGACGGCGTCATGGTGGCCCGCGGCGACCTCGGCGTCGAAATGCCGCTGGAACAGGTCCCCGTCGTCCAAAAACGCGCCATCAAACTCAGCAGGCGCAACGCCAAGCCGGTCATCGTCGCCACGCAGATGCTCGAGTCCATGATCGACAACCCGCGCCCCACCCGCGCCGAGGCCTCCGACGTCGCCAACGCCGTCATCGACGGCACCGACGCCGTCATGCTCTCCGGCGAGACCAGCGTCGGGACACACGCCGTCGACACCGTCCGCACCATGGCACGCATCGTCGAGGCGGCCGAGGCCGAGGTCCTCGCCAAGGGGCTGCCGCCCCTCACGGCGAGCACCAAGCCCCGCACCCAGGGAGGCGCCGTCGCCCGCGCCGCCGCCGAGATGGGCGACTTCCTCGGCGCCAAGTTCCTCGTCGCCTTCACCCAGTCCGGCGACACCGTCAAGCGCCTCTCCCGCTACCGCTCGCCCATCCCCCTCCTCGCCTTCACCCCCGACCCCGCCACCCAGGCGCAGCTCAACATGGTCTGGGGCGTCGAGACGTTCCTCGGCCCGTACGTCGACACCACCGACGCGATGGTCGAGCAGGTCGACGAGATGCTGCTGAAGCTGGGCCGCTGCGAGCGCGGCGACATCGTCGTCATCACCGCGGGCAGCCCGCCCGGCGTCGCCGGCACGACGAACCTGGTGCGCGTCCACCACGTCGGCGAGGACGACAGCCCCAAGTAGCGGCGCCAAGTGGCAGCGGCGGAGCGGAAGTTCACCACTTGGGCCCCACGTGGGCGTCCATCAGCGCGACGGATGCCCGCCGGGCGACGGATATGTTCTGGACGCTGCGGCTGTTGTTGCAGGACTTCCATTCGACGCCGACGCAGTCGAGTGCGTCGGTGTAGACGCGCCTGATGTCCCCGGAGAGGTTGGAGAAGAAGTAGCGGGGGTATTCATAGCGCTTGCGGACGCCGCCGATCACTTTCTCGGTCCAGTTGGTGATCCGGCATCCGTCGGAGTGCAGTAGTCCACGGATGAGTTCCCAGGGGTGAGCGTCCACGATCAGCTGCTGCCACTCCTCCAGGGCGATACGGCGCTCGTGCTTCTTGCCGGGCCCGTGCTGTGGAAAGAGGCATGGCAGGTGCTTTGAGTACACCTTGACGTCGGTGCACCCTTTTCGTCTCACCCGGCAGGTGGCGTTGTCGGGTAAGACCGCGTGCATGGCTGCCTCGCATGCGTCCAGCAGCCCGGGCCAGTCGTCGCAGCACGTGACTGCCAGACTGTGGGCCCGGTGCTTCACGTAGTGGCTGATGTGGCCGTCTCCCAAATACAACCCGAGAAGATAGGCGTACGCCCGCTCGTCCAAGGGGCGACCGTCGCAGCGGGGGCAGAGCGCACCTCCTCTGCCGGGGCATTCACCGCGCTTGGACCGGTCCGCGTGGAGCCACCAGCTGACCGTTCCGAGGGGAACCCCCAGGCGCCGGGCCACCTCGGAGTTCTTGACTCCATCGCGGAGCAGCGTCAGGGCTGTCTGTCGCACGTCTGTGCTGTGAGCGTTCATGTGAACACTATGAGTCACCAAAGGTCGCTCTGGGTAGCAAAAAAGCGGAAGTTCACGAGAAGGTGAACATCCGCTTTCCGCTGTACCGGGTGCGGGATTCGAACCCGCAAGCCCTTTCGGGCAGAAGTGTTTGAGACTTCCGTGTATACCCTTCCACCAACCCGGCTCCAGTGCTCCGCAGTGTACCGGGTGACCGTCCGAGCCCGCAGCTAGGTAGGCTCGTGGGAGCAGTGCCCCGCCGTGAATCGAGGAGCCCCCGTGACCACCCCCGACTCGCCCCAGCCCGTCGAGGACGACGACACGTCGCACGTTCCGCCCATGACGACGCGCGTCGTCATCGCGGAGGACGAGGCGCTGATCCGTCTCGACCTCAAAGAGATGCTGGAGGAGGAGGGCTACTCGGTCGTCGGCGAGGCCGGGGACGGCGAGCGGGCCGTGGAGCTCGCGCGGGAGCACCGTCCGGACCTCGTGATCCTGGACGTGAAGATGCCCGTGCTGGACGGCATCTCCGCCGCGGAGCGGATCGCCGCGGAGTCGATCGCGCCGGTGCTGATGCTGACGGCGTTCTCGCAGCGCGACCTGGTGGAGCGGGCGCGCGACGCGGGTGCGATGGCGTATCTGGTGAAGCCGTTCAGCAAGTCGGACGTGGTGCCTGCGATCGAGATGGCGGTGTCACGGTTCACGGAGCTGCGGGCGCTGGAGCGCGAGGTCGCGGACCTGACGCAGCGCCTGGAGACGCGGAAGCTGGTGGACCGGGCGAAGTCGGTGCTGCAGACGCAGTACGGCCTGTCGGAGCCGGCGGCGTTCCGGTGGATCCAGAAGACGTCGATGGATCGCCGCCTGTCGATGCAGCAGGTCGCCGAGGCGGTCATCCAGGACGCCGAGGAGAAGAAGGGCAAGTAGGGGAGCAGAGAAGCGGGGCGAGCAGGCCGGGCAGCGTCGCTCCGGCCGCCGGACCGTCGGCGGGCAGAGCCCCGGCGGCCGGTGCGCCCGTTACGCGAGGAGGCCCGCCCCGGAGTCGTGTCCGGGGCGGGCCTCCTCGCTGTGTCCGCCCGCTGTCGCCGGCGATCGGAGACCGGAAGCCGGCCCTCGCGCGTGGCACCGGCACAGGTGACCGGCCCCGGCGATCGGAAGCCGGCCTCCCGCGCGTGGCACCGGCGACCGGCACCGGCCGCCGGCGCCGAACGGCCGTCCCACGTGCCGAACGGCCGTCCCACGCGCCGCGCCGACAGCCCACGCGCCGAACCGCCGTCCCACGCGCCGAACCGCCGTCCCGCGTCCGCACCGGCGCCCGGCGGACGCCGGTGCGGACGCGGGACGGTCAGTCCTCGCCCAGGTAGGCCTTGCGCACGGACTCGTCGTGGAGGAGGTCCTGGCCGCTGCCGGACAGGACGATGTTGCCGATCTCCATGACGTGTCCCTGGTCGGCGAGCGAGAGCGCCGCCTGGGCGTTCTGTTCGACGAGCAGGATGGTGGTGCCGCCGGCCTTGAGTTCGGCGATGGTCGCCATGATCTTCTGCATCATGATCGGGCTGAGCCCCATGGAGGGCTCGTCGAGCATGAGCAGCTTGGGCTGGGACATGAGGGCGCGGCCCATGGCGAGCATCTGCTGCTCGCCGCCGGAGAGGGTGCCCGCGGCCTGCTTGCGGCGTTCCCCGAGGATGGGGAAGAGGTCGTAGGCGCGCTGGACGTCCTTGTCGATGCCTGCCTTGTCGGTGCGCAGGAACGCGCCGAGGAGGAGGTTCTCCGCGATGGTGAGGCGGGGGAAGATGTGCCGGCCCTCGGGGGAGTGGGCGAGCCCGAGCGCGACGATCTTGTGCGCGGGGACGCCGCTGAGGGGCTGGCCGTCGAAGGTGATGCGGCCGCCGGACGGCTTGAGCAGCCCGGAGAGGGTGCGCAGGGTCGTGGTCTTGCCGGCGCCGTTGGTGCCGATGAGCGTGACGACCTGGCCTGCTTCGACGCTGAAGCTGATGCCCTTGACGGCTTCGATCTTGCCGTAGGCGACTTTGAGGTCCTCGACCTCCAGGAGTGCGGTCACTGGTGGTCTCCGTCGGTGGCTTCGGTCTCGGCGGGGATGCCTTCGGCGGCGGTGCCTTCGTCGGGGGCGCCTTCGTAGGGCGTGCCGAGGTAGGCGGCGACGACGCGTTCGTCGGCCTGGACGACCTCGGGGGTGCCTTCGACGAGTTTCTCGCCCTGGACGAGGCAGGCGACGCGGTCGCAGAGGTTGAAGATGAACCGCATGTCGTGCTCGATGACGAGGACGGCGATGCCCTGGTCGCGGACGGCGAAGACGAGTTCCTCGGTGGCGCGGGTCTCCTGCGGGTTCATGCCGGCGGTGGGCTCGTCGAGGAGCAGGAGGCCGGGGTCGCTGGCGAGGGCGCGGGCGATTTCGAGCTTGCGCTGTTCGCCGTAGGGGAGGTTGCGGGCGAGGTGGTCGGCCTTGTGCTGGAGGCCGGTGAATTCGAGGAGTTCCATGGCGCGGGCGCGGGAGGCGGCTTCGGCGTTGCGGAAGCCGGGGCCGCGCAGGATCGCGGACCAGAGGCCCTCTTTGGTGCGGGTGTGGCGTCCGATGAGGACGTTCTCGAGGACGGTCATGTTGGCGAAGAGGCGGATGTTCTGGAAGGTGCGGGCGATGCCCGCTTTGGTGACGAGGTGGGGTTTGGGCGGCAGGACGGTGCCCCGGTAGGTGACCTTGCCCTCGGTGGGGACGTAGAGGCCGGTGAGGCAGTTGAAGAAGGTGGTCTTGCCTGCGCCGTTGGGGCCGATGAGTCCGACGATCTCGCCGCTGTTGACGGTGAGGTCGACGGAGCGCACGGCGGTGAGGCCGCCGAAGCGCATGGTGACGTCGGTGGCCTGGAGGACGGTGGTGGGCGGGGCGTCGGGGGTGGCGGTGGCGGTGTCGCTCATGGTGGTCATGCCTCCGCCTTCGTGGCGCCGACGGTGCCCGGGGGGAGCCCGTCTTCGGGTACGTCGAGTTGGCCGGTCTCGTGGAATTCGAGCTGGCGGCGGCGGTTGGGGATGATGCCTTCGGGGCGGAAGCGCATGAGGAGGATGAGCGCGATGCCGAAGGCCAGGAGTTCGTAGTTCTGGAGGAAGCCGAGCTTCTCGGGGATGAGGTAGAGGAGGACGGCGCCGAGGATGGGTCCGCCGACGGTGCCCATGCCGCCGAGGACGACGGCGGCGAGGAGGAACGCGGAGTTGGGCGGGGCGGCGCCGGCGAACTGGTACGGCGTCGGCACGACGCTGTAGGTGACGTGGGCGCTGACGGTGCCGGCGAGTCCGGCGAGGGTGGCGCCGAGGGCGAAGGCGATGAGTTTGACGCGGAAGCCGTTGATGCCCATGGCGGTGGCGGCGGTCTCGTCCTCGCGGATGGCGACCCAGGAGCGTCCGATGCGGGAGTCCGCGGCGCGTTTGAAGACGAACACGACGATCGCGGTGAACAGCAGCATCAGGAAGAAGTAGTTGGCGAAGCGGCCGATGGTGAAGCCGCCGATGTCGTGGCCTTCTCCGAAGTTGAACCCGAAGAGCTTGAGGTCGGGGATGTTGGAGATGCCGTTGGGGCCGTTGGTGACGTCGGGTCCCGAGCTGCCGTCGAGGTTGTTGACGGCGATGCGGAAGATCTCGCCGAAGCCGAGGGTGACGATGGCGAGGTAGTCGCCGCGCAGGCGCAGGGTGGGTGCGCCGATGAGGACGCCGAAGACGAGGGAGGCGGCCATGCCGGTGAGGGCGGCGGCCCAGAAGGGGAACTGGATGTGGATGCTGGAGTACTGGCTGCCGGAGACGAGGGCGGCGGCGTAGGCGCCGACGCCGAGGAAGGCGACGTAGCCGAGGTCGAGGAGGCCGGTGAGGCCGACGACGATGTTGAGGCCGAGGGCGACGGTTCCGAAGATGAGGATGTTGACGCCGAGGTTGGCGTTGTGGTCGTCGCTCTGGGTGAAGGGGAAGGCCACGGCGGCGAGGAAGGCCATGCCGGTGGCGAATCCCTGGTGGCGGGCGTTGAGTTCGGAGAACCGCTCGAAGAGTCCGGCCGCGTTGAGGGCCCAGGCGGCGAAGACGACGAGGAGGGCGAAGCCGATGAAGGTTTCGCTGTCGTCGTCGTTGATGCCGATGCCGTAGCTGAAGGCGAGGAGGGCGAGGGCGGCGCAGAGGGTGATGAGGAGGCGCTGGAGCCAGGGTGCGGGGAGGGCGGCGCGCGGGAGGTGGTCGGGCTTGCCGAAGTAGCCGCGCAGGCGGCCTTCCGCGTGGGGGAGTCCGAGGGCTCCGAGGAGGGCCAGCAGTCCGCCGACGACGGCGACGTAGGCGCCGGGGTCGAGGTTGACGAGCCCGCCGAGGTCGACGGCGATCGCGAGGGCCGCGAACCAGGTGACGACGAACGCGGAGAGCGCGGCGAGGAAGACGGGGTTGGTGGCGCGGGCGGGGTTGAGCCAGGCGAGGCCGCGGACGTGCTTGCGGGAGAGCCCGAACAGGACGGTGAGGACGCCGCCGACGATGGCAATGATCTGCAGGCCCGCGGGGTAGCCGTAGACGGTGAGGTCGCCGGGGAAGTCGCTGGTCCAGGTCCAGGACATGAACGCGGAGACGACGGTGGCGAGGCCGCCGAGGAGGACGAGTGCGTCGGCGGCGGTCTCGGGCAGCGGCAGGACGCCGGGGCCGGGTCCTTCGGCGGCGGGTGCGGGTGTGTTTCCGGTGGTGGCTGTGGTGGTCATGGTTGTCACGCCCTGTCCGCGACGCGTTCGCCGAGGAGTCCTTGTGGTCTCAGCAGGAGTACGAGGATGAGCAGGATGAAGGCCCACACGGATGCCCAGGCCTGGCCGCCGAACTGTTCCATGCCGGGGATGTTGGAGATGTAGGCGGTGGCCATGGCTTCGGCGAGGCCGAGGACGACGCCGCCGAGCATGGCGCCGTAGATGTTGCCGATGCCGCCGAGGACGGCCGCGGTGAAGGCCTTGAGTCCGGCCTGGAAGCCCATGGAGTAGTCGACGTTGCCGTATTTGAAGCCGTAGGAGACGCCGGCGACGGCGGCGAAGAGGCCGCCGATGGCGAACGCGATCACGATGATGCGGTCGGTGTTGATGCCCATGAGCCGCGCGGTGTCGGGGTCCTGGGCGGTGGCCTGCATGGCGCGGCCGGTGCGGGAGGTGCGGACGAAGAACGCGAGTCCGGTCATGCAGACGGCGCCAGCGGCGATGAGGAAGATGTCACCGCTCTGGATGCTGATGGAGCCCAGGTGGTAGGGGCCGAAGGGGAGTTGCGGGAAGGAGCGGTTGGACTTCGCGTTGGGGTAGAGGTTGAAGACGATCTGCTGCAGGGCCAGGGACAGGCCGATGGCGGTGATGAGTGGCGCGAGCCGTGGTGCTCCGCGCAGGGGGCGGTAGGCGAAGCGTTCCGCCCCGACGGCGATGAGGACGGAGACGATGGCTCCGCCGATCAGCATGAGGGGGACGGCCATCCACATGGATGTGCCCTTGGGGAGCCAGAGCCAGACGGTGAGTGCTCCGAACCCCCCGGTCATGAATATCTCGCCGTGGGCGAAGTTGATGAGCTGGACGATGCCGTACACCATCGTGTAGCCGATGGCGATCAGCCCGTACATCGAGCCGAGGAACAGCCCGTTGGCCAGCTGCTGCGGCAGGGTGTTCACCGCATGGCCTCCATGGGTCAAGTGGGTGGTGTGGCGGGCGGGCCCGGCGCGCGGGTGGCGCGGGCGGGCGGGTGTGGGGTCCGGGTGCGCCCGGTACCGCCGTGTGGCGGTACCGGGCGCCCGGTGTGTGCTGTGTGCGTTGTGTCGCGTGCGGTGCGGGTGGTGCCGCGCCGGTCAGCCGTTGAACGTGCCGCTCTTGACGGCCTTCCACTTGCCGTTGGTGACCTGGTACACCGTCAGCTGCTTGTTGGTGGTGTCGCCGTACTGGTCGAACTTGACGGGGCCTGCGATGCCCTGGAAGTCGCTGGCCTGGACGGCGGCGATGAGCTGCTGGCGGGCGTCGGAGGGCAGCTTGCCGTCCTTGGCGATCTTGCCGACGGCGTTGATGATCGCCGTGGCGGCGTCGAAGGAGTAGCCGCCGTAGGTGCTGTAGTCGCCGGGGTAGCCCTTGGACTTGTAGGTGCTGATGAAGTCCTTGGCGGCGGGCTCGGTGTCGAGGGGCGCGCCGACGGAGGTGGCGAGGTCGCCCTCGGCCTCCTTGCCCGCGGTCTTGATGTACGTGTCGGAGAACATGCCGTCGCCGCCCATGAGCGGGATCTTGGCGCCGACGTCCTTGAGCTGCTTGGTGATCAGCTGGGACTCGTCGTACTGGCCGCCGTAGTAGAGGATGTCGGCGCCGGAGTTCTTGATCTTGGTGACGAGGGTGGAGAAGTCCTTGTCACCGGTGTTGACGTGGTCCTCGCCGATGACCTTGCCGCCGTCCTTGACGAAGTTCTGCTTGAAGAGCTTCGCGAGGCCGGAGCCGTAGGTCTGCTTGTCGTCGACGACGAAGGCCTTCTTCTTCTTGAGCGTGTCGCTCGCGTACTGGGCCGCGAAGCCGCCCTGGAGGGCGTCGGTGGTCGCGGTGCGGAAGTACGTCTTGAAGGGGCGGGCCTTGGTGCCGGTCTGCCAGTCCTTGCCCTGGGTCAGCTCGGGCGCCGTGTTGGCGGGCGAGATCTCGACCATGTTGGCGCTGGAGAAGACCTGCTGCATGTTGGTGGCCACACCGGAGTTGAGCGGTCCGACGGTGGCGATGACGCTCTTGTCGGCGACGAGCTGGGTGGCGTTGAGCTGGCCGGTGGCCGGCAGCGCCTTGTCGTCGAGGGCCTTCACCTTGAAGGTGACGCCGGGCACGGTCTTCTTGGCGTTGGCCTGGTCGGCGGCTATCTGCACGCCGTACTGCAGGCCGAGGCCGGTGGCGGAGTTCTGGCCGGTGAGGGGCGCGTCGACGCCGATGGTGACCGTGGTGTTGCCGCTGCCGCCGGAACTGCCGCCGGAACCCTTGTCCTTGTTGTCGCGCGACCCGCAGGCGGTGAGGGTGAGTGCTCCGGTGGTGAGCACCGCGGTGAGTATGAGCATGGAAGAACGCTGTCGCACGGTAAATCCTCTCCCTGGCTCGGCATCCTCTGGCGAGGGGCCGGGTTTTCGCCGGGTCGAACGGGTTTGGTGCCGGAGGTTCATGACGCGCCCGGCAGCGCGGTAACTGGCCGTGACTCTAAGCGAGATGGGACACCTCGGGCGCCCGGCGCGCTCATGCTGTGACTTTCTTGTTATGACGCGGCGGAGGGGATGGGTGCACAGGGAGGGCAGATCGGGCGTTTCCGTACGGTGGCGCTGTGTTCACATGATGAGAACGCCCAGTTCCGATAAGGGGCTTGGGTGGATCTTGGTACTGACGCGCGCAGATGGTCGTCAGGGCGTCCCCGATGCCGGTGGCGTAGGCGCGGTTCAGTACTTCGGTGTGCTTCCGTATTGCATCCTCATTACGCAGTGTTACGTCGAGGAAAGGCAGTCGGACATCGAGGGGGGTGGCGGCGCAGTCCTCGACGGTGATCGTCAACGTGACGTCGCGGGGCCGGTGTTCGGACACGGTGAAGGGCGTGGGCGGGTCGCTGCGGGTGGTGAGCGCGGTGAAGGGGTGCCGGATGCCCTGGACGGTGACGGGTGCTCCCGGCGCGGCGGTGACACGGATGCGGAGTGTGAAGCTCCGGTCGGCGGGGTCGGCCGGCACGGTGAGGCCGCGATAGGTCACGGCGGTGATCGCGGCCGGCCCCGGCCCACGGTCACGGGTGGAACGGTGCTGGCTCGCAAGGGCGTTGGCGATGGCCGCCAGGGTGAGGGCGAGGACGCCCGTGCCGAGTGCGGCGCGGCGGAGTGTGCGCAGGTGGCGCCGTGCGTGGTGGTGTGCGTCTTCGGCGGCGTCGCCGGGGGAGCCGTCCCCCTCGGGGCCGTCCGCGTCCGCGGGCCGGTCGTGCGGCGGGGCCGGTTCGTCGGCGGGGCCGTCCTCCACGGGGCCGATGGCGCTCACGCGGGACGCCGGCGGGCGGAGGAGGGCGCGAGGCTCCCGGGCGGCCCGGGGTGCCGTGCCGGCCGCGGCGGCGGGGGTGAGGGGTGCGACGTGGTCGCCATGGGCGAACCGTAGGCGGTCACCTTCGGTGACACAACAGGCGGAACGGGAACGG
>NZ_JAKGCV010000098.1 GCF_021556455.1 Streptomyces fuscigenes | reverse complement strand
GCCGCCGTCCGTCGAGGGCCCTCCCGTCGTCCCGCCGCCCGGTCCGGGCCCCGCCGTGCCGCCGGTGTCACCGGTTCCGCCCGGCCCGGGGCCGCCCGCGCCGCCCGGCCCGCCGCCGTCCGTGCCGCCGCCGTCGGTTGCGCCGCCGTCCGTCCCGCCGGTGTCCGTTCCCCCGGTGTCCGTGCCGCCCGTGTCGGTGCCGCCGGTGTCGGTCCCCCCGGTGTCACCGCCCGTCGTGCCCGTCTGGCCGCCGGTCGGACTCTGCGTGCCGCCGTCGGTGCCGCCGTCTCCCGTCGTACCGTTCGTGCCGCCGCCGTTGTCGCCGGTGCCGCCGTCGTCCGTGCCGCCCGTGTCCTGCCCGGCGGTGTCGCCGCCCGCTGTCGCCGAGGGGGTGCCGCCGGGGCTGCTGGAGGCGTCGGAGGGACTCCCCGACGGCTCGTGCCGTTGCGCCGCGCCGTGCTGGAGGTGCAGGTGGAAGCTCTGGACGGGGGAGTTCTTCAGCGCTGCGGCCGTGTACTGGCCCCAGATCTGCGCGGGCGGCCCGCCGCCGTTGATGCGGGCCTGACCGAGGGCGCCGTAGAGCGGCTTGTGCTTGGCGGTGTCCGGGTCGGCGCCCATCAGGGCGACGACGGTGGCCAGGTCGGGGGTGTAGCCGGCGAACCAGGCGGCCCGGTCGTCCTCCGCCGTGCCGGTCTTGCCCGCGGCGGGCCGGCCCGCCGCCCGGGCCGCGGTGCCGGTGCCCTCGCTGCTGTCGACGACCGTGCGCAGCACGGAGGTCGTGGTGTCGGCGGCCTGGCGGCTGACGGCCTGCGCGGAGGCGCGGGCCGGGAGGTCGACGGACTTGCCGTTCTTGGTGATCCGGACGACCAGCGTGTACGTCTTGCGCACGCCGTGGTGGGCGAGCGTCGCGTAGGCCTGCGCCATGTCGAGGACGCTCGCGGTGGCCGGGCCCAGCGCGATGGACGGGGTGGCGGTGAGGTCGGGCGTGGTGGAGGGGATGCCCAGGTCGACGGCGGTGTGCTGGACGGTGGCGGGGCCGACGTCCTCCGCCATCTGCGCGTACACCGCGTTGACGGATTTGTTCGTGGCCGTGCGCACGGTGATGGTGCCGTAGTCGCGGTCGTCCTCGTTGTCGGGGGCGTAGCCGGTGGGCCCGTTCGGGCCCTGCACCATGCGGTGGTTGTCGCCGTTGTAGTGGGTGTTGGGAGTGATCAGGTCGCCCTGCTGCGTCCTCGACCTGTTCTCGACGGCGGAGGCGAGGACGAACGGCTTGAAGGTGGAGCCGACCTGGTAGTCGCGCCGGGTCGCGTTGTTCACGTACTGCTTCGTGTAGTCGATGCCCCCGTACATGGCGACGACCTCGCCCGTCGCCGGGTCGACGGACGCGCCGCCGACCCGGACGTCGCGGTCGGCCGCGCGGTGCCGGTCCAGCTTCGAATTGACGTTGTCGTCGACCGCCTTGACCAGGGCGTTCTGCCGCGGTTTCTGGAGGGTCGTGGTGATGCGGTAGCCGCCGCTCGCCAGGGTCCTCTCGTCGAGGACCTTGGTGCGGGCCAGGTAGTCCTTGACGGCCTCGACGATGTAGCCGCGCTGGCCCGAGAGGCCGGCCCGGGAGGGCCCGGAGTGGGTGGGTGCGGGGAAGCGGAGCCGGGTGCGGTCCGCCTCGCTCAGCCAGTGCTGCTTGACCATGCCGTCGAGGACGTAGTTCCAGCGGTCGGTGGCGGCGCGGGTGTTCTCCGGGTGCGCGGTGACGTCGTACTCGCTGGGCGCGTTCAGCAGCGAGGCCAGGTAGGCGCCCTCGGCGGTGTCGAGCTGCTCGACGTCCTTGCCGTAGTACGCCTGCGCGGCCGCCTGGATGCCGTAGGCGTTGCGGCCGAAGTAACTGGTGTTCAGGTAGCCCTGGAGGATGCTCTCCTTGGACTTCTCCCTGTTCAGCTTGACGGCGATGAAGAACTCCTTGGCCTTGCGGGGGATCGTCTGCTCCTGGCCGAGGTAGTAGTTCTTCACGTACTGCTGGGTGATGGTCGACCCGCCCTGCGTGCCCTTGCCGGTGGCGGTGTTCCACGCTGCGCGAACCATGCCGAGCGGGTCGACGGCGGGCTCGCCGTAGAAGCCGCGGTCCTCGGCCGCCAGTACGGCGCGGCGCGTCGTCAGGGGGACCTGCCGCAGCGCGACGTTCTCCCGGTTGATCTCGCCGTCGCTGGCGATCGGGGTGCCGTCCTTGTAGAGGTACACGTTGGACTGCGCGGTGGCCGCCGCGTTCGCCGCGGGGATGTCGACCAGGTTGTAGCCGGCGACGAACCCGCCCACCACGATCACCGCGAGGCCGAGGATGCCGAACAGCACCATGCGCCAGGTCGGCAGCAGCCGGCGCAGACCGGTGCGCCGGCGGCGCTGCCGCTTGCTCCGGCCCTTGCCCTCGCCGTCGGCGGACCGTGCTCGGCCGTCGCCGGGCCCTGCTGCCGGAACGCCGTTGCCGGGGCCGCCGCTCGGGGACGGGCCGGAGGCGGTGGGGGAGGCGGGACCGGCCGCTGAACCGGAACCGGTGCCTGCGCCGGGCCGGTCGCCGGGAGCGGGGACCGCGGCGGGGGCGGGGGCGGGGGGCTCGGCGCGGGACGCGGAGGCGGAGGCGCCGGTGGGCGGCTTGTCCGACGCGCCGGAGCCGCCCGTGGACGGCTTTCCGTCCGTCTTCGCGCCGGCGGGGGAGGGCCTCGCGTCGGCGGGAGCGGGCTTCCCGCCGTTCCTCGCGTCGGCGGGGGAGCGCTTGCCGTCGGCGGGAGCGGGCTTCCCGCCGCTCTTCGAGGCGCCCGTGGGTGGCTCGGCCGGCTTCCCGTCGGCCTCGGGTGCGCCGCTGGACGGCTCGTTCGACGTCTCGGGGCCGTCGGTGGACCGCTTGGCGTCCGACGGGGAGTCACCGCTGCCCGCCGGGGGCCTCTTCCTGGCCCACGACGGGCCCGCGGGCGGCTTCGCGCCGGACCCGGAGCCCCCTTCGGAGGGCTTCCCCGCGGCTCCGTTGCCGCCGGTGGACGGCCTTCCTGCGGGCCCGGACTGCTCTTCCGGGTCCTGGCCCTGCTGCGATGGCTCGTCACTCATATAGGGGAAGACTCCTCGGCCGTGGCCGAAGGTGCACGCTTCGGCATAACGGTGTCGTCTCGGGTCGTCGTCGTTCAGGGCAGCGAGGCACCCCTTATTGCATATCGGCACACATGTCCATGAAACACCGTCAGTCCGGCACAGATTCGAGTGTCGCCCCGCGCGCGGAAATCCGATCGCCCCCGCCCACCCCGTTGGGCTAGGGTCGCTCGCTCCGGCCGAAGCCGGGAACGGCCCCTTCCGGACCGGAAGGGGTCCGGACGAGCTGTGCAAAGGGCTCGGACGGGGCTCCGCGGAGGAGCCTGGAACAGGCCGGCCGGAGAGGGGCTGCTGTGCGGCTGTACGCCGTCGTGTGGGCGGGTTCGTTCCGCCGCTACGCGACCTACCGGACGGCGACCCTGGCCGGGGTGTTCACGAACACGGTCTTCGGCTTCATCATCGCCTACACCTACGTGGCCCTGTGGCACCTCAGACCGCATCTCGGCGGCTACGGCCTGTCGCAGGCCGTCACCTTCGTCTGGGTCAGCCAGGGCATGCTCGCGGCGACCGGCATCATGGGCGGCGGATTCGAGAACGAGCTGACCGAGCGCATCCGCACCGGTGACATCGCCGTCGACCTGTACCGCCCGGCCGACCTGCAACTGTGGTGGATGGCGCAGGACCTCGGCCGGGCCGCCTTCCAACTGCTGGCACGCGGTGCCTTGCCGCTGCTCGCCGGCTGGTCCTTCTTCGACCTGACGCTGCCGCACGATCCCCTGGTGTGGGCCGCGTTCCTGGCGGCCGCCGTGCTGGGACTCGTGGTGAGCTTCGCCATCCGCTACGTCGTGGCGCTGGCCGCGTTCTGGCTGCTCGACGGCACCGGCGTGGCGCAGATCGCGGGGCTCGCCGCGACGTTCTGGTCCGGAATGCTCCTGCCGCTGAACGTCTTCCCGGGCCTGCTCGGCCAGATCGCGCGGGCCCTGCCCTGGTCGTCGATCCTTCAGTTGCCGGCGGACGTCCTGCTCGGCACGTACAGCGGGTGGGACGTGGCGGGCGTGTACGCGTTCCAGGCCGCCTGGGCCGCGATGCTGCTCGGGGCCGGCCGGCTGCTCCAGTCCGCGGCGACGCGCAGGGTGGTGGTCCAGGGTGGCTGAGGACGCGACGCCGGGAGCGGTGCCCCCGGGGGCACGCCCGGGCGAGGAGAGTCACCCGGGCACGGGCGCGGCACCCACCGCGGCTCCGGCGCGCGAGGGGGCCGCGACGCCGGGCCCCGCCGTGCCCGGTCCTGCCGCGGTACGTGCCGTGCCCGCCGTACCCGGTCCGCCCGCCCCCGCCGCCGGTGGAGTCGTACCCCCGGCACCGGCCACACCGGCCACACCGGCCACACCGGCCACCTCAGCCACACCGGCCACGCCGGCACCGGTCGCGGGCGCGGGCGGGCGGTGGGCGCTGCTGCGGGACGGGGTCCGGGCCTACGGGCTGATCGCCGCCATGGGGATCAGGTCGCAGCTGACCTACCGGCTGTCCTTCGCGGCCACCACCTTCGGCAACCTGGCGGCGACGGCGTTCGACTTCGTGACCATCCTGCTGATGTTCTCGCAGGTGCGGGCCCTGGGCGGGTTCTCGCTGCCCGAAGTCGCCTTCCTCTACGGCACGTCGACGACCGCGTTCGGCCTCACCGACCTCGTGATGGGCTCGACGGAGCGCATCGGCTCGCGGGTGCGCGACGGAACGCTCGACGTGCTCCTGCTGCGGCCCGCGCCGGTGCTGGCGCAGGTCGCGGCGGACCGGTTCGCGCTGCGCCGGATCGGGCGGATCGTGCAGGGCGGCGCGGTGCTCGCGTACGCGCTGGCGGCCGTGGACGTCGACTGGGATCCCGTACGCGTCGCCATGGTGCCGCTGATGGTGCTGAGCGGCGGGCTGATCTTCGCCGCCGTCTTCGTCGTCGGCGCGGCCTTCCAGTTCTGGGCGCAGGACGTGGCGGAGGTGCAGAGCGCCTTCACGTACGGGGGGACGACGCTGCTGCAGTACCCGCCCGGGCTGTTCGCGAAGGACCTGGTGCGCGGCGCGACCTTCGTCGTACCGCTGGCCTTCGTCAACTGGATGCCGGCCCTGTACGTGCTGCGCCGGCCGCTGCCGCTCGGGATGCCGGACGGGGTCGCGTTCCTGGCCCCTGCGGTGGCCGTGCTGTGCTGCGCGCTGGCGGGACTGGTGTGGCGCCTGGGGATCAGGTCGTATCGGAGCACGGGCAGTTGACGGGCCGCTGACGGGCGGTTGCAGGCGGTCCGTGGAGTGCGGGGGGCGGGGCGGGCACGGCGGGTGCGGGTGCGGGCCCGGACGGCTGCGGCGCCGCGCGGGCGAGGCCCGGGCGGGGAGGGCCGGGACGATCGGACGAGAGCGGATGGGAAGTGGACGGGTCATGCACGGCGAGGCCGGGGCATTCATCGAACTGGACGGCCTGGAGAAGGTCTTCGACGTGCGGCGCCGGGTCGGCAGGTTCCGGCGCGAGACGAGGCAGGTCCGGGCCGTCGACGGGATCAGCTTCCGGGTCGCGCGCGGCGAGATGGTCGGCTACATCGGGCCCAATGGCGCCGGCAAGTCCACGACGATCAAGATGCTGACCGGCATCCTGACGCCGAGCGGCGGCCGGGTGCGGGTGGCGGGGATCGACCCGTCGCGCGAACGGACCCGGCTCGCCTCCCGCATCGGCGTGGTGTTCGGTCAGCGCACGACACTGTGGTGGGACCTGCCGCTGATCGACTCCTACCGGCTGGCCCACCGCATGTACCGGGTGCCCGACGCCCGCTTCCGCGAGAACCTCGACCGGTGCGTCGAACTGCTGGGTCTCGGCGACCTGCTGCACGTCGCGGTGCGGCAGCTCTCCCTGGGGCAGCGGATGCGCGGCGACATCGCCGCGGCCCTGCTGCACGACCCCGACGTGCTCTACCTGGACGAGCCGACGATCGGCCTCGACGTCATCTCCAAGACCCGGGTGCGGGAGTTCCTGCGCGACCTCAACCGCGACCGGGGGACGACGGTGCTGCTGACGACCCACGACCTCCAGGACATCGAGCAGCTGTGCCGCCGCGTCATGGTCATCGACCACGGGCGGCTGCTGTACGACGGCGGGCTCGCCGGTCTGCACGAGGCCGGCGGCAGTGAACGCGTCCTGGTGGTCGACCTGGAGCACGAGGCACCGCCCATCGAGCTGGCGGACGAACCGTCCGTGCGGGTCACCCGTGTCGAGGGCACCCGCCAGTACCTGGCGTTCCCCGCGGACCGCTCTGCGGCGCCCCTCGTCGCGCGGGTTGCGGCCGCGTACCCGCTGGTCGACCTGTCGGTGCGCGAGCCCGACATCGAGTCCGTGATCGCGAAGATGTACGGGGAACGTGCGGACGCCTGAGCCGGCGTCCGACCCGGGCGCCCGGCGGGCCGGTGCGTGCGCGCCCGGCCCGGCCGCCCCGTTCCGTCCTCCGGCGGTGCCGGCCGGCCGGGCCGCGGGGCCCGCACGCCGGGTCGCCGGAGCCGGGGGCGGTGCAACCCGGTCGTCCAACCCCGTGCCCGGGCATGGCCCGTTGGCTACGCTGGTCGGCATGACGAGTGAACTGCCCGAGCGGGAGACGGGGGAGGGCCACGCGCCCGAGACCCGGGCGTCGGACGCGGAGCGCGAGCAGGTCGCCGAGCGGCTGCGCGAGGCGGTGGCCGAGGGCAGGCTGGACATGGCGGAGTTCGACGAACGCCTCGGCCTCGCCTACACGGCCCGCACCCACGGCGAGCTGGTGCCGCTCGTACGCGACCTGCCCGAGCCGGGCACGGTCCGCGCGGTGGGGACCGCCCCGGCCGCGGGCCCCGCCCCGGCCGGCGCCGGCGCCTGGGCCGGGCGGGTGGGAGGCAGCGAGGCCACGTCCCGCGGCGGTTTCGGCTTCATGGGCGGCTTCGGACGGCGGGGCCGGTGGACGGTGGGCCGCGTCTTCAACGCCGTGGTGTTCATGGGCGGCGGCGAGATCGACCTGCGCGAGGCACGGTTCGAGGGTCCGGACACCGTCCTCCGCTGCTTCGCCGTCATGGGTGGTGTCCAGGTCACCGTGCCGCCGGACCTCGACGTCGAGGTGCGCGGCTTCGGCTTCATGGGCGGCTTCGGCGAGGCCCCGGACCGTCGCGAGGTGGCCGGCATCGGCCCCGCCCCCGACTCGCCGAAGGTCGTCGTGACCGGGTTCGCGCTGATGGGCGGGGTCGGCGTGGAGCGCAAGCTCCGCAAGGAGGAGCGCCGCCGCCTCAAGGAGGAGCGCAAGCGGGGCCGGCTGGGCCCGGGCGGCGAGTCGTACGAGGACCGCATGGCCCGTCACGAGGACCGGTGGTCCCGCCACGAGCAGTACCGGGCGCTGCAGGAGGAGCGGTGGGCCGAGCGCAGGGCACGCCAGGACGCCCTGCGCGAGGAGCGCAGGGCACGCCAGGACGCCCTGCGCGAGGAGCGCAGGGCGCGCCAGGCGGCGCAGCGCGAACGGCGCGACGGCCGCCGGCGCGGCGACGGGTTCCGCAAGGAGCTCTGAGGGACGCGCGCCCGGGGCGGACTCGGCGCCGGCCGGGGAGCGCTGATCTGAGCGAGCGCCCGGGTCGGGGTCCGGGCCGGAGCCGTCGAGGGAGAGCGGGGCCGGGGCCCGGGCCGGGGTCGTCCAGGGGGAGCGGGGCCGGAGCCGGGGCCGGCCTGCGCGGTGGCGGGGCTCCGCTCTCAGGTGGCGGCCGGTGTCCGCGTGCCCAGCAGGGTGCGCAGGTCGACGGCGGACGCCATCGCCTGGTACCCGGCGTCGCTGGGGTGCAGGCCGTCGCCCGAGTCGTAGGCCGGGGCCAGCCGGTTCGGGGCGTACGGGTCGCGCAGCACCCGGTCGAAGTCCACGACCGAGTCGAAGACGCCACCGGCGCGGATCGCCGCGTTGACCTCGTCGCGTACCCGCTCCTTCGTCGCGTCGTACCCGGCGTGCGAGCCGAACGGCGTCAGAGTGGAGCCGACGACCCGCAGGTCGTGCGCGTGGGCCTGGCGCACGATGTTCTTCAGGCCGGCGACGATGGGCGCGCCGCTGAGCTGGTGCCCGTGCAGGATGTCGTTGACGCCCAGGTCGACGAAGACGGCGCGGACGCCCGGTCGGGCCAGCGCGTCGTCGCCGAAGCGGACGACGCCGCTGCGGCCGTTGCGCTTCGCCGAGGCGTCGCGCAGGACCTGGTTGCCGCCGATGCCCTCGTCGACCACGCCGTAGCGGCCGTAGCTGCCCTGCCGCATGCGGGAGGCCAGGAAGTCGGGCCAGCGGCGGTTGCGGTCCAGGGTCGAGCCGATGCCGTCCGTGATCGAGTCGCCGAAGGCCACGACCGTGCCGGCCGCGTCACGGTTCGACACGTCGACCGCGGTCACATAGCGCCAGTGGAAGCTGCGGGCCGCGTACGCGGCGCCCGACGTGTCCTCCGTCCGGTCGCCCTGCGCGAGGTAGGACGTCTGGCGGGCGAAGGCGTGGTACGTCACCGCGCCGCCCGGCGCGGGCGTGTACAGCGTCAGCAGCAGGTCGGCGTCCGCCGGGACGCCCAGCGCCACCGGCAGGCTCACCGCCTGCCGGCCCACGGGCACGATCACCGAGGCCGAGCGGGTGTCGCCGAAGGACAGCCGCCGCATGGTGCCCGGTACGGCCGTCGGGCCGCCGTCCGCGGCGACCGCGACCGACGCGTGCGCCACGTACAGGGGCGCGGTGCCGTAGAGGTTGGAGACCGTGACACGCGCGGCTGTGCCGCCGATGCTCGTGTGGACGATGTTGCGGATCGAACGGCCGGGCAGGCCGTGCGGCAGACCGGGCTCGGCACCGACCGGGCCGGCGGCCCACGTGCCGGTCCAGGCACCGGACGCGGCGGGCGCGGCCCGGTGCGGCAGGTCCTGGCCGTCCGCCGCCGCGCCGCTGCCGGGCGCCCTGCCGTCGGTGCCGTCGACGGCGACGGAGGTGCTGCCCTCGTCGCCGTGCCCGAGCAGCCCGCTCGCGACCTCGTCCGTGACGCCCCGGCCCGGGCCGAGTCCGACGAAGATCCCGGCACACACCAGGCCCACGACCGCGATCATCGCCGCGAAAACTGCCAGGCCACGCTGTCTCGTCATGCCCCGGGTTCACCTCACCTCTACGTACAAAAAACATCATCCGTCACGGCGGGGGAACTTGGCGCGCGCTCGGGGAGTCACCACTCAAGAGGGACAATGCGTACAGGAGGTTCCGGATCAGTCGGCATTACTTGTCGTGTACGTGCCTGTGCGGATGTGTGACGGGCATGGACGGGCATGAACGCTGGGAGTGACGTGGCGGGCGTGGACGGGTGGGAGTGAATGGAACGCGGTGAAGCGGGACGGGCGTCCCAGCACGTCCCGGACGAGCACGTCCCGGACGAGGACGTCCCGGGCGGTGCCGGTCGCGCGGACGGTGCGAGTGGTGCCCGTGGCACGGACAGTGGTGCTGGTGCTGGTGCTGGTGCTGGTGCCGGTTCTGGATCCGGATGCAGAACCGGATCCGGACCCGGGCCCCGGCGTCTCGCGGCGGGTGGGGGCGGGGGCGGGGGCCTGCCGTCCTTCTCGTACACGGCGGCGGACGAGGAGAAGCGCCGCGGTGTGCGCCGCATGAAGACCACCGCCTCCGCGCTGCTGGTCTTCGTGGCCGCCGTCTACGCGCTGACCACCTGGGGCCGGCACGAGGGCGCGGGCGGCTGGGCCGGCTACGTGGCCGCCGCCGCCGAGGCCGGCATGGTCGGCGCGCTCGCGGACTGGTTCGCGGTCACCGCGCTGTTCCGCCACCCGCTCGGCCTGCCCATCCCGCACACGGCGATCATCCCCAACAAGAAGGACCAGCTCGGGGCGTCGCTCGCCCAGTTCGTTGGGGAGAACTTCCTGTCCGCCGACGTCGTGCGTGCCCGCCTGCGCGCCCTCGGCATCGGGCGGCGCGTCGGCGCCTGGCTGGCCGAACCCGAGCACGCGGAACGCGTCACCGCGGAGGCGGCCACGGCGCTGCGCGGCGCGATCACGGTCCTGAGGGACTCCGACGTGCAGGCCGTCGTCGGCGAGGCCATCACGCGGCGGGCGGACGCGGCCGAGATCGCTCCCGTGATCGGCAAGACCCTGAACCGCGTCGTGGCGGACGGCGCGCACCACCGTGCCGTCGACCTCGTCTGCGCACGCGGCCGGGACTGGCTGATCGCGCACGAGGACTCCGTGATGGACGCCGTACAGGGCGGCGCGCCCGGCTGGACCCCCCGGTTCGTGGACCGGCGCATCGGCGAGCGGGTCTACAAGGAGCTGCTGCGTTTCGTCACGGAGATGCGGGACATGCCCGCGCACCCCGCGCGCGGCGCCATCGACCGCTTCCTGCGCGACTTCGCCTCCGACCTGCAGTCGGACACCGAGACGCGGACCAGGATCGAGCGGCTGAAGTCGGACCTGATCGCCCGGCCCGAGGTCCAGGACATCATCGCGTCGGCGTGGTCGTCCCTGCGCAGCATGATCATCTCGGCG
Organism: Streptomyces fuscigenes; assembly: GCF_021556455.1. Taxonomy (GTDB): domain Bacteria; phylum Actinomycetota; class Actinomycetes; order Streptomycetales; family Streptomycetaceae; genus Streptomyces; species Streptomyces fuscigenes. Next base: position 4,557 of record NZ_JAKGCV010000098.1, on the reverse strand, counting down.
GCGGAGGACGACAGCAGCGAGCTGCGCACGAGGGCCCGCACCTCGCTGCTCGCGCTCGGCCGCAGGCTCGCGACGGACGAGCGGCTCCAGGACAAGCTGGAGGGCTGGATCGAGGACGCGGCGTCCTACGTCGTCTCCACGTACCGCGGCGAGATCACGTCGCTGATCACGGACACCGTCAAGAGCTGGAACGCCGACGACACGTCGAAGAAGATCGAGGCGCACATCGGGCGCGACCTGCAGTTCATCCGCATCAACGGCACGGTCGTCGGCGCGCTGGCCGGCCTCCTGATCTACACGGTCTCGCACGCGCTGGGCGCGTAGGCGTAGCTGCGGCGCGGGGCGGGTGCGGAGGCGGGTCGGGGGCGCCGGGCGGGTGCGCGGGGCGGCTGCTCCCGCGCGTGCCCCCCAGCCCCGGCCCCTGCCCTGGCAGCTTCGCCCGCCCTGCCTCCGCCGTCCTGCCCACAGGGGATCGCGCCTCGTCGAGACGGACGAAGCCGCCACGGGGCCTGGTCCGGCGCCCTGTGGCGGCCTCGGGAGCCCGGGCTTCAGCGACGCGTGACGGCGTACGACGCGGCGGCCACGCCGCCCGCGACCGAGAAGACGGCGGGCCAGGGCCCTATCTTCTTCGCCAGCGGATGGGCACCCGCGAACGCGGCCAGATAGGCCGTGCCGAGCCCGACCGCGGCCTTCGTCCCCGAGGCCCGCTGCCACTGCACCGCCGCCACCGTGCCCGCGCCCAGCAGCGCCGCCCCGCCCAGCTGCCGCTTCTTCGTCCACCGCGCGACGGCGAAGCCGCCGACCAGACCGCCCGCGGCCGCGGCCGCCGCCGGAGCCGATCCCGGAATCCTCGCCAACGCTGCCAACTTCGCCACTTTTGCCGTCCTCGTTGATCCGCCGCCGACGCGGCACGGACGCGCCACCGCCGGCCGGCGACCGGTTTCTCACACTCTGAACGGATCGAGCCTAGCCAGTGCGGACGCCCCGCCCGCCGGAGGCCGGCGAGAAATTCACCACTCGTGGAATCGTGGCCGCATGGATGACGCAGCATGGTGACGGCCGACGAGAACGCGGTGCCGGAGTCGAACGAGCACGGCGAAACCGGACGCGAGACGCACCGCCTGATGCTGGACGCCGCCGGGACGGGTCTCGCGGTGACCATCGTGGACTTCCTGAGCGTCTCTCTCGCTGCTCAGGATGCCGTGAGGTGTCCCGTGCTGCCGAACTCCACGAGCCGGAGAGGGCTCGCCGCGCCCGGCGCCCGCTGCCAGGACGACACCGAGGCGTTGGGCACGGGCGTCTCCTCGGGGACCGGGTCGCCGATGCCCGCCAGCACGTGCCGGACCGACAGCACCACGGAGTCGTGTGCGACGAGCAGCACGTGCGCGGGTGTGTCGTCGGCGGCACGCAATTCCGTGAGGAAGTCCCTGACGCGCAAAGCCACATCGGCGAGGGACTCGCCCCCGGGCGGCCGGTAGAACCACTCGCCCAGCCGGTCGCGACGAGCGGCCTCCTCCGGTGCCCGGGCCCGCAGCGCGGGCGGTGGCAGCAGCTCGAACACCCCCATCTCCCGGTCGCGCAACCGCTCGTCCAGCACGGCATGGGAAACGTCCGCCCCCGCACCGGCCACGACGCGGGCCATGGCCTCCCAGGTCTGCCGGGCCCGCAGATACGTCGAGCAGACGACGAGGCCCGGGCGCTCGCCCTCCGGCAGTTCCACGAGCCAGCACCCGAGCGCTCGCGCCTGCTCGGTCCCGAGCCTTGAAAGGGCGACGTCGGCGTCGATCCCTTCCCCGACCATCTCCGAGTCCTCGGCCTCGATCGCCCGCGCCCAGAAAACATTGGCGGTGCTCTGCCCGTGCCGGACAACGGTCAGCCGTTGGAGTCGTTCTCCGGATCCTGCCTGGGAGCGATCGGACATGCGGTCCTCCTCGTCATGTGACGAGAAGCCTTTGCCACCCGCGGGGCCGCGTCACACCTCGACGTTCGCGACGTCGGACGAAGCGTCAGGTGCTGACGCCAGCCGAGCTGATGTGGCCCGTTGGTCCCTGACCTGCTTCGTGAAGCCCGTAAAGTTGATCCATGGGACTCCAGAGCGTTCTTGTCGACATCGGGAAGACGTACGACGCAACCGCGGGAACGAAGAGGGGCGTCGTCGGGCAGCAGATTCTGCGGGACGTCAAGAACCGGAAAGACTTGGGACTGCCCGAGCCGTTGTTCGCTCGGGGTTACGGAGGCCAGTCGACGGCGGCCGCAACGCCATGGATTGGGGTATACGACCCCCGCATCAATAGTGAAGCGGTCGACGGGGTGTATCTCGCCTATATTTTCAGCACCGACCTGCGTACCGTGTGGCTCACCCTGCAGCAAGGAATCACCAAGCTGGAGGACAAGGTGGGCCGAGGGGCGGTGAGGGAGGAGCACCTGCGCCGCAGTGCGGATCGGCTGCGCAGACTTTCGGCGATGCAGAGGCGAAACGGTTGGGTGCGTGAACCTCAGCTCAAACCGACGGCGATCCGTCCAAAGGCGTACGAGGCGGCCAGTGTTATCGCACGCGGCTACGACCTCTCCGCGATGCCTTCCGACCAGGAGTTGTATGAGGACCTTGTCTATGCTTCGGGCTTGCTCAGCGATGTGAGTCGTGCCCACGCCGCGTGGCTGGTCGAGGACTCGGAGACGGTCATACCTGTTTCCTATCGCTATAAGGGTCACGTAGGGCCCACTGATGTAGGGGATGAGCGAGACGCACTCGCGGGGTTCGAACCGAAGGACAGCTCCGACTACGTTGCTCATATCTCGGCGAAGCAGCAGATCAAACGACGGACGCACGAGACACTGATAAGCGATTTCGCGACACATGCGGCCGATCAAGGATTCCTGCCTATAACTAAGCTCCAGCATCCCCGCGATCTCGTTCTCCGCCCTTCCGCGTTGAAGGGTGAACCCGGGCGGGAGGTGCTGGTCGAGGCCAAGGTAATTCAACGCAAGAATCCCACGGAGGCTGTGCGGCAGGCTGTCGGCCAGCTGATGGAGTACAGCCACTTTCTGTATCAGGGGCGGGAGCGGCCGTACCTGCTGGCTTTGTTCTCGAGCGACGTGGGCGTGTACGCGGGCTACTTGGAGGGGCTGGGGATCGCTTCCGTATGGCGGACGGAGACTGGTTGGGGAGGTTCTGTATCCGCCAGGGGCTGGGGGATCGTGGACTGAGGGACATGGCGCGGTCGCAGTGATGTGAAGCGCCGTGCACTCCCCGTAAGCACGCCTTCTTGTTCCACCCCAGGAACGCCTCCGGCGGGGCCGGAGGCGTCTACCGCCCGCCCCGGCCCCGCCGAGTCCGCGACGATCGGTGGTATCAACCCGCCCCGTGGCACTGCCTGTACGGCTTGCCCGAGCCGCACCAGCAGGCGGCGTTCCGCGGCGGGGGCCAGGGGGTCGCGCGGCCGCGGGCGGCCAGGGTCGTGGCGTACAGAGGGAGCAGCGAGGTCGTGGTGGGCGGTGCGGCCTCGGAGGCGGCGAAGGCCTCGTACGAGGGAACCGTGCCGGTGACGACGCCCAGGTTGGGGGTGCCCGCCGCGGCGAGTTCGCGCAGCGCGGTCTCGACGCGCGCCAGGTGCGCCTCGTGCGAGGGGTACTCCTCGGCGAGCGGGGGGTACGCGGCGATCAGCTCGCTGAGTTCCGCCTCCGGCCAGTGCAGCACGGCGACGGGGAACGGGCGGGACAGGGCCGTGCGGTACGAGCCGAGCTCCGCGCGCAGCAGGTTGATCTCCGCCTGCAGCTCGTCCGGGTTGTCCGAGCCGAGGGCCCACAGGCGCTTGGGGTCGTGCAGCTCGTCCAGGGGGACGGACGCGGGGTTGACCTGGTCGGCGAGGGTGTCCCAGGCGTCGTGCTGCAGACCCAGGAGCCGGCGGGTGCGGTGCCGGCCGATGAGGAGCGCGTGCGTGGCGTAGGGGACTTCCTCACCGGGGGTGAGCAGCAGGTTGAGCGCGGCGGTGAACGCGTCGTGGGCCGCCTCCGGCTCGTCGTGCCGTTCCAGGGTCTCGGCGACGATCTCCCAGGGCGCCGGTTCCAGGGGGGCCGCGAGCTGCACGCCGCCGATGATCATCCGGGCTTCCGCCTCGTGGCCGAAGTCCCACAGATTGGCGGCCTTGAGGGCCTTCACGAGCTGCGGGTGCTCGGTCTTCGGCTGGTCGGGGCCGGGCGACAGCAACTGGTCGTAGAGCCCGGAGGCCCGGTCTCTGGCGCCGGCCAGTTCGAGATGGGCCGCCGCCTGGAGAAGCAGGGGCTCTTGGTCCTCCGGATACCGGGCCGCGGTGCGCAGCAGGCGCTCGGCTTCCGAGGTGTGGTCGGCAGGCATGTCGGGGCGCATGCGCTCACCGTACTGCGGTCGGCGGGGTCCGGCGTGTGAGGAGGGGGTGAGGTGCGGGCGTCCTTTGTGCGCGCCCCCGCGGGCTGCCCCGCGGGCGGCCCGGCGGGGAGCCGTCGGGGCCTCTCCTGTGTCCGGCCGTGCGCGCACAGGCGCGGAGGTCGCGGCCCCGCGCCCCCGTCCCTGCGCGCCCG
>NZ_JAKGCV010000097.1 GCF_021556455.1 Streptomyces fuscigenes | reverse complement strand
ATCTGGTGGCGGCGTCGGCCGCGCCGGAGCGCACGGCGGGCACGGAGCTGGCCCGCACGGTGCGGCTGCGGGCGGTGCTGGACGCGCCTGCCGTCTCCCCCGCCCCCGAGGACCCGACGCCGGGCCGGGGCAGCCTCGTCGGCGCCGACGGGCAGGCGACGGTGTTCCAGGGCGGCCGGGTGACGGGCCGCATTCCCCGCACGGCCACGCAACGGCCCTCGGTGGCCCCCCTGGAGTGGGAGCGGATGGGTGATCCCCCGGCCCGCAGGCCGGTGCGCGAGCTGGGCAACGGGCCGACGGACCTGGCGCTGCTGGCGAGCGCGATGGACCGGGCGGCGCGTTCGGTCGCGGCGGACCCGGTGGCCCCGTTGACCCCGGCGCATCCGTGACCCCGGTGTACTCGTAGGGCAACACCCGCCGCCCGCGCCCGGGCGCGACGGCCGCGCTGGCGCCCCCTCACCCTCGGCGCGTCCATCCGGAGCCCCCGCGTCCGCCCGTGCGCGCCCGCGGCACGCGTCCGTACGACCGGCTCGTACACGGTCCTCGTACGCGGTTGCGTCTCGCGGCGGACCCTCGGACGCCTGTCCGAGCATGCGTCACGAGCCCATCACGATCGCCACGTCGGCCTCGGCGGCGCTCTTGCCTGTCATGAACACCCGGCGTAGGACTGGTCCGCACGGGACGGGACGGCGCCGCCACGTCCGGCTGCGTACGCCCGTGTCCGAGCGTGGGATCCGAACGCGCACGGGAGAGACGGGGAAGACGCGATGCGCACAACTCGTACGGCACGCAAGGCTCCGACCACGAGATCACGGGGCGTCCGGGCAGCGGTGGTGTTCGTCGCGCTCGGCGCGACGGCGCTCGCCGGATGCGGGGGCTCCGACTCCGGCGACGGCAAGGGCGGCAAGAGCGGCGGCAGCAGCCCGTCGGCGTCCGGCGGCACGGGCGGGGTCGCCCTGCCGAAGCTCACCGGGCAGAAGATCGAGGTGGCCGCCGTGTGGACCGGCCCCGAACAGGCCAACTTCACCAAGGTGCTCGACGCGTTCGAGAAGCGGACGAGCGCCACGGTGACGTTCGTCCCGGCCCAGGACCCCATCGTCAACTTCCTCGGCACGAAGATCGCGGGCGGCAGCCCGCCCGACGTCGCGATGCTCCCCCAGGTCGGCGCGATCCAGCAGGCCGTGGCGCAGAAGTGGGCCAAGCCCCTGGGCGCCGCGGCCAAGGCCGAGCTGGCGAAGAACTACAGCAAGGGCTGGCAGGACCTCGGCGCCGTCGACGGCACGCAGTACGGCGTCTACTTCAAGGCCGCCAACAAGTCCCTGGTCTGGTACAACAACAAGGCCTTCGAGAACGCGGGCGCGACGGTGCCGAAGACCTGGGCCGAGTTCCTCAAGACGGCCGACACGGTCTCGGCCTCCGGCGTCACCCCGCTGTCGGTGGGCGGCGCGGACGGCTGGACGCTCACGGACTGGTTCGAGAACGTCTACCTCTCGCAGGCCGGCCCCGAGAAGTACGACCAGCTCGGCAAGCACGCCATCAAGTGGACGGACCCGTCCGTCAAGAAGGCCCTCACCACGCTCGGCCAGCTCTTCGGCCGGCCGGACACCATCGCGGGCGGGGCCGACGGCGCCCTGCAGACCGAGTTCCCCGCCTCCGTCACGCAGACCTTCACCGGCGGCGACGCCCCGAAGGCCGCGATGGTCGGCGCGGCGGACTTCGCGGGCGTCAACGTGCAGCAGACGAAGGCGAAGATCGGCACGGACGCGAAGATCTTCCCCTTCCCCGCGGTCGGCGCGAATGCCCCCGTGGTGACCGGCGGCGACGCGGCCGTGGCCCTGAAGGACACCCCCGGGGCGCAGGCGCTGCTCACGTACCTGGCCTCGCCGGACGCGGCCCGCATCTGGGCGGCGCAGGGCGGGTTCGTCTCGCCGGACAAGTCCCTCGACCTGGCCGCCTACCCGGACGCCGTGCAGCGCTCGATCGCCAAGGCGCTGATCTCGGCGGGCGACGACTTCCGCTTCGACATGTCGGACTCGATGCCGCAGTCGTTCGGCGGGACGCCCGGCAAGGGCGAGTGGAAGGACCTCCAGGACTTCCTGAAGAACCCCAAGGACGTCGCGGGCACCCAGCAGAAGCTGGAGGCCGACGCGGCCAAGGCGTTCAAGAGCTGACGGGTGGCGACCGCGGTCGCGGGGGGCGCCGGGGCGCCGGCTCCCCCCGCAGGGAAAACGCGCAGGAGCGTGACGGGTACGCGCAGGGCGGTCGCGGTGGGTTTCCTGCTGCCCGCTCTGGTGCTGCTGGGCGCGCTCGTGGTCTACCCCATCGGGTACTCGCTCTACCGGTCGTTCTTCGACAAGTCCGGCCACCGCTTCGCCGGGCTGGACAACTACGTCACGATCTTCACCGACAACTCGATCCTCAAGGCCGTCGAGAACAACGTCATCTGGGTGGTCGTGGCCCCCGTACTGGCCACGGCGCTCGGCCTGATCTTCGCCGTGCTGACGGAACGGGTCAGCTGGGGAACGGCGTTCAAGCTGGTCGTCTTCATGCCGATGGCCATCTCGATGCTCGCCGCCGGGATCATCTTCCGGCTGGTCTACGAACAGGACCCGGCGCGCGGCGTGGCCAACGCGGTCTGGGTGGGCGTGCACGACACGTTCGCCGAGTCCGCCGGCTACCCGGGCGCCCACCCGCTGCCCGTGCATCCGCTCAAGGCGGGCGGCGGCGGCTCGTTCGTCACCAAGGCGAGCGTCCACGCGGGCACGCCGGTGCTGCTGCCGCTGGTCGGCGTGGCGCCCGGCGCGATGCCGTCCGACGCCAGGCCGGCGAGGGCCGCGGCGCCGAAGGCCGGCGAGGTCACGGGCACCGCCTGGTTCGACTTCACGCGGGGCGGCGGCGGGAAGCCCGACGTCATCGACCCGAAGGAACTCGGCCTCAAGGGCATCACCGTCCAGGCGGTCAAGGACGGCCGTGTCGTCGCGTCCGCCACGGCGGCGGCCGACGGGACGTTCACCCTGCCGAAGGCGGCCGACGGCGCGACGCTCTCGCTGCCCGCGTCGAACTTCAGGAAGCCGTACGACGGCGTCGAGTGGCTGGGCCCGCGCCTGGTCACGCCCGCCATCATCGGCAGCTACCTGTGGATGTGGGCCGGGTTCGCCATGGTGCTGATCGCCGCGGGGCTCGCGGGCATGCCCCGGGAACTCCTGGAGGCGGCGCGCGTCGACGGCGCCAACGAGTGGCAGGTGTTCCGCCGGATCACCGTGCCGCTGCTGGCCCCGGTCCTCGGGGTCGTCCTCGTCACCCTGATGATCAACGTGCTGAAGATCTTCGACCTCGTCTACATCATCGCGCCCGGCTCCTCGCAGGACGACGCCAACGTCCTGGCCCTCCAGCTGTACCGGTCCTCGTTCGGCACGGACGCCGACCTGGGCGTCGGCAGCGCGATCGCCATCCTGCTGCTCCTGCTGGTGATCCCCGTGATGCTCGTCAACATCCGCCGCATGCGGAGGGAGAACCGCCGATGACCATGGAAGAACCGGTGATCGGCCCGGCCGGCGGGCGCACGGATGCCGGGACGCGGCGCGGGCGGGCCGCCGTGCCCGCTCCCCGGGACGGCGGGAGGCGGGAGCGCGCCGGTGCCGGGCGCGGCGGCGACGGCCGGTCGCTGCCGGCCCGGATCACCGGGCGGCTCGGCGGCGGCGTGCTGCGCGTCGTCCTCGTGCTGGTGGGCCTGTTCTGGCTGATGCCGACGATCGGACTGCTGCTGTCGTCGCTGCGCGGGGCCGACGACATCGCGGCGAGCGGCTGGTGGCAGGTCTTCACCAAGCCGTCCCAGCTGACGCTGGAGAACTACTCCCATCTCCTCGACAACCACGTCATCACCAACTCCCTGCTCTCCACGGTCCTGATCACCGTCCCGGCGACCCTGCTCGTCGTGGTGATCGGCTCCTTCGCCGGCTACGCCTTCGCGTGGATGGACTTCCCCGGACGCGACTGGTGGTTCGTCGGGGTGGTGGCGCTGCTGGTGGTGCCGGTGCAGGTGGCGTTGATCCCGGTCTCGAAGCTGTTCGGCGCGATCGGCATCTTCGAGACCACGCTGGGCGTGATCCTCTTCCACGTCGCGTTCGGCCTGCCGTTCGCGATCTTCCTGCTCCGCAACTTCTTCGCGGAGATCCCGCGCGAGCTGCTGGAGGCGGCACGGCTCGACGGGGCGGGCGAGATCCGGCTGTTCACGCGGGTGGTGATGCCGCTCGGCGGGCCCGCGATCGCCTCGCTCGGCATCTTCCAGTTCCTGTGGGTGTGGAACGACATGCTGGTGGCGCTGGTCTTCGCGGACTCCAAGAACCCGCCGATCACTGTCGCCCTCCAGCAGCAGGTCCGGCAGTTCGGCAACAACGTCGACGTGCTCGCGCCCGGCGCGTTCCTCTCGATGATCATCCCGCTTGCGGTGTTCTTCGCCTTCCAGCGGCAGTTCGTGTCCGGCGTGATGGCGGGCGCGGTCAAGTAGGGGCCCGGCGGAGGGGGCGGCCGGTCCCGTCCGGCGGACGAGGGGGCACGGAAGGGGACATGTGTGCGGGGGCGTAGGAAGCCCGTACACGTGTCCTCGATCCCTGCCGGCGTGCCTGCCCGCCGGTGCACCGCGGCTCCGGGGCTCCGGCGTCGCGCCCGTCCCGGCGCTCCGAACGGCCCGGCGGTACGGGCCTCCGGTCCTCCGGCTCGGGGCCTGCCCCGGCCTCAGCCCCGCTTGAGCGCAGCGACCGCCGCGGCCGCCAGGTCGTTCAGATAGCCCTTCGGCAGCGGTCCCCGCACCACGGCCAGGCGCCAGTACAGCGGCCCCACGATCAGGTCGAGCGCGGTGTCCGGATCGGTGCCGGGCGCGAGCTCGCCCCGCTCCACCGCGTCGCGGATGATCAGCGCGGCGATGCCCTGCTGCCCGTCGAGCAGTGTCGCCCTGATGGTGTCGGCGATCTCGGGGTTGCGCGCGGACTCGACCAGCAGGTCGGGGATGACCTGGGAGGCGACCGGGTGGCGCAGCGCCGCCGAGGCGACCTGCAGCAGAGCGCGCACGTCCCCGTAGAGCGAGCCGGTCGCCGGGGCGGGCAGGCCCTGCGCGGCGAAGACGGACACCAGGTCCAGGACGAGGGCCAGCTTGGACTTCCAGCGCCGGTAGACGGCCGTCTTGCCCACCCCCGCCCGCCGCGCGATGCCCTCTATGGACATCCGGGCGAACCCGACCGCCGCCAGTTCCTCGAAGACGGCGGCGCGGATGGCGTCGGTCACGTCCTCCCGGAGTACGGCGGCCCCCGCGGGGACTCGGCGTGCGGTACCCGATCCCTTGGTCATCTCTTGAGCATACCGTCAGGACGATACGGTTGCGTTGCGACGTCGGGAGACCGTACGATTTCGATGCGACGATACGGAGCCGTTCTATCGTCGGTGTACTTTCTTCCCCCTCACGTCGAATCACATCGAAAGCGACTCCTGTGAGCCAGACGATCGCACCGACTCATGCCACTCCACCGGCACCGGGGCCGGAGACGGACCTCGCCGCGCTCGCGGCACGCCACGGACTCTCGGTGAGCGGCGCGCGGCCCACCCTGCGCCAGTACATCGGCCAGCTGTGGTCGCGGCGGCACTTCATCACGACGTTCGCCACGGCGAAGCTGACCGCCCAGTACAGCCAGGCGAAGCTCGGCCAGATCTGGCAGATCATGACGCCGCTGCTCAACGCGATCGTCTACTTCTTCATCTTCGGCGTGCTGCTGGGGACGAAGAAGGGCGTGCCGGACTACGTCCCCTTCCTCGTGACCGGCGTCTTCATCTGGACGTACACGTCCAGCTCGGTCACGGCCGGCACCCGCGCCATCTCCGGCAACCAGGGCCTCGTGCGGGCGCTGCACTTCCCGCGCGCCTCGCTGCCCCTGTCGCTGGTGCTCCAGCAGCTCCAGCAGCTGTTCTTCTCGATGTGCGCGCTCGTCGTGATCCTCGTCGCCTTCGGGCAGTACCCGCGCTTCCACTGGGCGCTCGCGATCCCGGCGCTGATCTGCCAGTCCCTGTTCTGCGCGGGCATCTCGCTGATCATGGCCCGCCTCGGCGCCAAGACGCCGGACATCGCGCAGCTGATGCCGTTCATCCTCCGCGTGTGGATGTACACGTCCGGCGTCATGTGGAGCGTCGAGAAGCTCGCCGGCAGCCACGAGGGCATCCCGAGCTGGGTCGTCATGGCACTGCGCTGCCAGCCGGCCGCCGTCTACATCGACATGATGCGCTACGCCCTGATCGACAGCTTCCACGCCAACCAGCTCCCGCCGCACGTGTGGGCGCTGTGCCTGGGCTGGGGCCTGCTGTTCTTCGCGGGCGGTTTCGTCTACTTCTGGCGTGCAGAGGAGAGCTACGGACGTGGCTGAGGAACGGATTCCCACCGTCGTCGCCGACGGCGTGCACATCACGTACCGGGTGCACGGCGCGAAGGGCGGCAAGGGCAGTGCCACCTCGGCGCTCAGCCGGATCGTCTCGCGGCGGCCCGCTGTCGGCGTGCGCGAGGTGCACGCCGTGCGCGGGGTCAGCTTCGCGTCGTACCGGGGTGAGGCGATCGGCCTCATCGGGTCGAACGGCTCCGGCAAGTCCACGCTGCTGCGGGCCGTCGCCGGCCTGCAGGTGCCCTCGGCGGGGCGTATCTACACGGCCGGCCAGCCCTCGCTGCTCGGCGTCAACGCGGCGCTGATGGCCGACCTGACCGGCGAGCGCAACGTCGTGCTCGGCGGGCTCGCCATGGGCATGTCCCGCCGCGAGGTGAAGGACGTCTACGAGGACATCGTGGACTTCTCCGGCATCAACGAGAAGGGCGACTTCATCTCGCTGCCGATGCGGACGTACTCCTCCGGCATGGGCGCGCGGCTGCGCTTCTCGATCGCCGCGGCGAAGAAGCACGACGTGCTCCTCATCGACGAGGCCCTGTCCACCGGTGACGCGAAGTTCCAGGCCCGCAGCAAGGAGCGCATCGGCCAGCTGCGCGAGCAGGCCGGCACGGTCTTCCTGGTCAGCCACAGCAACAAGGCCATCGTGGAGACCTGCGACCGGGCGCTGTGGCTGGAGGCGGGCACGCTGCGCATGGACGGGCCCGCGGCGGAGGTCGTCGCCGCGTACGAGGAGTTCACGGCCAAGCCCAAACCCAAGCCCAAGGCGGCCGCCCGCAAGTAGGGCCGCCGCCGCACGACCCAGCATCCGCGGCGCGCCACACGCGGGTGACGCGGGTGACGCAGTGACGCAGTGACGCAGTGACGCAGTGACGCGCACGAACGCGGGCGCCCCCGGGACGGCATGCTGTTCCGGGGGCGCCCGCGTTCGTGTCTCGGCGCTCCTTCGTGCCCCGGGCCCTCGGGCACCCGGCCCGGCGCCGGCGCCACCGCCCCCTCCCCCGGAGCCTCCTCGGAGACCGTGCGTCCCGGCGGCGGGCCGTACGGGTGCCCGTGCGCCGGGTCCACTCCGGCCCGGCCTGCTGCCGGGTCCGGGCCTCGGGGCCCGCCTCCGTGTCCCGCCCTCGCGGCGCTTCGCCCGCTCCGCAGCACTGCGCCCCGCCGAGCCGACGCTCGACGGAGCGAAGTGACCGGGCCCCGCGCGCTCCGCCGGCGTCCGGCGGTGCGTGCGGGGCCCGAGCGGCCTCAGCTGTGCGTGCGCAGCAGGGTGCGCATCGTGCGCATCGCCACCGAGAGGTTCGCCAGGTCGAACGAGTCCGAGCCCTGGATCTCCTCCAGCGTGTTGCGGGAGCGCACGAGGATCGCCGCGTTCTTCTCCTCCCACGCCGAGAAGCGCTCCTGCGGCGTCGCCCCGTCGCCGCCGAACGCCAGCACGTCCGAGGTGAGCGCCGCGTGCGCCGCGTAGAGGTCCTCGCGGATGGACGCCCTCGCCATCGACTTCCACCGGTCGGTGCGGGGCAGCTCCAGGATGCGGTCCATGAGCTCCGTGATCCGCAGCCGGTCGCCGAGGTCGTAGTAGACCTCCGCGACGGTCAGCACGTCCTTGCCGCTGCGGTCGGCGATCGCGACGACGTCGAGCGCGGAGAACGCCGAGGAGAACCCGGCGACGCGCGTCGCGAACTCCTTCGGCACCCCGGCGCCGACCATCTGCTCCATGATCGAGTCGAACCATTCGCGCTCGGTGCCCAGCAGTAGCGTCGGCAGCTGGGACCACACGCGCTCGGTGCCCTCAGCGAAGAACGCGATGGTGTCCGCGATCTCCAGCGGCTGCGGCCGGTTGCCGAGCAGCCAGCGCGTGCCGCGCTCGACCAGGCGCCGCGAGTGGAGCCTGATCCGGGTCTGCACGTCCGCGGCCACGACGTTGTCCAGATCCTCCACCGCGTCCCAGACGGCGCCGAGCCCGAAGATCTCGCGGGCCGCCGTGTGCGCCCTGACGATCTCCTCGATCGACGCGCCGGTCTCCTCCCGCAGCCGGTGCAGGAACGTCGAACCGCCCGTGTTGACGGCGTCGTTGACCAGGACCGTGGTGATGATCTCGCGGTGCAGCGGGTGGCTGTGGATCTGGTCCGCGAAGTCCTCCCGCAGCTGCGTCGGGAAGTACGCGTGCAGCAGCCCGCGCAGGTACGTGTCGTCCGGCAGGCTCGTCGCGATGAGCTCGTCCGCGACCGTGATCTTCGTGTAGGCGAGGAGCACGGCCAGTTCGGGCTGGGTCAGGCCCTTGCCCGCGTTGAGCAGCTCGCGGATCTGCCGGTCGCGCGGCAGGAACTCGATGTCGCGGTCGAGGTGCCCCTCGCGCTCCAGGCGGCGCATGAAGCGCATGTGCGCGTGCAGCATGTCCGAGGACTGCGTGCCCGCGGCGGCGAGTGTGGTGTTCTGCGCGTAGTTGTTGCGCAGGACCAGCGCGCCGACCTCGTCGGTCATCCGCGCGAGCAGCTTGTTGCGCTGCTTGACGGTCATGTCGCCGCTCGCGACCAGGCCGTTGAGCAGGATCTTGATGTTCACCTCGTGGTCGGAGGTGTCGACGCCCGCGCTGTTGTCGATGGCGTCGGTATTGACCTTCCCGCCCTCGCCGCCGGCGCCGCGCCGGGCGAACTCGATCCGGCCCAGCTGGGTCAGACCGAGGTTGCCGCCCTCGCCGACGACCTGCGCGCGCACGTCCTCGCCGTCGACGCGGATGGCGTCGTTGGCCTTGTCGCCGACGTCCGCGTTGGACTCGGTGCCGGCCTTGACGTACGTGCCGATGCCGCCGTTCCACAGCAGGTCCACCGGCGCCTTGAGGATCGCCTTCATCAGCTCGGCGGGCGTCAGCTTGGCGACGTTGCCCTCGATGCCGAGCGCCTCGCGCACGCGCGCGTTGACCGGGATCGACTTCGCCGTGCGCGGGTGGATGCCGCCGCCCGCGGACAGCAGGCTCGTGTCGTAGTCGGCCCACGAGGAGCGCGGCAGGTCGAACAGCCGGCGGCGCTCCGCGAAGGAGGACGCGGCGTCCGGCGTCGGGTCCAGGAAGATGTGCCGGTGGTCGAACGCGGCGATCAGGCGGATGTGCTCCGACAGCAGCATGCCGTTGCCGAAGACGTCGCCGGACATGTCGCCGACGCCGACGACCGTGAAGTCCTCGCTCTGCACGTCGTGGCCGAGCTCGCGGAAGTGCCGCTTCACCGACTCCCACGCACCGCGGGCCGTGATGCCCATGCCCTTGTGGTCGTAGCCGGCGCTGCCGCCCGAGGCGAACGCGTCGCCCAGCCAGAAGTCGTAGGAGACGGCGACCTCGTTGGCGATGTCGGAGAAGCTCGCGGTGCCCTTGTCGGCGGCGACCACCAGGTAGGTGTCGTCACCGTCGTGCCGCACGACCTCCTTCGGCGGCACGACCTCGCCGCCCACCAGGTTGTCGGTGATGTCCAGCAGCGCCGAGATGAAGATCTTGTACGAGGCGATGCCCTCGGCGAGCCACGCGTCCCGGTCGGCCGCCGGGTCGGGCAGCTGCTTGGCGACGAAGCCGCCCTTCGCGCCAACCGGCACGATGACGGTGTTCTTCACCATCTGCGCCTTGACCAGGCCGAGGATCTCGGTGCGGAAGTCCTCGCGCCGGTCGGACCAGCGCAGGCCGCCGCGGGCGACCTTGCCGAAGCGCAGGTGCACGCCCTCGACCCGCGGGGAGTACACCCAGATCTCGAACGCGGGCCGCGGCGCGGGCAGGTCCGGGATCGCCTTCGGGTCGAACTTCATCGACACGTAGTCGTGCAGGCCGCCGTCGGCCCTGTGCTGGAAGAAGTTCGTGCGCAGCGTGGCCTTCACCAGGCTGAGGAACGAGCGCAGGATGCGGTCCTCGTCGAGGCTCGCGACCTGGTCGAGCGCCGCGTCCAGCTCCTCCAGCAGCGCGTCGATCAGCTCGGTCCCCGCGCTCTGCCGCTCGGGCTTCATGCGGGCCTCGAACAGCGAGACGAGCAGCCGGGCCGTGTGGACGTTGTGGCGGAACGTGTCCTCCATGTAGTCCTGGCTGAACGTGGCGGCGGACTGGCGCAGGTACTTGGCGTACGCGCGCAGCACCATCGCCTGCCGCCAGGTGAGCCCCGCGCCGAGGACGAGCGAGTTGAATCCGTCGTTCTCCGCGGCGCCCGTCCACACGGCCGCGAACGCCTCCTGGAAGCGCGTGCGCATGTCGTCGACCGGGTAGGTGCCGCTGGCCTGGGCGGGCATCCGCAGGCCGAAGTCGTAGATCCACGCGCGCGTGCGGTCGGAGCACCGCAGCTCGTAGGGCCGCTCGTCGACGACCTCGACCCCCAGGCGCTGCAGGACCGGCAGGACCGCCGTCAGAGAGACCTGGTCGCCGGTCCGGTAGATCTTGAAGCGGCGCTCCTCGGGCGCCGCGCCGACCGGCTCGTAGAGGGAGAGCGCGAACTCCCGGTCGCCCTCCTCCAGCGCCTCCAGGTGCACGAGGTCCGCGACGGCGGCGCGCGGCGAGTGGTCGGCCTTGTAGCCCTCGGGGAACGAGCCGGCCCAGCGGCGCAGCAGCTCGGCCGCGCGCTCCTCGCCGCACTCCGCGTTGAGAGCCTCGGCGAAGGCGTCGGCCCAGGAGCGGGCGGCCTCCACGAGGCGCGCCTCGATCCGGTCGACGTCCGCGTCGGCCAGCGGCGCCAGCTCCGTACCGGGCTCGACCCGGACGACGAAGTGCAGCCGGGACAGCACCGACTCCGTGTTCCAGGCCGTGAAGTCGACGTTGGTGCCGCCGAGCTCCTCCTTGAGGATGTCGATCAGCCGCAGCCGCACGCCGGTGGTGTAGCGGTCGCGCGGCAGGTAGACGAGGGCCGAGTAGTAGCGCCCGTACTCGTCCTTGCGCAGGTAGAGCCGCAGCCGGCGGCGCTCCTGGAGGTACAGCACGCTCGTGGTGATCGCGCGCAGCTCGTCGGGGGGCGTCTGGAACAGCTCGTCGCGCGGGTACGTCTCCATGATCTGCATGAGGTCGCGGCCGTCGTGGCTGTTGGGCGAGAAGCCCGCGCCCTCGAGGACCTCGGCGACCTTGCGCCGCACGACCGGCACGCGGCGCACGGACTCCGTGTAGGCCGCGGAGGAGAAGAGTCCGAGGAAGCGCCGCTCGCCGATCACGTTTCCGTCGGCGTCGAACTTCTTCACGCCGACGTAGTCGAGATAGCTGGGGCGGTGCACGGTGGAGCGGCTGTTCGCCTTGGTGAGGATCAGCAGCCTGTGCTCGCGGGCCTTCGAGCGCGCGTCGACGGGCAGCCTGCTGAACGACGGGCTCGCCGGGTGGTCCTCGTCGTCGTGGTGCGTGGGGTCGGCGCGCAGGATGCCGAGGCCGGTGCCGGGCACCGCGGCCAGCGCGTCGGAGTCCGTGAGGCGGTACTCGCGGTAGCCGAGGAAGGTGAAGTGGTCGGACGCGAGCCAGCGCAGCAGCTCACGGGCCTCCTCGACCTCCTCGGCGGGCAGGTCGGCGGCCTTCGGCTCGTCCGGCAGCTCCTCGGCGAGCCGGGAGGCCGCACCCCGCATCTTCTCCCAGTCCTCGACGGCCTCCCGGACGTCGGACAGGACCCGCAGGAGGTTCGCGGTGATCTCGTTGAGGTCGTCCCGGTCGGTCTCCCGGTCCATCTCGACGTGGATCCATGACTCGATGTTCGCGTCGTGGGCCCGGTCGGCGGCGGCCGTCCCGTCGGGCAGCGTGCCCTCGGGCAGCACCTCGATCAGCTTGCCGGCGACGTCGCGGCGGACGGCGATCTGCGGGTGGATCACGACGTGGATGCCGCGGTCGTGGCGGGTCAGCTCGTTGGTGACCGAGTCGACGAGGAACGGCATGTCGTCCGTGACGACCTCCACCACCGAGTGCGTGGAGGTCCAGCCGTTCTCCTCGACCGTCGGGGTGTGCACCCGCACGTTCGCGGTGCCCTGGGGTCGGTTGCCCGCCAGGCGGTAGTGCGAGAGCGCCGCGCCGAGGATGTCGACCGGGTCGCGGTCGGCGAGGTCCTCGGGGGCGGTGTGCAGGTAGTAGCGCTGGAGGTACGCGAGAAGCGTGTCCTGGTCCGGCCTGCCACCGCTGCCCGTCTCGACGGGGCCCCCGTCGGGCCGACGGCCGCCCGGGCCGCCGGTCTGCCCCATCGAGCCGCTGTCAGCGGCCCTTGCCGCCCGAGCGAGCAGCTCGGTCTTGGCTTCGTCCAGGTTGGTCTGCATGTCCTCTGGCTCCTGTCGCGCGCCATTGCGTGACGTAGGTGAACGAACCGACACAACGCCACGACGCGGTGTTTCCGGTCGGAGTCGACGTTATGCCGCGATGAGAGATGTCCGCGACGAATTCGGCCACATCGGCTCGCGCGTCCGGATCGGTGCCTGCCGCGACCGCCGGGAGAAGTACGGCGACCGCCCGGCCGCCTGAGCGCTCCGGGCGCTTGCAGGGGGCCGAGCCCGCTCCGCATATCGCGCTGGTCACGCAAAGACCCTATCTCTCGCACGAGGGACCCCGTCACGGGCCCGGAATGTACAAAGCGCAGGCTGCTCTTCGACACTCCGTCCAGCACGCGGGGTCCGCGCCGCCCCTCACGCCCGTTCTCCTCGCTCCACCGGAACGGACCGTTCCCCCCGGTCCGGCGCCTCCGACCACCCGGTCCGCTCATGCCCCGTCCCCCGTTCACCCCCCGATCGTCCCGCACGCCCGGTCCGCCTCCCCCGACGCTCTCAGCCGACCAGCGCGTACGCCGTGTCGACGGCTTCGGCCAGGGTGTCCACCACGGGCACCCCGGCGCTGGCCAGGCTCTCCCGGCTGTTGGAACCGCCCGTGTACAGCACGGCGTGCGCACCGACGTGCCGCGCGGCCACGGCGTCGTCCAGCGCGTCCCCGATGACGACCGTGCGCCCGGGGGCGACCGCGCCCGAGCGCGTGAGCGCCGCCACGTGCCGGGCCATCTGCTCGGACTTGCCGCCCCCCGAGCGGCCCGTGCGCCCGTCGACCCGCAGGAAGTGGCCGTCGATGCCGTAGGAGCCGACGACGGGCAGCAGCTCCTCGTGCGCGAAAAGGCTGCACAGCGACTGCGAGCGGCCGGCCAGCCCCCACTGGGCCAGCAGCTCGGCGGCACCCTCCGCGAGCCCGCAGGACGCCTTCTGCGCCAGGTAGTGGCGGTGGAACGTCTCGTCCATCACGAGCCACTCGGCCTCACTGGGCCGCCGCCCCATCAGCCGCTCGTAGAAGACCGGCACGGGCACGCAGTACAGCTCGCGGTACCGCTCCAGCGTCAGCGGTTCGAGGCCCATCTCCGCGAACGACGCGTTGGTGGCCGCCAGAACCGCCTGGACGTCGTCGAACAGCGTGCCGTTCCAGTCCCAGACGAGATGTGCGCTCTGATTCCCCATGCCCGAAACGGTACCGAGGGGGTACGACAACGGCCCCGGCCGAGCCCGGGCCGGCCGGTTCGGTGCGCGGGCGCCGGGCCGCAGACGCCCGGCAGAACGGCGGATCGGCGGGTCGGCGGAACGGCGGATCGGCGGGTCAGCCCAGGAGGCCCGGGATCTCCTGGACGCCGAACCAGAGCAGCTCGTGGTCCTCGGCGCCGTCCACGGTGAACTGGGCGTCGTCGTCGCCCTGGTCCGCCGCGCCGAGCGCCGCGGCCGCGGCCGACACGTCGTCGTGCGCGGTCCCGGCGTCGACATGCACGGCCGCCGCCTTGGCCAGCGCGATCGGCCGCTCGACGCGGACCTCGCCGACGGAGCCGCCGTCGAGGCCCCGGTCGGGGTCGGCGACCGCGTCCCCGTCGGGCACGTCGGCGGCGACGACCACCCGGCGCCGCGGCACCGAGGGATCGGTGGCGAGGAGGCGCAGCGACGCGGCGGCGGCCCGGCTGAGCGCCGCGTACTCCAGCTCCTCGATGTCGTCGGAGACGTACCACTCGCGCAGGCCCGGCGTCACCGCGTAGGCCGTGAGCGGCCCGGGGCCCAGCTCGCCCGCCTTGTGCGCCTCGGCGAGACCGGGGAGGGTCAGGGGGACGTAGACGCGCATGGGCTGGACCGCTTTCGTAGTCGGGGCGGCATCAAGCTTACGTGCGCGTGTCCCCCCTCGGAGTGACGTCCGCGGCCCGCCCGCGTCCATCACGCGTTCCGCCCGGGACGCCGGGGTCCGCGGAATTTCGGCGTCCGCGGCCCCGGGATTCACTCGCCCGGGTGACCCGGCCTCTCGCCGCTCCGCCAGGAAAGGGGCCTTGCGCAGGAGTGATCACGCCCCGTAGAAGATGCCTGACACAAAGTTACCGACTGGTAAAGCGGTCGGCGGCAGAACGGGGGCGATCTGCGTGACCACATCGATCAGGACGGCCGGAACGGCACCGGGCCGGAGCACGTCCGCCATTTCCCCGCGGGGAGCGGCGCCGGACGCCGCGGCGGCCCGCGTCATCGGCTCCAGGAGGCCTCCGGGGCGGCGCGATCCCGTCGGGCCCGGCGCTCGCGGCCCGCTGCGCCGCCCGCCGGTGACACCGCCGCACGACCTCTTCGCCGAGCGCCTGCTCGCCGTCCTCAGCGGTGCCCGCCCGGTCCACTGGATGCTCGGCTGGACGGTGGGCGCGGCGTACGAGCAGATCGTGCAGCTCGCGCCCGGCGCGCCGCTCGGCGGCGGCACGGGCCGCCCGCGCCCCGTCGTCCGGCGGTGCAGGGCCTTCGTCCCGCGCCCGGGGATCGTGGAGGCGTACGCGACCATCGGCTCCGGCGACCGCGTCAGCGCCATGGCCTTCCGGCTGGAACGCGGGCAGGACGGGCGCTGGCGCTGCGCGGCGGTCGAGATCGGCGGCGCGCGGGTCACCCGCCAGGACGCCTGAGGGGCCGCCGCCCACACGCTGCGACCGTGCCGCGACCTCGCCGGTACAGCGGGGGCGCTGTGCGGGGAGACGCGGGCGCAGGGCCCTCGCACGGGGCCC
>NZ_JAKGCV010000096.1 GCF_021556455.1 Streptomyces fuscigenes | reverse complement strand
GGGGCGCCCCCGCCGCCGGGCCGCGTCCGCGCTCACCCCGTCCCGTTCGGCGCGCCGGCCGGGCACGCCCGCAGCAGCAGCACCGAGCGCGCCGGGACCGGGAGCGCCGTACCGCCCGCGTACCGCGTGCCCGGCTCGGTGTCCTGCTCCTCGCGCGAGGTGTCCAGCACCAACTCGTACGCCCGGGCCCACGGGGGCCCCGGCAGGGCGACGTCCACCGGCTCGTGGCCGGCGTGCAGCACGGCGAGGAAGCTGTCGTCGACGACGTCGCGGCCCCGCTCGTCGCGGCCCTGGATGTCGTCGCCCGACAGGAACATCGTCAGCGTCCGGCCCGGCGCGTACCAGTCGTCCTCGGTCATCTCCTCGCCCCGCACCGTGAACCACGCCAGGTCGCGCACCCCGTCGCGCCCGCGCGGCCGGCCCGAGTAGAACGACCGCCGCCGCAGCACCGGGTGCTCGGCGCGCAGCCGCACGAGCCGCGCCGTGAGCCGGTGCAGGGCGGCCCAGTCGGGGTCGTCGAGCAGCGACCAGTCGACCCAGCCGATCTCGTTGTCCTGGCAGTACGCGTTGTTGTTGCCGCCCTGGGTGCGGCCCATCTCGTCGCCGGCCACCAGCATCGGCACGCCCGTGGAGAGCAGCAGCGTCGCGATCATGCCCCGCAGCCTGCGCCTGCGCAGCGCCCCCACGTCCGGGTCGCCGCTCTCGCCCTCCGCGCCGCTGTTCCAGGCGCGGTTGTCGTCCGTGCCGTCCCGGTTGCCCTCCCCGTTCGCCTCGTTGTGCTTGTGCTCGTACGAGACGAGGTCGCGCAGCGTGAACCCGTCGTGCGCGGTGACGAAGTTGACCGAGGCGGACGGCCCCCGCCCGCCCCACCCGTACAGGTCGCTGGACCCTGACAGCCGGTAGCCGAGGTCGCGCACGTCCGGGGCGGACCCGCGCCAGAAGTCCCGCACCGCGTCCCGGAAGTGGTCGTTCCACTCGGACCAGCCGGGCGGGAACGCCCCCACCTGGTAGCCGCCGGGGCCCACGTCCCACGGCTCGGCGATCAGCTTCACGCCCCGCAGCACCGGGTCCTGGGCGAGAGCCGACAGGAACGGCGACAGCATGTCGACGTCGCCCGGCGCCGAGCGCGCGAGGGCGGCCGCGAGGTCGAAGCGGAACCCGTCGACGCCCATCTCCGTCACCCAGTACCGCAGCGAGTCGGTGATCAGTCGCAGCACCTGCGGCTGGACCACGTGCAGCGTGTTCCCGCAGCCCGTGAAGTCCTCGTAGCGGCGGGCGTCCTGGGGGAGGCGGTAGTAGCCGCGGTTGTCGACGCCCCGCAGCGACAGCGTCGGGCCGAGCCCTCCGCCCTCCGCCGTGTGGTTGTAGACGACGTCGAGGACGACCTCGATGCCCGCGGCGTGCAGCCCGCCCACCATCCGCCGGAACTCGCCGACCTGCTCGCCCCCGGTGCCGCCCGCCGCGTAGCCCGCGTGCGGGGCGAAGAAGCCGATGGAGTTGTAGCCCCAGTAGTTCCTCAGGCCCCGGCGCAGCAGGTGGTCCTCGTGCGCGAACTGGTGCACCGGCAGCAGCTCGACCGCCGTGACGCCGAGCCCCCGCAGATGCTCGACGGCCGCCGGGTGCGCGAGCCCCGCGTACGTCCCGCGCAGTTCCTCGGGCACCCCCGGGTGCAGCCGGGTGAACCCCTTGACGTGCAGCTCGTAGAGGACGGTGTCCGCCCACGGCGTGCCCGGCCGCCGGCCGGCCGCGGCCCGCTCCCCGGGGCTCGCGTCCGCCACGACGACGCCCTTCGGCACGTGGGGCGCCGAGTCCCGCTCGTCGCGCACGGTGTCGGCGACCTGCTGCTGCGGCCAGTCCCGCACATGGCCGTAGACCTCGGGCGGCAGGGCGAAGTCGCCGTCGACGGCGCGGGCGTACGGGTCGAGCAGCAGCTTCGCCGGATTCCAGCGCGCCCCGGTCCACGGGTCCCAGCGGCCGTGCACGCGGAAGCCGTAGCGCTGGCCGGGCGTCACGCCCGGCAGGAAGCCGTGCCACACGCCGTCCGTCTGCTCCGTCAGCTCGTAGCGGACCTCCTGGCCGCCCGGCCGTCCGCCGTCCCCGGCCGGGAAAAGGCACACCTCGACGGCCTCGGCGCCACCGGCCCACAGCGCGAAACCCGTGCCCGCCACGCCGCCCGGCCCCGTGCCGAACCGGGCGCCCAGCGGCTCCGGGCCCCCGGGCAGCACCGCGCGCGGATCACCGTGCCGGTAGGGGGGAGGGCCGCCGGGCCGGGGCCGCTCCTGCGGGCGCCCCCAGGCGCGGGCGCCGTCGCGCTCCGCCTCCCGTACGGGATCTCCCCGCTCCTCCTGCTCCGCTGCGCTCGCCACCTGCCGGCCTCCCGCGGCTCGTCGGCCCCCGCGCAGCGCCGCGGCATCCGGCCGCGGGCGCTCCGCTCGGTCTTCCCTCCGTGCTGTCCCCCCTGTTCTTCCCTGCGCGCGCCCCGCGCTCACGTTCCACCGGGTCATGGTCCGTTCCCCGACGTTTCCCCGGGCCTCCGCCGTCGTTGGGCGGGGCGTGAGACAGCTACTGCAGCGGGCCGGAGCCCGCGCCGCCGCCCTGGCCCTCGCCTCGGCCGCCCTCCTCGCCGGTGCCGCGGGCTGCGACGGCGGCCCCGGCGACACCTCGGGCAAGGACGGATCGCCCCGGGCGGCGTCCGCCGACACCATCCGCGTCACGCCCCGCGACGGCGCCAGGGGCATCGCCCGCGACGCGCCGATCCGCGTCACCGTGCCGGAGGGCAGGCTCGAACGGGTCGCCGTGCGGCAGATCGAGGCCGCGGACCCCGTCGACCTGCCGGGCCGGATCTCCGCCGACGGGCGGACCTGGACACCCCGGCCGGGCACCCACCCCGCGCTGGCGGCCAAGTACGGCGTCGAGGCGGTCACCGTCGACGACGGCGGCCACCGCGCGGCCCGGCACACCACCTTCACCACGGCCGTGCCCGCCCACCGGTTCATCGGCTACTTCACCCCGGAGAACCGGGCCACCGTCGGCACCGGAATGATCGTCTCCGTCAACTTCAACCGGCAGATCAAGGACCGCGCGGCCGTGGAGCGCGCCATCACCGTCACGGCGAAGCCGGCGGTGGAGGTGGCGGGCCACTGGTTCGGCGACCGGCGGCTCGACTTCCGGCCCGAGGAGTACTGGCAGCCCGGCACGCAGGTCACGGTCGCGATGGCGCTCAGGGACGTGCAGGCGGCGCCGGGCGTCTACGGCATCCAGCACAAGACGGTCGGCTTCACCGTGGGGCGGCAGCAGATCTCCACGGTGGACGCGGCCGAGCACACCATGCGGGTGCGCGGCGAGGGCGGCCGGCTGCTGGCCACCCTGCCCGTCACGGCGGGCGCGCCGAGCCGCACCACGTACAACGGGAAGATGGTCGTCTCCGAGATGTACGACGTCACCCGCATGAACGGCTCCACGGTCGGCTTCGGCGGCGAGTACGACATCAAGGACGTGCCCCACGCGCTGCGCCTGACCACCTCCGGCACCTTCCTGCACGGCAACTACTGGGCCTCGCCCGACACCTTCGGCTCGCGCAACACCAGCCACGGCTGTGTCGGCCTGCGGGACGTGAAGGGCGGCAGCTCCTCGACGCCGGCCGGGTGGTTCTTCGACCGCACACTGATCGGCGACGTGGTGGAGGTGGTCCACTCGGACGACCGCGTCGTGTCGCCGGACAACGGGCTCAGCGGCTGGAACATGAACTGGAGCGCGTGGCGGCAGGGTTCGGCGGCCTGATCCCGGGGCATACCTCCACGTCGGCGGAGCAGCCCGCCGCCTCCCGGTTGAGACGGAACAGTGACACGCGGATGAACGTCACACCGTATTCGGTGTGATTATCTATCGCCAAGCGCGTGCGCTCGTCACGCGCCGGAGTGCGGGCCGTGGCGGGGCCAGGCCGTGCGAGGGGAGACAACCGACGTGAAGCAGCCACCTGTATCGCCGGACCGGCGCACCCGCGCTGCGGGGACCGGAGCGCGTCCGCGGGGCGGGCGCACCGGTCTGCTGGCCATCGTCCTGGGCGCGCTGCTCTTCGCCGTCGCGGCCTGCGGCGGGGGCGGCGGCGCCGCCTCGGGCAAGGGCGGCGGGGACGACGACAAGGCGAGCGCGGGCAAGGCGGCCTCCAAGGTCGCCGACGACGTGTCCGAAGCGGTCGTCAAGGTCGCACCGCAGGACGGGGCCACGTCCGTCGCCACGACCGGGGCGCTGCAGGTCGGCGTCCAGAACGGGAAGCTGACGGCGGTCACCGTCCAGGACGACCAGGGCACGGCCGTGGACGGCAAGCTCTCGGCCGACGGCAGCAGCTGGCAGCCGCTCCAGCACCTCGCGGCCTCCACCAAGTACAAGGTGCACGCCACGGCGAAGGACGCGAAGGGCCGGGTGTCCGCCAAGGACACCACGTTCTCCACGCTGGTCCCGAAGAACACGTTCATCGGCTACTACACGCCGGAGAACAACTCCACCGTGGGCGTCGGCATGCCCATCTCGCTCAGCTTCACCCGGGGCATCACCGACCCCGCCGCGGTCGAAAAGGCGATCACCGTCAAGACGGACCCGGCGGTGCCCGTCGAGGGCCACTGGTTCGGCAACGACCGGCTCGACTTCCGGCCCGAGCACTACTGGGCGGCGGGCACCAAGGTCACCTTCACGATGAACCTCGACGGTGTCGAGGGGCGTCCGGGCGTGTACGGCACGCAGGCCAAGACGGTGAAGTTCACCGTCGGCCGCAGCCAGGTCTCCACCGTCGACGCGGACAGCCACACCATGAGGGTCGTGCGGGACGGCAAGCAGATCCGCAAGATCCCGATCAGCGCGGGCGGCCCCGGCCACACCACGTGGGAGGGGCAGATGGTCATCAGCGAGAAGGACCCGGTGACCCGGATGAACAGTCAGACCGTCGGCCTCGGCGGGGAGTACGACATCCCCGACGTGCCGCACGCCATGCGGCTGACCCAGTCGGGCACGTTCATCCACGGCAACTACTGGGCCGGCACCGGCGTCTTCGGCTCGCAGAACACCAGCCACGGGTGCGTCGGCCTGCACGACCAGCGCGGCGGGGGCGACAACGGCACCCCGGCGTCCTGGTTCTACAACAACTCGCTGATCGGCGACGTGGTCGTCGTGAAGAACTCGCACGACCAGACGGTCGCGCCGGACAACGGCCTCAACGGCTGGAACATGTCCTGGGCCGACTGGACCAAGTAGGCCGACCGGACCAAGTAGGCCGACTGGACCGAGCAGGCCGAGCGGGCCGAGCAGGAGACAGGGGGGCCGCCCCCGTACCGGGCGGCCCCCCTGCCGCTGCCGTCCGCGGCCCGGAAGGCACCGGACCCGGAGCGCTGTGACCAGGCGCACCGGGTCCGCCGTCGTTAGCGGACGTTAACCTGCCTCGTATGGCAACGGTATCCCTCGAAGTGTCCGGCGGCGTCGGTACGATCCGGCTCGACCGCCCCCCGATGAACGCGCTCGACATCTCCATCCAGGACCGGTTGCGCGAGCTCGCCCAGGAGGCGGGCGACCGCGACGACGTGCGTGCGGTGATCCTCTACGGCGGGGACAAGGTCTTCGCCGCGGGCGCCGACATCAAGGAGATGCGCGACATGGACCACGCGGCCATGGTCCGGCGCTCCCGCGCGCTCCAGGAGTCCTTCACCGCGGTGGCGCGCATCCCCAAGCCGGTCGTCGCGGCGATCACCGGCTACGCGCTGGGCGGCGGCTGCGAGCTGACACTCTGCGCCGACTACCGCATCGCCGCCGACAACGCGAAGCTCGGCCAGCCGGAGATCCTGCTCGGGCTCATCCCCGGCGCGGGCGGCACCCAGCGCCTCGCCCGCCTGATCGGCCCGTCGAAGGCGAAGGACCTCATCTTCACGGGGCGTCAGGTCAAGGCCGACGAGGCCCTCGCGCTCGGGCTCGTGGACCGGGTGGTGCCCGCGGACAGCGTCTACACCGAGGCCCAGAAGTGGGCGGAGCGGCTGGCGAAGGGCCCCGCCCTCGCGCTGCGCGCCGCGAAGGAGTCGGTGGACGCGGGCCTGGAGACCGACATCGAGTCGGGCCTCGCGATCGAACGCACGTGGTTCGCGGGACTGTTCGCCACGGAGGACCGCGAGCGCGGCATGCGCTCGTTCGTCGAGGACGGGCCGGGCAAGGCGCAGTTCCTCTGACCCACCCGCGCGGGGGCTCGCGCCGGCGGCCCGGAAGGGGCGCCGGGCGGGCCCCCGCGTGCGCCCCGCGCATGCTCCGGCGCAGCCCCCTTGTGACCCCCGTGCGGTCCCGCGCGGTCCCGTGCGCCGGGGCCGCGCCGGGCCGTGAGCCGCCTTAAACGGAACTTAAGAAAGAGCCTCCGATCGGGCTGTTCATCCCCCGAAATCCAGGTGTAGAAGCAGGTCAGGTGGGCTGTAGAGGGTGCCGTTCTGCCTTTGGCATATGCCGATGCAATTGCACGGAATCTCGCGTTCCGGGGGTGGAATCCTTCGGAACGGCCCCACGGCGCCCCCGGGACGGCCATGATGGAGGGCATGGCGGGCCTGGAGGATGTGGAGCAGTCGCGGCGACTCGGCGGTGCGGTGACCGTGCGCCGGGCGCCGGCCGTCGAGGACGGCCAGGCGCTCCAAGCGCTGGAGTTGTACGGCAACCCGACGGAGGCCGAGGTGCGCCTCGCGTCCCTTCCGGAATCCGCGGCGGTCGCCCGCCGCATCACGTACGCCGTCGTGCTGCGCCAGTGGGCGCTGTCCCCGGATCTCACCGAGCACGCGGTGCTGCTCGTGTCCGAGCTCGTCGGCAACGCGGTCCAGCACACCGGCGCCAGGGTCTTCGGGCTGCGGATGCTGCGCCGCAGGGGATGGATCCGCATCGAGGTGCGCGATCCGTCACGCGGGCTGCCGTGCCTGATGCCGGTTCAGCCCACGGACGTCAGCGGCCGCGGCCTGTACCTCGTGGACAAGCTCGCCGACCGCTGGGGGGTCGACCTGCTGCCCCGCGGCAAGAGCACCTGGTTCGAGATGCGCCTCCAGGACCGCTGATCCCACCGCTGCCCGGTCCCGCCGTGCCCGACGAACCCGTCCACGCCCTGATCCTGCCGGGGGACGGCCGGGTGTCGAGTTGCACGGGCCCCGCGGCTGCCGGCCGGTCCGAACGGCCGGGCCGGTCCGAACGCCCGGAACCGCCGAACGGGTGACTTCGAGCCGATAATCTTTGCCCGTCAACGACCCGACAGGAAATGGGGCTGAAGCAGTGGCGGACATCGACGAGGCGCGCAAGGCGTTCGACCGGTTCGACGAGAACGGCGACGGGTTCATCACCGCAGCCGAGTACAAGAGCCTGATGGCGCAGCTCGGCGACCACCACGTCACCGAGTCCATCGCGCAGACGGTCATCAACGCCCACGACTCCAACAGCGACGGGCTCCTCAGCTTCGAGGAGTTCCTCGCCTCCCGCGGCGACAGCTGATCCCCGCGGGCGGCGTCCCCTCCTTCCGGCGGGGCCCCGATCGCCGGGCTTCCGGTCCGCCCGCGGCCGGCGCTCCCGCCGGCCGGGGGCGCCGGCCGCGGGCGGGTGCGTCCGGATCGCCCGTCCGCCGACGCATCGGAGGCCCGGGGAGGGGCAGACGGGACACGGGACGGCGGGACGCGAGCACCGCGGACCCGGCGCCGTGGGCGCGCCCCTGCGGAAGGCTCCTGTGCGGGCGTGCCGTTCGGCACGTGGACCCGTGCGCCGCGGCCGGCTCGGCCGACGGACGGCAGGCGCCGGACGACTGACGACTGACGACTGACGACTGACGAGCGACGGCCCGCGACCGGTGGCGGGCCACGGGCCGCGACGCCACGCGTGGAGCGCGAGCCCGTCGGGCGTGGCCCGGTGCGGCGGACGTACCACATCGGGCGTCCGGCGCACAGGCGTCGGACGGGCCTTTGTCGTCGCTTTGCCGAGAGGCGGGAACTGCGAGGTCGCGGCCCACGTCCCAACAGATGTCGTACGCGTGACAACGCATGTGGTGTGAGCGGGAGCTGAGGTATGGGCGTGGGCATAGGCCGTCGCAGGAGAAACATCGGGGTGGCACTGCTGGCCGGTGCCCTGCTGGTGGGAGCGACAGCGTGCGGGGGCGGTTCGGACTCGGACGCCTCCGGTTCGTCGGACGGCAAGGCGCAGTCCTCCAGCGGCGCGCAGTCGAAGCCGGACGCGAAGCCGAGCCCGTCGAAGCCGGCGGCGCCGCCGATGCTGCTCGACACGATCACCCCGCGCGGCGGGACGGTCGGCGTGGCGCAGCCCATCTCGGTCGTCTTCTCCGACTCCGTGGCGCAGTCCGCCCGCGCGGACGTCGAGAAGCACCTGAAGGTGACGACGTCGAAGTCGGTCACGGGCGCCTGGCACTGGTTCAGCGACAAGCGGGTGGACTTCCGGCCGGAGAACTACTGGCCGAGCGGCACCAAGGTCAAGATCGACGCGGACATGACGGGTGTGAAGAACGGCAACGGGCGGGTCGGCGTGCACGCCTACACGCACGACTTCACGATCGGCGACGACGTCGAGGCGAAGGTCTCGGTGCCGGGCCACACGATGACGATCACCAAGAACGGGACGACCGTCCGCACCCTGCCGATCGACGCGGGCAGCCCGCAGTGGCCCTCGTGGGACGGCACCATGGCCGTCATCGACAAGGCCAAGGAGGTCCACATGACCTCCTGCAGCGTCGGGATCAGCTGCACGAAGGGCGCCAAGGACTACTACGACGAGACGCTGCCGTGGGACGTCCACCTGACGAACTCGGGCACGTACATCCACTACTCGGACGGCGACCCCTACCCGGGCCACAGCTACGGCTCGCACGGCTGCGTGCACCTGTCGATGGCGGACGCGAAGTGGTTCTTCAACTACGTCAAGCCCGGCGACCCGGTCACGATAACCGGCTCGCCGCGCGGCAAGGCCCCCGGTGACAACGGCTACGCGGACTACAACGTCTCCTGGTCGGACTGGCTGAAGGACAGCGGCGCCGGCGCGACCGCCACCACCGTCGCCTGAGGCTCACGGGTGTCCCCGGCCCGGGGCGACACGCCTCGGGCCGGGCGCCGAACCGGCCCGCGGCCGGTGCGTCACCCGGTGGACGGGCTTCCGTGCCGGCCCCCGGGACGGGCGCGCGGGCTTCCGTGCCGGCCTCCGGGACAGGCGCGCGGGCTCCCGGGCCGTTTCCATGCCCGGGACCCCGGGCGCGGATCTCGTGCCGGCCTCGTCCCGTACTCCACGCGGCGGCGGTGTCCCGGTCGCGGCCTCACCCGGCGGCCGGGTCCCCGGTCCATCCGGTGACCGCGAGCACCTCGCGTGCGATGTCGGCCACGGTCCGCCCGTCCGTGGCCACGCGCACGGTGCCGGCAGGCGCCTCGGCGTCCAGCAGCCGGGCTCCGCGGGCGCTGTTCTCCAGTTCCGCGGCGAGCCCCGACCCGATCTCCCGGCCCGCCAGCCGTCCCCGAGCCGTCGCGTCCGAAGCGGTCAGCAGGACCCGTACGAGCCGGACGTCCGGGCCCATCGCGCTCCGGAACATGCCGGCCTCCCGCTCCAGGACACCGACGGTGTTCGCGTACACGAGCCGCCGGTGGCCGAGCGCCGCCGCGTTGCCCCAGACCGCCGCCAGGTTGCGCGCGGTGAGGAGCGAGCGGTGCGGGTCGCCGGGCGGCGCGGGGTGCACCTGGGCCAGGTAGTCGCCCTCGATCAGGGCGTGCGGTACGCCGCCGTCGCGCAGCAGCGCCGACACCTCCCACGCCACGGACGTCTTGCCCACTCCGGCGCGGCCGCCGAGCAGCAGCGCCTCCGTGTCCCCGGCCGTCTTCCCCATCCGCCCACCCTGGCACGGCGGCGGCCCGGCGCGACAGCCGGTTTCGGCGTGCGGGTGCCCGGCGGCCGGCCCTTCAGCGGCTGCGCCCGCCCATGTCCCGCGCGCCGTCCGGATCGTCCGGGTCATCCGGGCCGCCCCCGTGCCGCTCGCTCCCGGGCCCGTCGCCCACGGGCTCGTCCGGCGCCCGCGTGCTGCCCGGGGCGCCGGCGGCGGTACGGGCGGCGTCGGGCGCGTCCCCGGGAGGCGCGTGTCCGGGATCCCTGGCGCCCCGGCTGTCGTCGGCGCCGGGGGTGCCGTCGCTGCCGGTGGCGTTCCGGGTGTCCGGGACGTCCTGGCCGTCCGCCGCGTCAGGAGTGTCGTCCGCCGAGTCCTCGGCCGTCGCGCCGCGGGGGTCGTCGTGGTGGCCACTCGACGCCGCCTCGCGCCGCTCGCGCCTGCGGCGGCGGAGCCGGCGGAGCACCATGAACACGATCAGGGCGACGATCAGGCAGGCGAAGATGAGCTCGTAGCGCTGGATCTGGGGATAGATGGTGTCCAGATGCTGGCCGGCGAAGTACCCGACCGTGGCCCAGGTGCCCACCCACAGCACCGCGCCGAGCGTGTTGAACAGCAGGAAGCGCGGCCACGGCATCAGCGTCATGCCCGCGATGATCCCGTTCGCCTGGCGCAGGCCGTCCACGAAGCGGGCGACCGTCACGATCTTGCCGCCGTGCCGGGTGAAGAAGTCCTCGGCCTTGCGCACGCGCTCCGGCGTCAGCAGGACGTACTTCCCGTAGCGGTCGACGAGCCGGTGGCCGCCGTAGCGCCCGATCGCGTAGCCCACGTTGTCCCCGAGCACCGCCGCCACGACCGCGATCACCACGACCGTGGCCATGTTCAGGCGTCCCGCACCCGCGTACACCGCCGAGGCGATCAGGATCGTCTCGCCGGGGACGGGGATGCCGAAGTCCTCGAGGAAGAGCAGGCCCCCGACCGCCAGGTAGCCCCAGTGATCGAGGACGGGGGCGATGGAACCGAGGAAGCCGGGCAGGTCCGGAGGGGCGGCCGTCAACAGCACGTGGCGTCCTCCTTCGCTCGGGTCCCCGCTGGATGCCCGGGTCCTGCCGGGCCGTGCGGTGCGCTCCCGCGCGGACCCGGCCCGGGCCGGCGCCCGCCCGCACCGGCCTCCTGCCCGGTCGGCGGCGCCGGACACCGGTGGGAGACATCGCGGAACGTACCGTTCCACACCGTAACGCTTCGGACGGCCCGGACGCGGACCGAAGTGATCACCGGGCCGGTCGCGGAGCGGGGGAGTGGGCGGAGGGCCCGCGCTGGGCAGGGCCGGCACGGGGCCGGGCCGCAGGGCGGCCCTCCCCTGGCCGGGGACGCGTGGCCCGCCCGCCCCGCGGGGGTGCGGGGCGGGCGGACGCCGGCGGAAGGGCGGGATCAGCCGGTGGTGAGGGACGTGTCGTCCACCACGAACGACGTCTGGAGCTTCGAGCCCTCCGTGCCGGTGAAGCGGAGCGTGACCCGCTGGCCCGCGTACGCGCCGAGGTCGGCGGTGTGCTGCTGGTAACCGGCGGCCGCGTTCGTGTTGGACCAGCTGCCGACCGTGCCGAGGACCGTGCCCGACGCGTTGAGCACCTGCACCTTCAGGGTGTCGTACGCGGTCGAGCCGGTCTCGTCGGTGTCGACGTGCAGCCAGTAGCTGAGCGTCGCCGGGCAGCCCGCGGGCAGGGACACGGACTGGGAGAGCGTGTTGGTGGTGGCCGCTCCGTACCCGTCGAGCCAGGCCTTGTACGAGCCGGAGCGCGCCGGCTCGTCCGAGCTGTTCGTGATGACCTTGTCGGACGCGCTCCAGCCGGTGGCGCCCGACTCGAAGCCGGGGTTGGCCAGCAGCTGGCCGCCGCCGCAGTCCCCGCCGCCACCGCCGGGGGGCGTCGTACCGCCACCGCCCGTGCTGCCGTCGCCCGAGAGCCAGGCGGTGGCGTTGAGCGCGAGCGCCGCGTTCGTGCCGCCGGTGTCGTTCCAGCCGTCGTACAGGGTGTCGCCCGGGTGACCGGTGCCGTCGTCGATCGGGGAGCTGTCGCCCCAGATCGCCACCCGGCCGCTGCCGAACGTGCTGGTGACGAAGAAGGCGCCGGTGGTGCCCGACGTGTTCGCGCCGGACTTCCAGACGAGCCCCTTCACGGCCGGGTTGTCGCCCGGCTTGAGCGTGAAGGTGGTCCCGTCGGCGATGGTGGACCCCGTCACCTTGCCGAAGGGACCGTTCAGGACCGGGTTCGAGCTGTCGCTGATCGCGCGGGGGGTGCCGGACGAGATGTCGACGGAGTCGACGGAGAAGCCGAAGGGGTCGGTGTCGTCGACGCCGTTGCTCGTCATCAGGTCGTTGATGACCTTGGGCGAGTCGTAGCCGTCGTTGTTGCGGTCGCTGCCGGTGTGGTCGGAGATCAGGAAGAGCCCGCCGCCGTTCTGGACGAACTTCATGATCGCGGTCTTCTCGGCCGCCGTGAACCGGATGTTCGGCTCCGGCAGGACGAACGTGTCGAAGTTCTTCAGGTCCAGCGCGCCGGAGCCGCCGTACGTGATGGTGCTGCCGGACGGCAGCGTGTCGAGCGTGTAGCCGCCGCTGCGCTGGAGTGCCACGCCCCAGGACGAGAGGGCGCCGGTCCAGTCCGTCTCGGCCGACGGCGAGGAGTCCTCGCCCAGGGGGTCGGGCTGGCTGGTGGAGATGACCCAGTCGGCGTTGCCCGCCGTCTCGGCCTCCGTGTTGTCGAACAGGACGCGGTGCGTGGCAGCGGCGGCGCGGGGAGCGGCGGCGGGGGCCGGTGCGGCCTGCGCAGCGGCGGCGAGGGAGCCTGCCGCCGCCATGCCGAGCGAGGCGGCGGCGGCGACCGCCGCCAGGCGGGACCTTCTGGATCGCGACATTCGTCAACCTCCGTGTGGGGCGGGGGACATGGGCTCGCACCGTGCCCCGGGAAAGGGGCGGTCCGGCGCGAGGTGTGCGGGGATACTCTGCGCGCGTAGACCCGCGAGGGGAAGACCGCCGCGCACGACGGATCGGTGAACGGCGCGGGACGGCGCCACGGCCCTCGGGCCGGTGCGGCGCGACCGGGTCGGCGTGTCCTCCCGTCCGGTACGGCCAAGTGGTCCCGGCGCGCTCCGGCAGGTGCGGGGGCGACGGGTGCGCGCGTCCTCCCGGCAGGTACGCAGGAGACGGGTGCGCAGCCCCTTCCGGCAGGCGCGGCGGACCGCCTGCACCCCATCCTCCGGCCCGGCCCTCTCGTACGCGCAGTCAGCCCACCGTAGTTCGCTTTACGGAACAGCAACTGGCCTGCTGGGCCCCCTGCTTGCTCCTCGTTCGGGACAATAAGCCTGCCAGTCGCTTCTGTTGACTTGGGGTGTCGCCCGTCCTACGCTCCGACCGTTCGGCTTATGGAACGATAGAGCAACGGCGACGCTCAGGAGGCAGAGCCACGTGAGGTCAGGTCTGATCGGCCGAAGAGCGAGAACGCTGGCGGTGGTGGCCGTCACCGTCGGGGCAGCCGTGATCGGCAATGCCGGCGCGGCGCCGGCGGGTCCCGCGGGCGCGCCGCCGGCCGCGGCGCGGATCGCGGATCCGTTCGCCCCGCTGGATCCGCAGCACCCCGAGGACCAGCAGGACATGACGTGGAGCGACTACAAGAAGGTCCCCGGGACGAACTGGGCGGACCCGAACCTCCAGCCGACGCGGCAGAAGCTGAGGATCGCGCTGGTGGGGGTCGACTTCCCGGATCAACCATTTGTCATGACCCTGCCTAAAAAGAGCGATCCGTTCGGCAACCCGCAGATCGACCCCGTGGGGCGCTCCGACATCGCCCAGTTCTACGCGGACTTCTACAACAAGCCCAGTGCCCTCAACCACGGCCGCACGGTCAACGAGTACTGGATGGAGCAGACGAACGGCCGCATCGGCGTCGAGTTCGTCCCGCTCGGCGAGTACCGCGCGCCCCGCCCGTCGTACGAGTACGGCCTCAACGACATCGGTCAGGAGGGCGCGGGCTGCCCGACCGGTCACACCTGCAACGGGAGCATCGAGAAGGACATCGATCCGCTCTGGAAGAAGGACGTCGGCCCCGACCAGGCGGCCTCCTTCGACCGGGTGATGCGCATCTACGCCGGCTACGACGAGACCTCCGTCTGGCAGGAGTTCGGCGAGATGAAGTTCCAGACCCCGGACGACGTGCCGGACGACTGGGGCCCGCCGGACCCGTCGCTGCCGAACGCGGTGCGCAGCCGCTACACCGGCTTCACGTCGTGGAAGGCCGGATCGCAGCTGTGGGGCAACTCCGGCATCCGGCAGGGGGAGAGTTCGGGAACCATCACCCACGAGATCACCCACACCTTCGACATCGGCGACAACAACAACAATCCCTACGTGGAGCCCTACCACCGGGCGGGCACCGGCCCGTTCGACGTGCTCGACCGCGGCTCCTTCAACGGACCCGGCGGCCCGCACAACCGGTGGGAGGTGCCGGCCACCGAGGGCGCGTCCATGCCCGCCGGGCAGACGGTTCGCACCAGGACGAAGCTCGGCTTCATCGACGACGACCAGCTGCTCGACCTCTCGCCGGCCGGTCTCGCGGCCGACGGCCTCGCCGTGTTCGACGTGCGGGCCAGGACCGCGAAGGTGAAGAAGGGCGACCTCCAGGGCGTCCGCGTCGACCTCGGTACCGACAAGACCCCGGCGTGCGACATCGACAAGGATCCGCTGTGCGCGGGCCCGGGCTTCACCGACTACACGATCGAGACGGTCCAGCGCATCGGGGCCGACTCCTTCACGCCCGACCACGGCGTGATGCTCACCAAGAACAAGCCGTTCGACGACGAGGGTGACAGCTGCGGCTTCCTCTGCTTCAGCTGGATGATCGACGCCAACCCGCAGGACATCCACATGGTCGACTTCACCCGGCCGGACGGCGAGAAGGTGATGCGCTCGATCGGCGACTACCGGCAGCTCAACGACGGCCTGTTCCACGCGGGCACCCGCTCGGGCAGCGCCTACGAGTACACGGACAAGGCCAACCGGCTGCAGTTCTACGTCATCGGCGCCAAGAAGACCGCGGCCGGCGAGCTGTCGTACACGGTGGCGGTGCGCTCCCTCGACGGCTCCGGGACCCAGAAGCGGGGCGTGGCGCTGACCCGGGGGTCGGCGGGCGGCCACGCGAGCGGCAAGGGCGCGGTGTGCACGTTCGGCCTCGCCAACACCGGCAGCCGCGCGAGCGGGGCGGGCGGCAAGGCGGCGGCGTACGAGAACGCGGACGTCTACCGCCTCTCGGCCACCGTCAAGGGCGCGGGATGGCGGGCCCAGCTGCCGAGCGCGCTCGCCACGGCCGAGGTGGGGGCGCACACGACGGTGAACGTCGCCGTCGCCGCGGGCGCGCACGCCTCCGGCAGCGGCCACGTGACGCTCACGGCCCGCTCCGAGAGCGACCCGCACAGGACGGCCACGGCGAGCTGCACCGTCCGGCGCTGACCGGACACCGGCCCGCGGCACCTCGGACCACCGGCGGCACCCGGCCGCCGGTGGTCCTCGCGCGTCCGGGGGCGGGCC
>NZ_JAKGCV010000095.1 GCF_021556455.1 Streptomyces fuscigenes | reverse complement strand
CCGGGCCGGCGGCCGTCCCGCGGGTCCCGCAGGGCGTCCAGGTGGGCGCGCACCGTGCGGGCCGCGGCGAGCCGCCGGCGCAGCGATTCGGCGTCGAGCGGCAGCGGCCACGGCGTGGGCTCCGCCGCGTCCGCGCCCAGCGCCGGATTCTCCGCGTCCTCCTGCGGCTCCTCGGCCCACGCCTCGATCTCGCCGTGCCCGGCGGCGCAGTGCTCGTACAGGTCCAGCAGGAAGGCCGAGGGGCCCCGCGGGCGCTTCTGGTCCGGGCCCCACCAGTGGCCGGAGCCGAGGAGCAGGGTCCGGGGGCGGGTGAACGCGACGTAGCCGAGGCGCAGTTCCTCGGTCTCCTGGTGGTCGCGCAGGGCCTCCTTGAACGCCTTCATGTCGCGCGAGGTCCAGCCGCCGACGGCGGGCAGCGTCTCCGCGTCGCCGCGCAGGGCGTGCGGGACGACCTTCGCCTGGGACGTCCACGCCTCGCGCGCCTTCGTGCTCGGGAACTGCCCCGCGACGAGGCCCGGCACGGCGACGACGTCCCACTCCAGGCCCTTCGCCTTGTGCGCGGTGAGCACCTTGACGGTGTTCTCGCCCCCCGGCAGCGCGTTGTCGAGGCCCTTCTCGTACTCCGCGGCGGTGTGCAGGAAGCCGAGGAAGGCCAGCAGCCCGGCCTCCCCGTCGAGTGCGGCGAAGGAGGCGGCCATGTCGAGGAAGTTTCCGAGCGTCTCGCGCCGGCGCGCCGCGAGGGCGTGCGGGGACGCGGACAGCTCGACCTCCAGGCCCGTCGTGGCGAGCACCCGGTGCAGCACGTCCATCAGCGGATCGGCGAGCGACCTGCGCAGCTCGCGCAGCTCCTGGGCCAGGCGCGCGAAGCGCACGCGCGCGGCGGCCGAGAACGGCAGGCCGTCGTCCGGCCACCCGGCCCCGTCCAGGAACGTGTCGAGCGCGTCCGCGAGCGAGACGACCTCGGCGGGGTCCGTCCCCTCCACCGCCGCGGCGAGACGGGCCTGCGTGTCGTCCCCGGGCCCGTCGGCGCCGCCGCGGGTGGCGACGAGCAGCCGCGCCCGCCGGCCGAGCAGCGCCAGGTCGCGGGGGCCGATGCGCCAGCGCGGCCCCGTCAGCAGCCGGACGAGCGAGGCGTTGGCCCCCGGGTCCTGGAGCACCTCGCACACGGCGATCAGGTCGGCCACCTCGGGCAGGTGGATCAGCCCGGACAGGCCGACGACCTCGACCGGCACGTCCCGCGCGACGAGCGCCCCCTGGATCGTGGCGAAGTCGCCTGCCGTGCGGCACAGGACGGCGATCTCGCCCGGGGCGCTGCCGGTGCGCACGAGGTGCGCCAGCGAGTCGGCGAGCCACTCGATCTCCTCCGCGTGCGTCGGCAGCAGAGCGCAGCGCACGACGCCGTCGCGCTCGGCGCCCGGGGCGGGGCGCAGCGCCTCCACGCCCTCGTGCAGGGCGCGCAGCGGCTCCGCGAGGCCGTTGGCGAGGGCGAGGAGGCGGCCGCCGCTGCGGCGGTTCTCGCTCAGGGAGAAGCGGGCGGCGGGCGTGCCGTCGCGGTGCGGGAAGTGCGCGGGGAAGTCGTCGAGGTTGGCGACGGACGCGCCGCGCCAACCGTAGATCGCCTGGCAGGGGTCGCCGACGGCGGTCACGGCGTGGCCCGTGCCGCCGCCGAAGAGTCCGGCGAGCAGGCGGCGCTGGGCGACGGACGTGTCCTGGTACTCGTCGAGCAGGACGACGCGGAACTCCTCCCGCAGCATGGCCCCCACCTCCGGGCGGTTGAGGGCGAGTTCGGCGGAGAGGGCGATCTGGTCGCCGAAGTCGTACAGGTCCCGGGAGCGCTTGGCCCGCCGGTAGCGCTCGACGAGGCCGGTCAGCTCGCGGCGGGCCGCGGCGGCCTCCGGAACCCTGCGCAGGTCCGCGTTGGTGAGGCGGGCCGCCGCGAGGGTGTCGAGCAGGGCAGCGTCGTACGCGTCCAGTTCGCCGGGTGGCACGAGGTGCTCGGACAGTTCGGCGTCCAGCGCCAGCAGGTCGCCGACCAGCGCGGACAGCGTCTTGGTGAGCGCGGGGTAGGGACCGGGCGCCTCGCGCAGGACGCGCGCGGCGAGCTGGAAGCGGGTCGCGTCGGCGAGGAGCCGCGCGGACGGTTCGAGCCCGATGCGCAGGCCGTGGTCGGTCAGCAGCCGTCCGGCGAAGGCGTGGTACGTCGAGATGCTGGGCTCGCCGCCCGGCTCGTCCGGATCGATCACGTCCGGGTCGAGGACGCCCGCGCGCACGAGTGCGGAACGCACCCGCTCGGCCAGTTCGCCCGCCGCCTTGTTGGTGAACGTGAGCCCGAGGACCTCCTCCGGGGCGACCTGCCCGGTGCCGACCAGCCAGACGACACGCGCGGCCATGACCGTCGTCTTGCCGGAGCCCGCGCCCGCCACGATCACCTGCGGCGCGGGCGGCGCGGTGATGCACGCCGTCTGCTCCGGGGTGAAGGGGATGCCGAGGAGCTCCTTGAGCTGCTCGGGATCGGTGAGGCGCGCGGACACCCAGGAAGGCTAACCGCCGCCACCGACAGTCCCGGCCGCCGCCGGAGGGGGCGGCCGGTGCGCGGCCGTGCCGGTACGCGGGGCGCCGACCGTGCCAGGTGTCCGGCCGCGTCGGTGTCGGCGCTCGCGTCACTCCACCACGTGGTGGCCCTCCGGCCGGGCGCTGCACGAGGCGCGGAACGCGCAGTGCCCGCACTGGGCCCCCGGCGACGGCGTGAAGCGCTCGTCCAGCACCCGTCCCGCCGCCTCGGCCAGCAGGTCCGCCGCCCACTCGCCGCTCAGCGGCTCCTGCCGCTGCACCTTGGGCAGCGCGTCGCCGCCCTCGCGCTGCGCAGCCGCCTGCCGGAGCTGGACGAGCTCCGCGCCGCCCGCCTCGGGGCGGCGCCCCTCGAACGCGCCGTCCACCGCGCCCTCGCCGAGGGCCAGCTGGTACACCGCGAGCTGCGCGTGGTGGGCGACCTCGTCCCTGGTGGGCGCCTGCTTGCCGGTCTTGAAGTCGAC
The DNA here is from genome assembly GCF_021556455.1 of Streptomyces fuscigenes. Classification (GTDB taxonomy): domain Bacteria; phylum Actinomycetota; class Actinomycetes; order Streptomycetales; family Streptomycetaceae; genus Streptomyces; species Streptomyces fuscigenes. The sequence continues at coordinate 12,497 of NZ_JAKGCV010000095.1, read as the reverse complement.
GACGTACGCGCGTCCCTCGGCGTCCTGCTCCACGCGGTCCATCGAACCGCGGACGCGCACCTCGTACTCCCCGGCCCCGAGTGTCACGTCGAACTCGTGCTCCGTGGCGACCGCGTGCCGCCCCCCGCGGTCGGTGACGTGCCAGCGCAGGAAGCGTTCGAGCGCCGCCCGTGCCTGGTCCTTCTCCTGGCGCGACTTCCACGGCGCGTCGAAGGCGAGGCCGTCCCACACGGTGTCGAGCCGCTCCATCAGCACGGCCAGGTCGGCGGGGGTGCGGCCGGACGCCACCTCGTCGGCGAGGACGTGCAGCACGTTGCCGAAGCCCTGGGCGGTGGTGGCGGGCGCGTCCGCCTTCACCTCGCGGCCGAGGAACCACTGCAGCGCGCAGGTGTTCGCGAGCTGGTCCAGCGCGCTGCCCGACAGGGCGACGGGCAGGGTCCGGTCCCGCAGCGGGACGGCGCTCAGCGTCGGCTCGTACAGGCCCCACCAGCTGTTCGGGTGCGCGGCCGGCACGAGCGGGGTGCCCTCCTCGTCCGTGAGGGCCGCCAGGCGGGCGAGGCGGCGGGCGGCGGCGTCCCTGAGGGCGGGGCTCACGTCCGGGTCGACGGTCGTCGCCCGCAGTTCGGCGACGAGCGGGGCGACGGCGAGCGGGCGGCGCGGCCGGGAGGTGGTGTCGCGCGGCTCCACGCCCAGCTCCGCGAGGAAGCGGGAGGGCTGGTCGCCGTCGTCCGCGGCGGACTTGACCGCCGTGACGACCAGCCGGTCGCGGGCGCGCGTCGCCGCGACGTAGAACAGCCTGCGCTCCTCGGTGAGCAGGGCGCCGGGCGGCAGCGGTTCGGCGAGGCCGTCGCGGCCGATGCGGTCCGCCTCCAGGAGGGAGCCGCGGCGGCGCAGATCGGGCCAGAGGCCGTCCTGCACGCCCGCGACGACCACGAGGCGCCATTCCAGGCCCTTGGAGCGGTGGGCGGTCATCAGGCGCACGGCGTCCTGGCGCACGGCCCGGCGGCCGAGGGTGTCCGCGGCGATGTCCTGCGCGTCCACCTCTTCCAGGAAGTTGAGGGCGCCGCGGCCGCCGGTGCGCGTCTCGGCGCGGGCCGCCGCGTCGAACAGGGCGCACACGGCGTCGAGGTCCCGGTCGGCGTTGCGGCCGGCGGGACCGCCGCGCAGGGCGGCCCGCTCCAATCGCCCCGGCCACGGCGTGCCGTCCCACAGCACCCACAGGGCCTCCTCGGCGGTACCGCCGCCGCCCAGCAGTTCGCGGGCCTTGCGCAGCAGCGCGCCGAGGCGCTGCGCGCCGCGCGCGTAGGCCGGGTCGTGCGTGACCAGGCGCTCGGGCTCCGCGAGGGCCCTGGCCAGGAGGACGTCGGACGGCGGGGGCAGGCGGTTGCCTGCGAGACGCTCGTCGTCGCGCAGGGCCCGCCCCAGCCGCCGCAGGTCGGCCGCGTCCATGCCGCCGAGGGGCGAGGCCAGCAGCGCGAGCGCCGCCTCGGTGGACAGCCCGCCCGCGGCTGCGCCGGGCGTGGCATCCGCCGGGCCCGCCTCCGCCCCGGCCGGGGCGCCGATCCCTTCCGCCGCACCCGAACCGTCTGCCTCGGCGGTCTCGATTGCCTCGTCTGTCTCGCCTGCCTTGCCCGTCCCGTTGGTCTCGGCGGTCTCATCTGTCTCGCCTGCCTTGCCCGTCCCTTTGGTCTCGGCGGTCTCGTCTGTCTCCTCTGCCTCGCCGGCCCCACCCGTCCCGTGCACCTCTGTCTCGCCGGCCTCGGCGGTCTCGCCCGTCCCGCCCGACTCCCCGTTCTCAGCGGCCTCCGCGATCCCGTCCGCCACGCCCGCACCCGGCTCCGCCGCCGGCGCTGTCGTCGCCCGCGCCGTCCCGGGCTCCGCCTCGCCCAGCGCCCCCGTCGCCGCCACGCGCAGGGCCGCCAGCAGGGGCGCCACCGCAGGCTCGTGGCGCAGCGGGACGTCGTCGCCGTCCACCTCCACCGGCACGCCCGCCGAGGTCAGGGCCCGGCGCATGGAGGGGAGGGTGCGGCCGCCCGCCCGGACCAGCACCGCCATCCCGCTCCAGGGCAGCCCGTCCTCCAGATGCGCCCTGCGCAGGATGTCCGCGATGTTGTCGAGCTCCGCGGAGGGCGTCGGGTACGTGTACACCTCCACGTGGCCGCCCTCCCGTACGGGCTCCGGCTCGCGGTGTGCCCGTACGGCCTGCTGCGGAAGCCGCGGCAGCGGCATGCGGCGGGTGATCTCGCGCGTGGCCGCGAGCAGCCGCGCCCCCGAGCGCCGGGTGCGGGTGAGGACCGCGACCGGCGCCGGCGTGCCGTCGCGCCGGGGGAAGGCGGCGGGGAAGTCGAGGATGCCGTTCACGTCGGCGCCGCGGAAGGCGTAGACGGACTGGTCGGGGTCGCCGAACGCCACGAGCGTGCGGCCGCCGCCCGCCAGCGCCCGCAGCAGCCGCACCTGGGCCGGGTCGGTGTCCTGGTACTCGTCGACGAACACGGCGTCGTACGCGGCCGCGAGCCGCGCCCCGGTCCCCGGCCGCTCGGCGAGGAGCGCGGCGCGGTGCACGAGTTCCGCGTAGTCGAGGACGCCCTGGAGGTCCAGGACGTCGAGGTACTCGGCGAGGAACGCGGCGGCCGCCCCCCAGTCCGGGCGGCCGGTCCGGGCGGCGAACGCGGCGAGCGCGTCCGGCCCGAGGCCGAGTTCGCGGCTGCGCGCGAGGACGGCGCGCACCTCGTCCGCGAAGCCGCGCGTCGTCAGGCAGGCCCGCAGGTCGCCCGGCCAGCGCACCCGGGAGCGCCCCTCGCGCCCGAGGTCGATCTGGCCCGCCAGGAGATCGCGCACGGCGACGTCCTGCTCGGGCCCGGACAGCAGCCTCAGGGGTTCCCTGAACAGTTCGGGGTCCTGGTGCGCGCGGACCACGGCGTAGCAGAAGGAGTGGAACGTGGTGGCCTGCGGGGCGCGCGCGCCGCCGAGCCGTGCGGTCGTCCGGTCGCGCAGTTCGACGGCGGCCTTGCGGCTGAAGGTGAGCACGAGGATCCGCTCGGGGTCGGTGCCCCGCCCGATCCGCTCGGCGACCGATTCGACCAGCGTCGTGGTCTTGCCCGTGCCGGGCCCGGCGAGCACGAGCAGCGGCCCGGCCGCGTGGTCAACCACCGCCCGCTGCGCGGCGTCCAGCACAGGGGGCACCGCCGGCGGCGGCGCGGTGCGCACCAGCCGGTACGCGCCGGCACCCCGCTGCCGCGCCCCCTGGTGCGGGGGGCGGCCGGTGGTGGTGCTGGTGGGGAAGCTCACGTGGATCTGTCCTGGAAGGTACGGGAGGTGCTGGGGTGCTGGGGGACGCGGTGCTGGGAGGCTTGGGCGGTGCGGGCGCGGGCCGGTGCGCCGGGAGGCCCCGTGCGGGGTCCGCGTGCAGGCCGGATTCGGCGAGCGGGACGGCCCCCCGGGCCGGGGACGGCCGACCGTGCGCGACCGACGCTACGCCGTCCGCCGCGCGGCGGGGACCGTACGGGGGCCGGCGCACGCCGCCCGGCCCGCGGCCCGCGACACGGCGCACGGATGCGACGAGACGGCCCAGGTGCCCCCACCGCGCACCACCATGGCGGAAACTGTCATATGTGAGACCGATCGCCCGCCGCGGCCTGCCCGCCGCCGTCGCCCCCCGCGCCACCGCCGTCCCATCTGGCCCGTCGCATGTCGATGCGGGGCAGGTGGCCTTCGGCGCTCCGCGGCGCGTCGCGCAGGGGCGTGCCCTCCGCGCGGTACGCGTCGAGCGCGCGCAGTTCGTGTCCCGCCAGGAGGTGCCCGTCGGAGCGCACCACCCGCCACCAGGGCACCGCGCCGCCGTACAGCGCCATGACGCGGCCGACCTGGCGGGGTCCGCCCTCGCCGAGCCATTCGGCGACGTCGCCGTAGGTCATCACGCGGCCGGGCGGGATCAGCTCGCTCACGTCGAGCACCCGCTCCGCGTACTCCGGCAGTTCACCGAGGCCGGCCGGCTCGCCGTCGGCCGGCTCCCCGGCCCCCTCGGGCCCGTCGCGGCGGTCCTCCCGGCCCTGCTGCCGGCCCTGCTGACTCTGCTGGCGCCTCATCCGTCCCATCCTGCCTCACGCCTCCGACAGCGGCCCGGGACGGGGACCTCTCGCGCATACGCGGACAAATTCGTACATGTCATTTCGACCTCGTGTGCGCAACACTCTTTGTTGACCCCGTCCAGGGCTCTCACGTGCCACCATCGTGCGGGCGGTGACTGGTGATACAAGATCGAGAAGATACGGACGCGACGGAGGAGCAGGCCGGACGGCCTGCCACGGCCGAGGGCCGCTCCGGGGCCGAGCCGTACCCCCACGACCCCGACGCGGTCCCGCTCGCCGGGGCGGGCGGCGACAGTGCCCCCGGCGGACACGCAGGGCATCGCGCCGGTCGTAGCCCGCGACGGCCTGCCGGGTCCGCACGCGGGGCACGTGACGCGGAGGCCGCCGCGAACGGCACCGGGACGGGCGGGGCCACGGGCTCCGGCCCCGGCGGCGGCTCGGGCGGCGACGGGACCGGGCGCCCCGGCGGCGAGGGCGATCCGGAGGGCGACGGCGACCAGGGCCGCGACCGGGGGCGCTCCGACCGGGACGCCGACGTCGTCACGGAGGGCACCGGCACGGACGATCCGGAGATCGTGCGGGCCGAGACAGAGCCCGCCTGCGACGAGGACGGCGTGCCGCACACCGACCGCGTCTCGGGCGACGAGCCGCTGCTCGCGGCCCGGGTGCACCGCCCCTCCGACCTGCTGCGCCTCCTCGTCGGCCTGCTCGCGATCGCGCTGATCCTGCTGCTCGCCGCGTTCGCCCACGGCACCACCTCCGGCCTCGAACACGACATCAGCCGGGGCACGCTCCAGGCGCCGGACCTGCTGGCGAAGTTCGCCGGCCTGCTGTCCAGCATCGCCGTGCTGCTCGTGCCGGTCGCCTTCGCCGTCGAACGGCTGATCAAACGCGACGGACTGCGGATCGCGGACGGCGTCCTCGCCGCCGTCCTCGCGCACGGCGTGACCCTCGCCGCGGATCTGTGGGTCGCGCGCACCGCGCCGCACGCCCTCCAGGACGCGCTGACCCGGCCGCAGCTCGGCAGCGGCGCCACCGATCCCGTGCACGGCTACCTCGCCCCCGTCATCGCCTACATGACGGCCGTGGGCATGGCCCGCCGCCCGCGCTGGCGGGTGGTGCTGTGGGCGGTGCTGCTGCTCGACGCCTTCGCGATGCTGGTCGCCGGGTACACCACGCCGTTCTCGATCGTGCTGACGGTGATGATCGGCTGGACGGTGGCGTACGGCACCCTCTACGCGGTCGGCTCGCCGAACGTCCGGCCCACCGGGCAGACGCTCATGGCGGGCCTGCGCCGCGTCGGGTTCCGGCCCGTCAGCGCCATGCGCGCCGAGGAGCCGGCGACGGAACCCGCGGAGGCGGGCGACCGGGGCAGGCGCTACTTCGTCTCGCTGGAGGACGGGCCGCCCCTCGACGTGACGGTGGTCGACCGGGAGCAGCAGGCGCAAGGGTTCTTCTACCGGCTGTGGCGTCAGCTGACGCTGCGCTCGATCACCTCGCGCCGCTCCATCCCCTCCCTGCGGCAGGCACTGGAGCAGGAGGCGCTCCTCGCGTACGCGGCGATCGCGGCCGGCGCCCGGGCGCCGAAGCTGATCGCGACCTCCGAACTGGGCCCCGACGCGGTCATGCTCGTCTACGAGCACGTCGGCGGCCGGACCCTTGACACCCTCGCGGACGGCGAGATCACCGACGAGCTGATGCTCGGCGCCTGGGAGCAGGTGCGCCACCTCCAGTCGCGCCGCATCGCCCACCGCTCCCTGACCGGCGACGCGCTGCTGGTGGACCGGGCCGGCCGGGTCATCCTGACGGAGCTGCGCGGCGGCGAGATCGCCGCGAGCGACGTGATCCTGCGGATGGACACGGCGCAGCTGCTCACGACGATCGGCCTGCGTGTGGGCGCCGAGCGCTCCGTCGCGGCCGCCGTGGCGGTGCTCGGCCCCGACGCGGTCGCGGACTGCCTGCCGCTGCTGCAGCCGATCGCGCTGAGCAGGTCGACGCGCGCCACGCTGCGCCGTCTCGCGCGCGAGCGCGCGCAGCGGGAACGCGAGGCCGTCCTGGAGGCGTCCGCCGCGAACAAGAAGGCGCGGGCCACGGAGAGCGCCGTCGCGGCGGACGGGGACAAGAAGGCCGTCCGCAAGTCCCTCCGGGCCGAGAAGCAGGCCGAGAAGCGGGCCATAGACGACGCGCTGGACGAGGCCCGCGAGGAGGACCTGCTCTCGCAGATCCGCAGGCAGGTACTGCTGATCAGGCCCCAGGCCCCGGTCGAGCCGGTGCGCCTGGAACGGATCAGGCCGCGCACGCTGGTCGGTTTCATCGCCGGCGCGATCGCCGCGTACTTCCTGCTGTCGCAGCTCACGCAGCTCGACTTCAGCACCGTCGTCAGCGAGGCGCACTGGGGCTGGGTCGCGGCGGCGGTGGCGTTCTCGGCGCTGTCGTACGTGGCGGCCGCGATGAGCCTGCTGGGCTTCGTGCCCGAGCGGGTGTCGTTCCTGCGGACGGTCTCGGCGCAGGTCGCCGGGTCCTTCGTGAAGATCGTCGCGCCCGCGGCGGTCGGCGGCGTCGCGCTGAACACGCGCTTCCTCCAGCGCTCGGGGGTGCGCCCGGGGCTCGCGGTGGCGAGCGTCGGCGCGTCCCAGCTGTTCGGTCTGGGCGCGCACATCGTGCTGCTGGCGGCCTTCGGCTATCTGACGGGCACCGAGAAGACGACATCGCTGACACCGTCCAGGACGGTCATCGCCGGCCTGCTGACGGTCGCCGTCCTGGTCCTCGTGGTCACGGCGATCCCGTTCCTGCGCAAGTGGGTCGTGACGCGGCTGCGGTCGCTGTTCGCGGGCGTCGTGCCGCGCATGCTGGACGTGCTCCAGCAGCCGATGAAGCTGGTGACGGGCATCGGCGGGCAGCTGCTGCTGACCGGCCTGTTCGTGATGTGCCTGGACGCGTCGATCCGCGCCTTCGACGACGGCAGCCAGCAGCTGAGCTACGCGAGCATCGCCGTCGTCTTCCTCGCGGGCAACGCGATCGGCTCGGCGGCGCCGACCCCGGGCGGTGTGGGCGCGATCGACGGCGCGCTGACACTGGGTCTGCTGGCGGTCGGCCTGCCGAAGGAGGTCGCGGCGCCCGCCGTACTGCTGTTCCGCCTGATGACGCTGTGGCTGCCGGTACTGCCCGGCTGGATCTGCTTCAACCAGCTCACGCGCAGAGGCTCGTTGTAGCGAGGGGCCCCGGGCCCGGGGGCTCCAGCCGGGGCTCCCGGGCGGGGTCGGCGCGGGGACGGAGCCCGCACCGCACCCGGTCGGCGCGGAGCCCGCACCGCACCCGGCCGCTCCGGGGCGCTCCGGCGGCGCGGCAGGTCGCTGCATGCGGCAGCCACCCGGTTGGCCCGTGGCCACGGGCGGCCTTTCCGGCCCGGCACGAGCATGGGGGCATGCGCAGATCCGTCGTCGCCGCCGTGGCCGCCCTCGCCCTCACCGCCTCACTCGCCGGCTGCTCGAACGCGGGGTCCTCCGGCTCCGGCGCGTCCTCGGCGGGCTCCGGGGCCTCCTCCGCCCCTTCCGCGGCGGCCTCCCCCGCCGCCACCGGCGACCTGGGCGCGCAGAAGCCGCACTGGCGGCGCTGCGGCACGCCCAGCGTGGCGCAGGGCGGCGGCCCCTCGCCCAAGCCGCTGCCGGGCGGGGCGACGTGGCAGTGCGCCACCATGGCCGTACCGCTGGACTACGCACACCCCTCCGCGGGCACCGTCCCGCTCGCGCTCATCCGCGCGAAGGCCGCCGACACGAAGCACCGCATCGGCTCGCTCGTCTTCAACTTCGGCGGCCCCGGCGGATCGGGCGTCACCGGCCTTCCGTCGTTCGCGAAGGACTACGAGAAGCTCCGCTCGCGCTACGACCTCGTCAGCTTCGACCCGCGCGGCGTCGGCGACAGCGACCCGGTCGAGTGCGAGAGCAACAGCCGGCTCGACACCTTCTACGCGCAGGACGCCACGCCCGACACGGCCGCCGAGCGGAAGGCGTACGCGGCGGCCCTCGCCCGCTACGCCGCCGCCTGCCAGGACCGCTCGCCGCGGCAGCTGCCGCACGTGGGCACCACCGAGGCGGCGCGCGACATGGACCTGCTGCGCCAGGTGCTCGGGGAGAAGAAGCTCGACTACTTCGGCATCTCCTACGGCACGGAACTCGGCGGCGTCTACGCGCACCTCTTCCCCACCCGCGTCGGCCGCACGGTCTTCGACGGCGTGGTCGACCCGACGCAGGACGCACGGCAGGGCGCCCTGGGCCAGGCCAAGGGCTTCCAGCTCGCGCTGGACAACTTCGCGAAGGACTGCGTCGCACGCGGCGACGCGTGCCGGCTGCCGGGGTCCACGCCGCAGCAGGTCGAGGCGTTCGTCAGGAAGCTGCTGGCCGGGCTCGACGGCAGGACCATCACCGGCATCGGCGTGCGCAGGCTCACCCAGACCGAGGCGACGAACGGCGTCGTGGAGGCCCTCTACTCCAAGGACTTCTGGCCGCTGCTCGAGCAGGGCCTCGACGAGGCGCACGGCGGGAACGGCGCGCTGCTGCTCGCTCTGTCCGACTCGCTCAACGGCCGGGACGAGCACGGCCGCTACAGCAACACGCAGGCCGCCAACGCCGCCGTCAACTGCCTCGACAGCAAGCAGCGCTTCAGCGTGGCACAGACCCAGCAGAGCGTGGCGGAGTTCCGCAAGGCCTCGCCCGTCTTCGGCGACCTCCTGGCCTGGGGCATGCTCAGCTGCACCAAGTGGCCGGTGGCCGGGCGCTGGACGCACCCGGACGTCAGCGCGCCCGGTGCCGGGCCGATCCTCGTCGTCGGCAACACGGGCGACCCGGCCACGCCCTACGAGGGAGCGAAGGCGATGGAGCGGGCGCTCGGCAAGGGCGTGGCCGTCGAGTTGACGTACGAGGGCCAGGGGCACGGCGCGTACGACAGCGGCAACGCGTGCGTGCAGCGCACGGTCAACGCCTACTTCCTGAACGGCACGGTGCCGAAGTCCGGGACGGTCTGCCGCTGACGGGCCCCGGCCGAGGGCACGGCGCAGAGGCCGGCGGGACACGGCGAAGGGGCCGGCCCGCGCACGCGCGCGAACCGGCCCCTTCCGAACGGCCTAGTAGATCGGCTTGCTCGGCTCGATCTGGTTCACCCAGCCGACGACACCGCCGCCGACGTGCACCGCGTCGGAGAAGCCCGCGGCCTTCAGCACGGCCAGCACCTCCGCGCTGCGGACACCCGTCTTGCAGTGCAGGACGATCTTCTTGTCCTGCGGCATGGTCTCCAGCGCGTTGCCCATGAGGAAGTTGTCCTTCGGGATCAGCTTCGCGCCGGGGATGGAGACGATCTCGTACTCGTTCGGCTCGCGGACGTCGATGATCTCGATGTTCTCGCCGTCGTCGATCCACTCCTTGAGCTGCTTGGGAGTGATCGTCGAGCCGGCCGCCGCCTCCTGGGCCTCGTCGGACACGACGCCGCAGAAGGCCTCGTAGTCGATGAGTTCCGTGACGGTCGGGTTCTCGCCGCAGACCGCGCAGTCGGGGTCCTTGCGGACCTTGACCTGGCGGTACTGCATCTCCAGCGCGTCGTAGATCATCAGACGGCCGACGAGCGGCTCGCCGATGCCCGCGAGGAGCTTGATCGCCTCGTTGACCTGGATGGACCCGATCGACGCGCACAGCACGCCGAGCACGCCGCCCTCGGCGCACGAGGGGACCATGCCGGGCGGGGGCGGCTCCGGGTACAGGCAGCGGTAGCAGGGACCGTGCTCGGACCAGAAGACGCTGGCCTGCCCGTCGAAGCGGTAGATCGAACCCCAGATGTACGGCTTGTTCAGCAGCACACAGGCGTCGTTGACCAGGTAACGGGTGGCGAAGTTGTCCGTCCCGTCCACGATCAGGTCGTACTGGGCGAAGATGTCCATCACGTTCTCGGCTTCGAGCCGCTCTTCGTGAAGGACCACGTTCACGTACGGGTTGATGCCCTTGACCGTGTCCCGGGCGGACTCCGCCTTGGACCGGCCGATGTCGGCCTGGCTGTGGATGATCTGGCGCTGGAGGTTCGACTCGTCGACCTCGTCGAACTCGACGATGCCGAGCGTGCCGACACCGGCCGCCGCCAGGTACATCAGCGCCGGGGACCCGAGTCCGCCGGCGCCCACGATGAGCACCTTCGCGTTCTTCAGCCGCTTCTGCCCGTCCATCCCCACGTCGGGGATGATCAGGTGACGGGAGTACCTGCGGACCTCGTCGACGGTGAGCCCTTCGGCGGGCTCGACCAAGGGGGGCAACGACACAGGGACCTCTACAGGGGTAGGTCATTCACTGACTTGTTCTCCCTGCAACAGTGCCATGGGCTTTCTCATTCCGAGATACCCGGTCCGACGAGCGAGACGATCTCGTCCCAGTACCCGGGCAGCGCCGCGAAGGCGTCGCCCGAACCGCCGTGACCCGACCGGTCCGTGAAGAAGATCGTGCCCGCTCCCTGCCAGCGCGCGACCCGCATCGCCTCGTCCAGGTGGGAGCGCGGCACGCCGTGCACCAGGTGCACGAAGTGGTCCGGGGCGTAGCCCGCGGTCCACTCCGGCGCCTGCGACCAGCGGTACTCGCTCCACGCTCCGGAGAAGGTCACCAACTGGTCGGCGGCCTCCGCGTAGCCCGGGTACGGGTGGGTGCCGTGTCCGAGGACGAGGTGGCCGCCGTCGAGCACGGCCTCCAGCGTCGCGGTGATCCTTCTCACCCCGGCGAGATCACTGCGGTGGACGGGCGCCCGATCCAGGAAGAAGCCGTCGACGCGGTACCAGTCGACGTAGCGCTGCGCGTCGCAGACGATGTCCGCGAAGTCGTACGCGCCCTGCCGCAGGTCGAGGTGGCCGAGGAGGCGCAGGCCGGCGTTGGTGAGCCGGCCCGCGGCCTCCAGGCAGTGCGGGTCGGGCCGCGCGCCGGGACCGTCCGCCACGTTGAGCACCGCCCAGTGCAGCGGGGTGCCCGGCCGGGTCAGTTCGGCCCACTCGGCGGGGGCGAGCAGCGGGTGGGCGTACCCGGGTACGCCGAAACCCGTGCCCGCCGCCGTGCCCGTGCGCTCGCGCCCGATACGGGTCAGATGCGACACGCGGCCTCCATCCAGATGTCCGCGAGCGACTCCTCCAGCCCGATCCTCGGGCGCCAGCCGAGCCGGTCGCGCGCCGTGCGGACGTCGGCCTGCTGCCAGGGTCCGCAGCCGTCGGGGTACGGGAAGGGGCCGACGCCCAGGTGCTCCGCGGCGGGTTCGCCGCGCGGGGCGCCGATCGGTCCGTGCACGTGGGGGCGTCCGGCGCCGGGCGGGGGCGCGTCCAGTTCGTTGAGCGCTCCCGCGTACCCGGCGACCCGGGCGAGGACGGCCGCGGCGTCCCGGAGCTTGACCGCGCGGCCCGTACCGATGTTGACGATCCCCTGGGCGGCGGAGAGCGAGGCGGCGTGCACGGCGCGGGCGACGTCGCGCACGTCCACGAAGTCCCGCTGCACGCCCAGTCCCGCGAGCTTGAGTTCGGGGTCGCCGGCCTGCATGGCGCGGCGCATGGCCTCCGCGAGCCGGCCGAGGGGCGAACCGGCGGGCGTCCCGGGGCCGACCGGCGAGAACACGCGCAGCACGACGGCGTCGAGGCCGGAGCCGAGGACCAGTTCGGTCGCGGACAGCTTGCTCACCCCGTACGGGCCGCCGGGGCGCGGCAGCGCGTCCTCCGCCGTGGAGGAGCCGGGCTGGGAGGGCCCGTACTCGGACGCGCAGCCGATCTGCACGAGCCGGGCCCCGCAGCCGCTGCGGCGCAGCGCCTCGCACACGGTGGCCACGGACACGGTGTTGTGCCGGATCAGGTCGCGGGCGCCGCCGCGGGTGGAGCCCGCGCAGTTGATGACGACACCGGGGTGCACGGCGTCCATGAAGCGGGTGAGCGCCCCGGGGCTGCCGCCCGCGAGGTCGAACCGCACGTCGGCGTCGTCCCCCCGGCCGAGGGCGGTCAGGTGCACCGCGGGGTCGGCGAGCAGGCGGTCGGCGACGAAGCGGCCGAGGAAGCCGTTGGCGCCGAGCAGCAGGACTCTCATCGTGCGGCCCCTCTCTGCCGGGCGGCCCGCCGGGCCTGGTGTCGGGTTCGCGAGGTCATGTCGGGTCGTCTCCTTGTGGTGTGGGGAAGTGGGCGGCTGCTCCGGCGCGGAGGGGGCGGGGCGGGGCCGGGTCGGTCGGGTGCGGGCGGGCCGCGGGGCGGCCGCGTGGGGCGGGTTGCGAGGGGTCGGTGAGGGGCGGGTCGGACGGTCGGGGTCGGCGGGCGCGGGCGGGTGGCGGTGCGGGAGGAGCGGCCTCAGGTGTGGGCGGAGGCCCTGGCGAGGGCGACCGCCGCGTGGCAGGCGAGTGCGAGCGCGGCCGCGGCGCAGG
>NZ_JAKGCV010000094.1 GCF_021556455.1 Streptomyces fuscigenes | reverse complement strand
GCGGCCCAGGCCGGCGCGCCCGCGGGCCGGCGGACACGCCCCTCCGGGGACGTCCCCGGGGCCGGAAGAGGCGCCCTCGGCACGGCGCTCCCGGTCGCGCGGCGCCCGCCGCGATCGTACGAGCGGGCGGTGAGGACCGTGACCACCCCGGCACCGCGGGCGTTCACTCTTGCGTCGGAGTCATATGAACCGCGCCGCCCGCCGGCGGCCCGGTGCACGGAAGGCGCACCAGAGCACCCATGGCCCTCACCGCTCCGCCCGCAAGAGGCGGAATCCCGCGCGCCGCGACCTCTCCCGGCCCACCCCCGCTGCACCGGCTCCTGCTGTGCGTCGCGCTGCCGCACCTCGCGATCAGCGCCGATCACGGCCAGCTCACCGGGACCGGTATCGAGGGCTATTACCAGGGCGGCCGCCGGGTCCTGTCGCGCTGCCGGCTGCGGGTCGCCGACCAGGAGCCCGTCGCGGTCCAGGGCCGGCTGCTCGCCGCCGGGCTCGTGCTCGCCTACCTCGCCACCGCCGCCCGCCCGCTGGTGCACGCGCTGCTCAACCCGTCGCCGCCGCTGACCCAGCGCGCCGTCGGGGGCGGGATCCGCGCCATGATCCCGCTGCAGTCCGCGCTCGCCGCCCGCGCCGGCGACCCCCTCACCGCCCTCGGCGTGGCGGCGCTGGTCCCGATCGCGCGGCAGCTCGCCCGGAAAGTGAGCCCCACATGACCCTCCGCCTCGGCTACGGCACCAACGGCCTGACCGACCTGCGGCTGACCGACGCGCTCGCGCTCCTCGCCGACCTCGGCTACGACGGCGTCGGCCTGACCCTCGACCACATGCACCTCGACCCGCTGGCGCCCGACCTGCCGGCCCGGACCCGCGCCGTCGCGGCCCGCCTGGCCGAACTCGGCCTGGACGTCACCGTGGAGACGGGCGCGCGCTACGTGCTGGACCCCCGCCGCAAGCACGGCCCCACCCTCCTCGACCCCGACCCCGGCGCGCGGGCCGCCCGGGTGGAACTGCTGCGCACCGCGGTGCGCGTCGCGGCGGACCTCGGCGCCCACGCCGTGCACTGCTTCAGCGGCGTGCTCGGCCCGGACGAGGAGGCCGCGGCGGGCTGGGACCGCCTGGAGGAAGGGTTCGCGCCGCTCCTGGACGCGGCCGGACGGGCCGGTGTGCCGCTCGCCGTCGAGCCCGAGCCCGGCCACCTCGTCGGCGACCTGGCCTCCTTCCACGAGCTGCGCCGCCGCCTGGGCGACCCCGAGCCGCTCGGCCTCACCCTCGACATCGGCCACTGCCAGTGCCTCGAGCCGGCATCGCCCGGGGACTGCGTGCGCGAGGCGGCGCCCTGGCTGCGCCACGTCCAGATCGAGGACATGCGGCGCGGCGTCCACGAACATCTGCCCTTCGGGGACGGCGAGATCGACTTCCCGCCGGTGCTCGACGCCCTCGACGCCGCCGGCTACGCGGGCCTGACGGTCGTCGAGCTGCCCCGCCACTCGCATGCCGGACCCGAACTCGCCGCCCGCTCCATGGACTTCCTCCAGGCAGCCCGCGCCCGTACGAAGGGAGCACGCGTATGACCCCCACCCGCGCCACGCTCGACACCCGTCTCGACGAAGCGGGCCGGGCCTGGCTGGACGCCGCACTCGCCGAGGCCGCCGCGCCGGGCGACGGGGCGTGGGAGCTGCGCTTCGCGGCCGCCGGACGCCACTGCGGCCGGGACAACGCCGACGACGTCCGGGTCCTCCTCCTCGAACAGGCCGGCGCGGAAGCCGACGTGCTCACCCGCCTCTACCGGCAGGGCAGCGGCGCGGAGCGGCGGGCCGTCCTGCTCGCCCTGCCCGACCGCGTCCTGGGCCCCGAGGCGCTCGCGCTGGTGGAGGACGCCCTGCGCGCCAACGACACCCGCCTCGTCGCCGCCGCCGTCGGGCCGTACGCCGCGCAGCACCTCGACCCGCACGCCTGGCGGCACGCCGTCCTGAAGTGCCTGTTCACCGGGGTGCCGGTGGAGCACATCGCGGGCCTGGCCCGGCGGGCCGGGGGCGACGCCGAACTCGCCCGCATGCTCGGTGACTTCGCCGCCGAACGCAGCGCCGCCGGCCGCACGGTGCCGGCCGGCCTCCACCGCGTACTCGCCCTCACGGGACTGGAGTCCTGATGCGCATCTTCGACCCCCACATCCACATGACCTCCCGCACCACCGACGACTACCGGGCCATGTACGACAGCGGAGTGCGCGCCCTGGTGGAGCCGTCGTTCTGGCTCGGCCAGCCCCGTACCTCGCCCGCGAGCTTCTACGACTACTTCGACGCGCTGCTCGGCTGGGAGCCCTTCCGCGCCGCCCAGTACGGCATCGCGCACCACTGCACCCTCGCGCTCAACCCCAAGGAGGCGGGCGACCCGCGCTGCGTGCCCGTCCTCGACGCGCTGCCCCGCTACCTCGCCAAGGACGGCGTCGTCGCCGTCGGCGAGATCGGCTACGACTCGATGACCCCCGCCGAGGACCACGCCCTCGCGGCCCAGCTCCAGCTCGCCGCCGACCACGGCCTGCCCGCCCTCGTGCACACCCCGCACCGCGACAAGCTCGCCGGGCTGCGCCGCACCGTCGACGCCGTGCGCGAGTCCGCGCTGCCGCCCGAACGCGTGCTGCTCGACCACCTCAACGAGACCACCGTCAAGGAGGCCGCGGACAGCGGCTGCTGGCTCGGCTTCTCCATCTACCCCGACACCAAGATGGACGAGGACCGCATGGTCTCCGTCCTGAAGCGGCACGGCACGGAGAAGGTCCTCGTCAACTCCGCGGCGGACTGGGGAAAGAGCGACCCGCTCAAGACCCGCAAGGTCGCCGACGCGATGCTCGCCGCCGGATTCGGCGACGAGGACGTCGAACAGGTGCTGTGGGCCAACCCGGTGGCGTTCTACGGGCAGAGCGGCCGGCTCCAGCTCGACGTCCCCGCCCCCGGCGGGCCCGCGCTGCACGAGGGCAACTCCATCCTGCGCGGCGGGGAGTGAGGCCATGCGCTTCCGCCACCCCGACGGCTCCACCGTCCACCTCGCGTACTGCACGAACGTCCATCCCGCCGAGACCCTCGACGGTGTCCTCGCCCAGCTGCGCGACCACTGCGAACCCGTGCGCAGACGGCTCGGCCGCGACCGGCTCGGCATCGGCCTCTGGCTCGCCAGGCCCGCCGCCCGGGCCCTCGTCGACGATCCCGGCCGGCTGCGGGGCCTGCGCGCCGAACTCGAACGGCGCGGCCTCGAAGTCGTCACCCTGAACGGATTCCCCTATGACGGCTTCGGCTCCGACGAGGTCAAGTACCGCGTGTACAAACCCGACTGGGCCGACCCCGAACGCCTGGCGTACACCACCGACCTCGCCAGGCTGCTGGCCGCGCTGCTGCCCGACGACGTCACCGAGGGCACCGTCTCCACCCTCCCGCTGGCCTGGCGCACCGCCTACGGACCCGAGGCCGCGCGGGCGGCGCACACCGCTCTCGCGACCCTCGCCCAGCGGCTGGACGCCCTGGAGGAGCTGACCGGCAAGTCCGTCCGCGTCGCCCTGGAGCCCGAGCCGGGCTGCACCGTCGAGACCACGGCCGACGCCATCGCCCCCGTCACGGCGCTCGCGACCCACCGGATCGGGGTCTGCGTCGACACCTGCCACCTCGCCACCTCCTTCGAGGACCCTCTCGCGGCCCTCGCCGCCCTCGACGCCGCCGGCGTCAGCGTCCCGAAGACCCAGCTCTCCGCCGCCCTGCACGCCGAACACCCCCACCTGCCGGAGGTCCGCGCGGCCCTCGGCGCCTTCGCCGAGCCCCGCTTCCTGCACCAGACGCGCACCCGCACCGCCGCGGGCCTGCGCGGCACGGACGACCTGGACGAGGCGCTCGGCGGCGGGGCGCTGCCCGACTCCACGCCCTGGCGGGCCCACTTCCACGTGCCGCTGCACGCCCCGCCGGCGCCCCCGCTCACCTCCACCCTGGACGTCCTGCGCACCGTGCTCGCAGGGCTGGTCGGGGGCGCGGTGCCCCGCACGCGGCACCTGGAGGTCGAGACGTACACCTGGCAGGCGCTGCCGGCCGAGCTCAGGCCCCGCACCCGGGGCCGCCTCGCCGACGGCATCGCCGCCGAACTCGTCCTGGCCCGGGACCTGCTGACCGACCTCGGCCTCAAGGAGCTGCCGTGACACCGCCCGCGCCCGAGCGGCCGCACCCGCTCCTGGTCCTCGACGTCGTCGGCCTCACGCCGCGGCTGCTGGAGCACATGCCGCACCTGGCGCGCCTCGCGCGCGAGGGCTCGCAGGCCGTACTGGAGACCGTCCTGCCCGCCGTCACGTGCAGCGCGCAGTCCACCTTCCTCACCGGTACCCTGCCCGCCGAGCACGGCATCGTCGGCAACGGCTGGTACTTCCGCGAGCTCGGCGACGTCCTGCTGTGGCGCCAGCACAACGGCCTCGTCTCCGGCGACCGCCTCTGGGACGCGGCGCGCCGCGCGTACCCCGGGTACACCGTCGCGAACATCTGCTGGTGGTACGCGATGGGCGCCGACACCGACTGGACCGTCACACCGCGTCCCGTCTACTACGCCGACGGCCGCAAGGAGCCCGACTGCTACACGCGTCCCCCGGCCCTGCACGACGAACTCACCGCCAGGCTGGGCACGTTCCCCCTGTTCCACTTCTGGGGGCCCGGCGCGGACCTGGTGTCCTCCCAGTGGATCATCGACGCGACGCGGCACATCCTGCGCACCCGCACCCCCGACCTCGCGCTGTGCTACCTGCCCCACCTCGACTACGACCTCCAGCGCTACGGGCCCGACGACGAGCGCTCGCTGCGCGCGGCCGCCGAACTCGACGCCGCCCTCGCGCCGCTGCTCGACGACGCACGCGCGGGCGGCCGCACCGTCGTCGCGCTGTCCGAGTACGGCATCACCAAGGTCTCGCGGTCCGTCGACATCAACCGCGCCCTGCGCCGGGCCGGCCTGCTGGAGGTGCACACCCAGGACGGCATGGAGTACCTGGACCCGATGGCGTCGCGCGCCTTCGCCGTCGCCGACCACCAGATCGCCCACGTCTACATCCGCAGGCCAGGCCGGCCGGGCGAGACCGCCGCCGTGCGCGAGGCGCTCGCGGGCCTCGACGGCATCGCCGAACTGCTCGACGACGAGGGCAAGAAGCGCCACGGCCTCGACCACCCGAGGTCGGGGGAGCTGGTAGCCGTGGCCGAGCCGGACGCCTGGTTCACGTACTACTACTGGCTCGACGACGCGCGCGCCCCCGACTTCGCGCAGCTCGTGGAGATCCACCGCAAACCCGGCTACGACCCGGTCGAACTCTTCATGGACCCGCACGACCCCTACGTCCGGCTCAGGGCGGCCGCGGCAGTCGCCCGCAAGAAGGCCGGCCTGCGCTACCGGATGGCGGTCGTGCCCCTGGACGCCTCGCCGATCCGCGGCTCCCACGGCCGCCTCCCGGCGAGCGACGAGGAGGGCCCCGTCCTCCTGTGCTCCACCCCCCGTGCCGTCGGCGACCGCGTGGCGGCGACCGATGTGAAGTCCCTGCTCCTCGGGCTGGCCAACCCCCACACACCACAGAAGGAGTTCCGACCATGAACCGCAAGAACACCGTCGACGCCGAGCTCGCCCACCGGCTCAGCAGACGCGGCATGCTCGGCGTCACCGCGGGCGCGGGCGCCGCCGCCCTCCTCGGCCTGTCGGCGGGCACCTCGGCCGCCGCCCCGTCGGCCGCCGCGGCGAAGAAGCCCGCGGCGACCCGCCCGGTGCTGCCCCCGGGACGGCTCGGCATCCAGCTCTACTCGGTGCGCGACAAGATCCAGCAGATCGGCTTCGCCTCGGTCTTCAAGGAGCTCTCGGAGTTCGGCTACGACGAGATCGAGTACGCCGGCTACACACAGGGCATCGGGTCCATCTCGGTCAAGCAGGTGGCGAGGCTCGCCAAGAGCTACGGCCTCAACGGCATCGGCAGCCACGTCGGCTACTTCACCAGCGACCCCAACGGCTACAGCTTCGCCACCAGCCTCGGCAAGGTGCTCGACGACGCCGAGACCCTCGGCCTCGAACACATCGGCACCGCGTCGAGCCCCAACCGGTACGGCAACACGGTGGACGCCTGGAAGCGGGCGGCCGAGGAGTTCAACACCTACGGCGAGGCCGCGAAGGCACGCGGCATGAAGTTCTACCAGCACAACCACGGGGACGAGTTCGGCTTCGCCAGTGACAACCCCGACGTGCGCCTGTACGACGTGCTGCTGGCCGAGACCGACCCGAAGTACGTGTTCCTGGAGATGGACATCTACTGGGCCTACACGGCCCAGTTCCGCTTCAGCGTCACCCCGCAGGGCAAGCCGCGCCCGTTCGAGCCGATCGACTACGTCGTCCAGCAGCCCCACCGCTACCCGCTGTTCCACGTCAAGGACGGCGTGCACGACCCGGACGCGAGCGACGGCTACGACATGGTCGACGTCGGCGACGGCGACATCGACTACAAGACCTTCATCCAGAAGGTCAACGCCACCAACAAGGGCCGGACCACCCACCACTGGCAGGTCGAGCACGACCAGCCGGTCGACTCCCTGGAGTTCGCCCGCAAGTCGGCGGACCACCTGCACGCCCTGACGGAGAAGCACAAGGGCTGACGCCCCGGCGCGGGCCGCGCCCGCGGCCGGGCGCACGGGGAGCACACCGCGGCGGGCGGTGCCGGGAAGGCACCGCCCGCCGCCTGCTGCCCGGGCCCGAGGGCCCGGGTGTCCCCGCCCGCCGTCAGGCCGCCTCCCGGCTGACCGGCATCGGATTGGGCGCCTGCCCGCGGCGTGGCGCCCCCGGATGCCGCAGCAGCAGAGCGAGCCCCGCCGCCACGAGCGAGATCACACCGGCCGTGGTGTACGCGCCGTTGTAGCCCCACCTGTCGATCACCATGGCCCCGAGGCCGGAGCCGAACAGGCCGCTGATCACCTTGCCGCTGTAGGCGATGCCGTAGTTCGTGGCGTTGTTGTTCTCCCCGAAGTAGTCCGGCACCAGGGTGGCGAACATCGGGTAGAACGCGCCGCCGCCGAACCCCGAGAAGAAGGCGAACACCAGGAACAGCCACTCGCTGTGGATGTTGCCCGCCCACATCACCCCGAACTGCGACAGCCCCAGTACCAGGATCACGATGATCAGCGCCGTCTTGCGGCCCACCAGGTCGGACATCCACCCGACGACCGCCCGCCCGACGCCGTTGACGACGGACAGGACGCCCGCCGAGTTGGCGGCGACGAGCGGGCCGAAGCCGACGTCCTTGGCGAACGGGACCTGGAAGGACACACCGAAGATGGACACACCGGCCGTGATCACCAGCAGCAGCCAGATGAGCGGCAGCTGGCCGGTGCGCAGGGCCTCCATCGGCGTGTACTGCTTGATGGCCGGCGGGTTCTTCGCCAGCGCGCGGGCCGTCTTCGCGTCGGCCTGGTGCCGCTTGAGCGGGTCCACGTGGGCCGGCCACCAGTTCTTCGGCGGGTCCTTGAAGAACCAGGCCACGGCGAACAGCACCACCATCACGTAGACACCGACGAGGTCGAGCACCACGTGGTAGTTGCTCGTGTCGAACGCGAAGTTGAACACGAAGATGAACGGCACGGCGCCGTACGCGAACCCGCCGTTGACGAAGCCCGTCGTGCTGCCCCGCCGCTCGGGGAACCACTTGCCGGTCATGTTGATGCACGTCGAGTACACCAGGCCGGATCCCACGCCACCGAGCACGCCGAACCCGAGGATCGCGAGGAACACGTTGTGGAAGTGGGATATCGCGAGGAACCCCAGCAGGGCGAGGACCGAGCCCAGCATGACGGCCGACTTCGGCTTCAGGTACCCCTTCTCCCGCAGCCAGCCCGTCGGGAAGGACACGCCTGCCTGGAAGAACGTCCACACGCTGAGGATCCAGAAGGTGTTGCTCTGGGTCCAGCCGTGGGCGTCCGAGAGCACGTCCTCGGCGGAGCCGTAGGCGTACTCGAACACACTGATCGAGAACATGGCGGCCCACGGCAGCCACATCATGATCCTGCGCGAGTGGCCGAGGAGCTCCCGGTCGCTCTCGCCGATGCGGTAGACACGTCCCCTGCTGTCGGTGACCTCGCGGTAGGCGGCGGGTGCCGCCTCCCGCCCTGTGTCGCTGCTCATTTTTCGGATCGTCTCCTTCGGCTTCCAAAGAACCTGGCCAGCGCCCCCTGTCCGGACTCTTCGTGCTCCAGGAGTTCGGTTAGGTGGTGAGCAGCCCCGCTGCGCGGGCCCACCGGTACTTCGCGCCGAGCGCCTCCACCGGCTTCTCCGTGGTGTAGGGGTACGCGACGACGCCGTGCGCGTAGAGGTACGCCGAGGCCTCCTCGACCTCGGTGTCGCCCGCCAGCGACGCGACGACGGGCTTCTCGATGCCGCGCTCCCGCAGTTCCGCCACGACGCGGGCCGTCAGCTCGGCGAAGACCATCGGGGGTGTGACGATGGTGTGCCAGTAGCCCAGCACCAGCGCGTGGATGCGCGGGTCCTCCAGGCCGAGGCGGATGGTCTTCTCGTACGTGGACGGCGGCTCGCCGCCCGTGATGTCCACGGGGTTGCCGGCCGCGCCGAACGGCGGGATGAACTTCCGGAACGCCGCGTCCAGGTCGTCCGGGATCTCCATCAGCTTGAGCCCGTTGTCGACGATCGCGTCGGACAGCAGCACGCCCGAACCGCCGGCGCCGGTGATGACGACGACGTTGTCGCCCTTGGGCGTGGGCAGTACGGGCAGCGCCCGCGCGTACTCCAGCATGTCGCTCAGCCCCGGGGCCCGGATCACACCGGCCTGCCGCAGGATGTCGTCGTAGACCGCGTCGTCGCCGGCCAGCGCGCCGGTGTGCGAGCCCGCGGCCCTGGCGCCGGCGGCCGTGCGTCCCGCCTTGAGCACCACGACGGGCTTCTTCGGCACGGTCGCCCGCGCTGCCTCCACGAACGCCCGCCCGTCCTTGAGGTCCTCCAGGTGCATCGCGATGCACTCGGTGTGGGGGTCCTCGCCGAACCAGGTCAGCAGGTCGTCCTCGTCCAGGTCGGACTTGTTGCCGAGGCCGACGATCGCGGACACCCCGGTCTTCGTCGTGCGCGCGAAGCCGAGGATGGCCATGCCGATGCCGCCGGACTGCGAGGTCAGCGCCACCCCGCCCTTGACGTCGTAGGGCGTGCAGAACGTGGCGCACAGGTCCTGCCACGTCGAGTAGTAGCCGTAGATGTTCGGCCCCAGCAGCCGGATGCCGTGCTCCTCGGCGATCCGCACGATCTCGTCCTGGAGGGCGTGCTCCCCCGTCTCGGCGAACCCGGAGGGGATGAGCACGGCGTTGGGTATGCCCTTGCGGCCGACCTCCTCCAGCGCGGCCGGCACGAACTTCGCGGGGATGGCGAAGACCGCGACGTCCGGCTCGCCCGGCACGTCGGCCACGCTCTTGTACGCCTTGCGGCCGAGGATGTCGTCGGCCTTCGGGTTCACCGGGTGGATCTCGCCGTGGAAGCCCCCGTCGATCAGGTTGCGCATGACCGAGTTGCCGATCTTGCCCTGCTCGTTGGAGGCGCCGATCACGGCGATCGAGTCCGGCTTCATCAGCCGGCGCATCGAGGTGAGGATCTGCTCCCGGGTGAACGTCCGGCGCGCCGGCGGCTGCTGCGTGGTCAGGATGACCCGCACGTCCGCCGCCATCGCACCGGACTCGCTCGCGAACACCGGATTGAGGTCGATCTCGGCGATCTCCGGGAAGTCGGAGGCGAGCTCGGAGACCCGCACGATCAGTTCCCCGAGAGCGGCCCGGTCCACCGCCGGGCCGCCGCGCACCCCGCGCAGCACCTCGGCCGCGCGGATGCCGTCCAGCATGGACAGCGCGTCGTCCTCGCTCGCCGGGGCGAGCCGGAACGTCACGTCCCGCAGGACCTCGACCAGCACACCGCCGAGCCCGAACGCCACGATCTTGCCGAACGTGGGGTCGGTGACCGTGCCGACCAGGACCTCGGTGCCCTCGGGCACCATCTGCTGGACCTGCACGCCGAGGACGCGCGCGTCCGGGTCGTACGACCGGGCGTTGGCGACGATCGACGTGAACGCCGCCCGCACCTGCGCCGCCGACGTGAGGCCGACCCGCACACCGCCCGCGTCGGTCTTGTGCAGGATGTCCGGCGAGACGATCTTCATCGCCACGGGGAAGCCGATCCGGTCCGCCAGGCGCACCGCGTCGTCGGAGCACTCCGCGAGCGCCTCGGCGGGCGTCGGTATGCCGTACGCGTCGGTGATCGCCTTCCCCTCGGGGGCGGTCAGCGCCGTGCGGCCCTCCGCCAGCGCCGTGTCCAGCACGGCCCTGACGGCCGACCGGGCGGTCTCGTTCTGGGTCACTAGATGACTCCGTTCGTCTTCAGCGTGCTCAGTTCCTCGTCGCCCAGGCCCAGTTCGCCGTACACCTCGGTGTTGTGCTCGCCGAGGAGGGGCGACGCGGTCACGGTGACGGGGGAGTCCGACAGCTTGAGGGGGTTGCCGACGGTGGTGAAGGAACCGCGCGTGGGGTGCTCGACCTCGACGACCATGTCGTTGGCCGCCAGCGAGGAGTCCTCGATGATCTCCTTGGTGGACAGGATCGGGCCGCAGGGGATGTTGTGGGCGTTGAGCTTCTCCAGCACCTCCCACTTGGGCAGCCCCGAGGACCACTCCTCGATCAGCTGGAACATCTTGCCGAGCTTGGGCAGCCGCACCTCGGGCGTCGCCCAGTCGGGGTCGTTCGCCAGCTCGGGCCGGCCGACCAGCTCGGTGATCGGCGCCCAGCCCACCGGCTGCACGATCACGTACACGTAGTCGTTGGGCCCGCCGGGCGCGCACCGCACCGCCCAGCCGGGCTGGCCGCCGCCGCTCGCGTTGCCGCCGCGCGGGACCTCGTCCCCGAAGTCCTCGTTCGGGTACTCGCGCAGCGGGCCGTGTGCGAGGCGCTGCTGGTCGCGCAGCTTGACCCGGCACAGGTTGAGGACCGCGTGCTGCATCGCCACGTTCACCCGCTGGCCGCGGCCGGTGGACTCGCGCTGGTAGAGCGCCGCGAGGATGCCCGCGACGACGTGCACGCCGGTGCCGGAGTCGCCGATCTGCGCGCCCGTCGCGGTGGGCGGCCCGTCCTCGAAGCCGGTGGTGGCCATCGAGCCGCCCATGGCCTGCGCCACCACCTCGTACGCCTTGAAGTTGGTGTACGGGCCCTCGCCGAAGCCCTTGATCGAGGCGTAGACGATCCGCGGGTTGATCTCCTTGATGCGCTCCCAGGTGAAGCCCATCCGGTCGACCGCGCCGGGGCCGAAGTTCTCGACCATCACGTCGGACCGGCGGATCAGCTCGGTGAGGATCTCCTTGCCGCGCTCGGTCTTGGTGTTCAGTGTGATGGAGCGCTTGTTGCAGTTGAGCATGGTGAAGTAGAGCGAGTCGACGTCGGGCAGGTCCCGCAACTGCTTGCGGGTGATGTCACCGCTCGGCGCCTCCAGCTTGACGACGTCCGCCCCGAGCCATGCGAGCAGCTGGGTCGCGGACGGGCCCGACTGCACATGCGTCATGTCGAGGACGCGCACGCCCGACAGGGCCTGGGTGGCGCCGGGGGCCTGTACTGCCTGGGTCATGGGAGCAACTCCTCACTTGTACATGGTCTGGTTCATCGTTCCGGGCGCGTACGCGTCCGGGTCGACCCACACGTTGATGAGTGACGGCAGCCCGGACTCGCGGGCACGCCGCAGCGCGGGCGCGATGTCGGCCGGGTCCCTGACCTCTTCGCCGTAACCGCCCAGCATCTGGGCGAACTTGTCGTAGCGCACGTCCCCGAGCGTGTTGCCGACCCGGTCGCGGTCCTTGCCGTACTTGGCGGCCTGGCCGTAACGGATCTGGTTCATCGAGGAGTTGTTGCCGACGATGCCGACGAACGGGAGTTTGTAGCGCACCAGCGTCTCGAAGTCCCAGCCGGTCAGCGAGAACGCGCCGTCGCCGAACAGCGCGACGACCTCCTTGTCCGGCCGCGCCTGCTTGGCGGCCAGCACGAAGGGGATGCCGACGCCGAGGGTGCCGAGCGGCCCCGGGTCCATCCAGTGGCCGGGCGACTTCGGCTGCACGACCTGGCCGGAGAAGGTGACGATGTCGCCGCCGTCGCCGATGTAGATCGAGTCCTCGGTGAGGAAGTCGTTGATCTCACTGACCAGCCGGTAGGGGTGGATGGGGGAGGCGTCGGAGCGCAGGTTCGGCAGCCTCTTCTCCAGCGCCGCGCTCTCCACGGCCCGCAGTTCGTCCAGCCAGCCCTTGCGCCGCGCGGCGCCGCCGTTGATCCGGCCGCTCGCGGCCTCGGTGACCGACTTCAGGACGAGACCCGCGTCCCCGACGATGCCGAGGTCGATGTCGCGGTTCTTGCCCACCGTGCGGTAGTCCAGGTCGATCTGCACGACGGTGGCGTCGGGGGAGAGGCGCTTGCCGTAGCCCATCCGGAAGTCGAAGGGCGTGCCGACGATCACGATGACGTCCGCGTTGGAGAACGCGTAGCGACGGGAGAGCTGGAAGTGGTGCGGGTCGCCCGGGGGCAGCGAGCCGCGCGCGGCGCCGTTCATGTACGCGGGCACGTTCAGCGTCCGCACCATCTCGATCGCTGATTCGGTGCCGCGTGTCGTCCACACCTGGCTGCCGAGCAGGATGGCCGGCTTCTCGGCGGCCACCAGCAGGTCGGCGAGCTTCTCGATCGCCTCGGGGTCGCCCGCCGTACGGGTCGAGGCGCGATAGGCGCCGACCGCCGGCACCCGGGCCTTGTCCACCGGGACCTTGGCGTCGAGCACGTCGCGCGGTATCTCCAGGAAGGAGGGACCGGGGGCGCCGTGGAAGCACTCGCGGAAGGCCATCGAGACCATGTCCGCGGCGCGGGCGGTGTCGGGCACCGTGGAGGCGAACTTGGTGATGGGCGTCATCATGTCGACGTGCGGCAGGTCCTGGAGCGAACCCATCTTGTGCTGGGTGTGGGCGCCCTGGCCGCCGATGAGGAGCATGGGTGACTCGGCGCGGAAGGCGTTGGCGACGCCGGTGACGGCGTCGGTCGTGCCGGGGCCCGCGGTGACCACCGCGCAGCCCGGCTTGCCCGTGAGGCGTGCGTAGCCGTCGGCCGCGTGGGCGGCCACCTGCTCGTGGCGTACGTCGACGACGTCGATGCCCTCGTCCACGCACCCGTCGTAGATGTCGATGATGTGGCCGCCGCACAGGGTGTAGATGCGCTCCACCCCCTCGGCCTTGAGCGCTTTGGCGACGAGGTGGCCACCGGAGATCTGTGCCTGGCTGTCGTCGGGCATGGAGTGTTCCTGTCCCTTCGTCAGAACGCAGCGACGCGCTCCCGGTACATTGCATACAGTCTACGAATACTGTATGAACCTTGTTATCCCCCATCCGAGGGGTGGTGTCCAGGGGGCGTGCGGCACTTGATTCAAAAAGAGGAGCGGCATGGATCTGTACGAGCACCAAGCCAGGGAACTCTTCGCGGACCACGGCATTCCGGTCTCGGCGGCGGCCGTCGCGCTGACGCCGGGTGAGGCGCGCGAGGCCGCCGAACGGCTCGGCGGGCGCGTGGTGGTGAAGGCTCAGGTGAAGACCGGCGGCCGCGGCAAGGCCGGCGGTGTGAAACTCGCGGCCGATCCGGCGGCGGCCGAACTGACGGCCCGCCAGATCCTCGGCGTGGACATCAAGGGCCACACCGTGCGCAAGGTGATGCTGGCCGAAACGATCGACATCGACCAGGAGTTCTACGCCTCCTACGTGCTCGACCGGGCCACCGGGACCTTCCTCGCCATCGCCTCCGCCGAGGGCGGCATGGAGATCGAGGAGGTCGCCGCCACCCGCCCCGGGGCCGTGGCCCGCATCCCAGTCGATCCCGCACGGGGCGTCGGCGAGGCCGAGGCCATGGAGATCGCCGTCGCGGCCGGCCTGCCCGCCGAGGCCGCGCCGGTCCTGCGCGGCCTGTGGCAGGTCCTCGTCCGCGAGGACGCCCTCCTCGTCGAGGTCAACCCACTGGTCCGGGCCGTCGACGGGCGGATCCTCGCCCTCGACGGCAAGGTCACCCTGGACGACAACGCGCGCTTCCGCCAGGAACGCTGGGGCGAGGCCATCGGCGACCCGGCCGCCGACCCGCTGGAGGCCGTGGCCGCCGCGAAAGGCCTCAACTACGTGAAGCTCGACGGCGAGGTCGGCGTCATCGGCAACGGTGCCGGACTCGTCATGTCGACCCTCGACGTGGTCGCCGGCTGCGGGGCCCGGCCCGCCAACTTCCTCGACATCGGCGGCGGCGCGTCGGCGCAGGTCATGGCCGACGGCCTGTCCGTCATCCTGTCCGACCCCTCCGTACGGTCCGTCTTCGTCAACGTCTTCGGCGGCATCACCGCCTGCGACGCCGTCGCCGAGGGCATCGTCCGGGCCCTCGAGTCCGTCGTGCTGACCAAGCCGCTGGTCGTACGGCTCGACGGCAACAACGCGGCCCGCGGCCGGGAGATCCTCACCGACCGCGCCCACCCGCTCGTCCAGCAGGTCACCACCATGGACGGCGCCGCACGCCAGGCCGCCGTCCTCGCCCACGCCGAGTGAGGAGCAGCACGACATGGCGATCTTCCTGACCAAGGAGAGCAAGGTCCTCGTCCAGGGCATGACCGGCGGCGAGGGCATGAAGCACACCCGCCGGATGCTGGCCGCGGGCACCGCGGTCGTCGGCGGGGTCAACCCGCGCAAGGCGGGCCGGTCCGTCGACTTCGACGTCCCCCGCGGCGTCGAGGGCGGGGAGTCCGCCACGGTCGCGGTACCGGTCTTCGGCTCCGTCGCCGAGGGCATGGCGGCGACCGGCGCCACCGTCAGCGTGGTCTTCGTGCCGCCGCCGTTCGCCAAGGCGGCCGTCCTGGAGGCGGCCGACGCGGGCATCGCCCTGGCCGTCGTGATCACCGAGGGCATCCCCGTGCACGACGCCGTGGCCTTCCAGGCGTACGCCCGGTCGAAGGGCACCCGCGTCGTCGGCCCCAACTGCCCGGGCCTCATCAGCCCGGGCGCGTCCAACGCCGGCATCATCCCCGCCGACATCGCGCCCGCGCCGGGCCGGATCGGGCTCGTCTCCAAGTCGGGCACCCTGACCTACCAGCTCATGCACGAGCTGCGGGAGATCGGGTTCTCCTCGGCCGTCGGCATCGGCGGCGACCCGGTGGTCGGCACCAGCCACATCGACTGCCTCGCCGCCTTCGAGGACGATCCCGAGACCGAGCTCGTCGTCCTCATCGGCGAGATCGGCGGCGACGCGGAGGAGCGCGCGGCCGCCTACATCGCCGAGCACGTCACCAAGCCGGTCGTCGCCTACATCGCCGGCTTCACCGCGCCGGAGGGCAAGACCATGGGCCACGCGGGCGCGATCGTCTCCGGCTCCTCCGGCACCGCGGAGGCCAAGAAGAAGGCGCTGGAGGCGGCCGGCGTGCGGGTCGGCTCCACACCGTCCGAAACGGCCCGGCTGGTGCGCGACCTCCTCTGACCGCGCACGCCCCCGGGGCGCCCACGGCCTCGCCGCGTCCTTTGCGCCCCGGGGCCGCGAGAGTCCGGGCGGGCACCCCGGCCCCCTGCGCCGGTGCGGTCGCGGGACGGCGGCCGCACCGGCACCCCGA
>NZ_JAKGCV010000093.1 GCF_021556455.1 Streptomyces fuscigenes | reverse complement strand
CGGGCCGGCGGTCGGCCGCGGGCGCCGCGGTGGCCGCGTGGGCGTCGGGGGCGGGCCTGCCCGTCGCCGCGCAGTCGCCGGACGCGGGCAGCGTCTGCTCCAGCTTGCGGAAGACGCCGTCCTCCAGGAGGGACCGCGCCTCGACCATGCCGCGGAAGTCCGCGAGCGAGAAGGCGTGCACGCGGAAGCCCTTGTGCTGGTCGGAGTCGAGGAGCCCCTGCGCCGCGAGGTCCACCAGCGCCTCGCGCACCGGGGTGGCCGAGACGCCGTACTGCTCGGCGATCGTCCGGACGGTGAACTCGCGCCCCGGCAGCAGCCTGCCCGCGAGGATCTCGTCACGGAGCGCGTCCGCGATCTGCTGCCGCAACGTGTGCCGGGTCACGGTCGCGCCGTCGGGCATGGTCGGTGTGCGTCCCCTCGTCCGGTCACTCCGCGCCCCGGCGGCCCCTGCGGCCGCCTCGCGGAAAAGGCTCCCGTCACAGTAAAGCCTCTGGCGGGGCCGCACCGAAGGGGACCGGACGGGAACCGGAGAGGACCGGACGAGAACCGCAGGGGCCCGGCCGGGGAGGGGCGGGGACGGCGCGACGCCGGGGCGAGGACGGACGCGATGGCCGAGAACCGGCCACCGCGCGGTGTCACTTTCCGTCACTCGCCGAGCCCGTGCCGGCCGGTCGCCGCCCCGGCGGCGGACGCGGTCGCCGTCAGACCGTGTGCTCGTCGGCGATCGCCAGGGCGGCGTCCAGGGCCGCCAGGCCCTCCTTGGCCTCCGCCTCGGAGATGGTGCAGGGCGGGACGGCGTGGGTGCGGTTCATGTTGACGAAGGGCCACAGGCCGTTCTTCTTGCAGGCCGCGGCGAAGGCGGCCATCGGCGCGTTCGCCTCGCCCGCCGCGTTGTACGGCACGAGCGGCTCGCGCGTCTCCCGGTCCCGTACGAGTTCCAGGGCCCAGAACGCGCCCATGCCGCGCACCTCGCCGATCGAGGGGTGCCGCTCGGCGAGCTCGCGCAGGCCCGGGCCGAGGATGCTCCCGCCGAGCTCCGCGGCGTGCTCCACGACCTTCTCCTCGTCCATCACCCGGATGGTCGCGACGGCCGCCGCGCACGCCAGCGGGTGCCCGGAGTACGTCAGCCCGCCGGGGAACGGCCGCCGCGCGAAGGTCTCCGCGATCGCGCCGGAGATGGCGACACCGCCCAGCGGCACGTATCCGGAGTTCACGCCCTTGGCGAAGGTCAGCAGGTCGGGCACGACGTCGAAGTGCTCCGTCGC
Source organism: Streptomyces fuscigenes (assembly GCF_021556455.1). Lineage (GTDB taxonomy): Bacteria > Actinomycetota > Actinomycetes > Streptomycetales > Streptomycetaceae > Streptomyces > Streptomyces fuscigenes. The sequence continues at coordinate 14,623 of NZ_JAKGCV010000093.1, read as the reverse complement.
GAACCACTTCCCCGTACGGCCGAATCCGGCCATCACCTCGTCCGCGACGAACACGATCCCGTACCGGTCGCAGATCTCGCGCACGCCCGTGAGGTAACCGGGCGGCGGCGTCATGATCCCGGCCGTGCCGGGGACGGTCTCCAGGATGATCGCCGCGATCGTGGCGGGGCCCTCGTAGCGGATCGTCGACTCGAGGTGTTCGAGCGCGCGGGCGCACTCCTCCTCCTCGTTCGACGCGTAGAACGGGGAGCGGTAGAGGAACGGCGCCCAGAAGTGCACGACCCCGGCGGCCCCGCTGTCGTTGGCCCAGCGGCGCGGGTCGCCGGTCAGGTTGATCGCGGTGGTCGTCGAGCCGTGGTACGAGCGGTACGCGGACAGCACCTTCGGACGGCCCGTGTGGACCCGCGCCATCCGGATCGCGTTCTCGACCGCCTCGGCTCCCCCGTTCGTGAAGAAGATCTTGTCGAGGTCGCCCGGCGTGCGCTCGGCGATCAGGCGGGCCGCCTCGGACCGCGCCTCCAGCGCGAAGGCGGGCGCGAACGTCGTGAGCCTGCCCGCCTGCTCCTGGATCGCCGCGACGACCTTCGGGTGCTGGTAGCCGATGTTCGTGAAGACGAGACCGCTGGCGAAGTCGAGGTAGCGGTTGCCGTCGTAGTCCCAGAAGTACGAGCCCTCGGCGCCGGCGACGGCGAGCGGGTCGATCAGTTCCTGCGCGGACCAGGAGTGGAAGACGTGCGCGCGGTCCGCCGCCTTGACGGCGGCTCCGGCCTGCGGGTCCGGTGCGGCATGAGGGGTCACAGGGGTCATGGCGCCAGGGTAGGGAGGCGCGGGGCCCGTCCGGTATCGCCACCTTGTATGGAGTGGACCACTTTCCTGGGCAGGGTGTCGCGGGCGGGGCCGCGCGCTCCCCAGGGACGCTGCCCGAGCGGGGTCGCCCACTCCCCCGGGGCGCTGCCCGGGCGGGGCGGGCCCGATGCTCCCCCGAGGGCTGCCGGCCGTGCGGGCCGGCTCGTGCCCCCGGGGCGGCGCGAGGGTACCGTCCGACCGGCGGAAAGGTTTCACCTCTCCGCCACACTTCCCCCGCCGAGCCCGGGATTTGGTAGGCATGGCAGTCTCCTGCAGGACAGGGGCCCGTGCCCCGCGTCGCACGGGACACGTCATCGGGTACGGGGAGGGACCGCTCGGTCATGGACAAGCTCGCAGCAGGGGACCCGCGCAACATCGGTCCGTACCGGCCGCTGGCGCGGCTCGGCTCCGGCGGACTCGGCCAGGTCTTCCTGGCCCGCTCGGGCGACGGCCACACGGCCGCGGTCCGCCTGATCCGCAGGGAACTGGCCGATCAGGCCGCCTTCCGCGAGAGCCTGCGGCAGGAGGTGGCGGCGGCCCGGCGGGTCGCCGGCGCGTGGACCGTGCGGGTCGTGGACGCCGACCTGGACGCCGACGAGCCGTGGGTGGCCTCGGAGTACATCGCGGGCCCGACCCTCCTGACGCTCGTGTCCGGCGACGGCCGCGGCGGCGGCGCGGACCGGGCCGGCACGCGCCCCGGTCCGCTGCCCCCTCGTTCCGTGCGCGTACTCGCCTCCGGCCTGGCGCACGCCCTGCGCGACATCCACGCGGCGGGCGTCGTCCACCGCGACCTCAAGCCGTCCAACATCCTCATCACCGAACAGGGCCCGCGCGTGGCCGACTTCGGCATCGCCCGCGCGCTGGACGCGGCCACCCAGGGCGGGCAGCGGCTGACGGGCGCCCTCACCGGCTCGCCGGGCTTCATGTCGCCGGAGCAGGTCCGCGGCGAGACGGCGACACCCGCGGGCGACATCTTCAGCCTCGGGTCCGTCCTCACGTACGCGACGACGGGGCGCCTCCCCTTCGGCGCCACCGACAGCAGCCCGCACGCCCTCCAGTTGCGCATCACGCAGGAGGAGCCCGACACGACGGGCCTGACCCCCGGCCTCGCCCAGCTCGTACGGGAGTGCCTGCGCAAGAATCCGGCCGAGCGCCCCTCGACGAACGCGATCCTGGACCGGGTCGGCGCGCCCGATGCCACAGACGGCGCGTGGCTCCCGGGCGGCGTACTGGCCGACGTCGGGCAGCACACGGTCCGGCTGTCGTCGGCCCGGTCCGCGGCCGCGGCGGGCGCCCCGGAGGCCGACGCGGGCAGCACGGCCGGGACCGCCGGCACCGCTGCCGGAGCGAACCCCGGGGCCGGGACCGCGGGCAGGGACGGGAAGGGCGGGGACGGCACGGACAGCGCGGTCGGCGCGGTCGGCACAGACGGCTGGTCGGCCGCCGGCGACACGGCCATCGCCGGCCCGGGCGCCGCCGCGGCAGCGGCAGTGGCAGCGGCCGGGAACGCGGCGACGGTGAACGAAGCCGCCCCGCCCGCCTCCCTTCCGGGGGCACCCGTCCCGCCCGGGACGCCCGTCGCCTCCTCCATCTCGACCACCCGTCCGGCGACCCCCACCCAGGGCCCGTTGCCCGGCGCGCCCGACGCCTCCGGCACACCGGGACCGCCCGCGGCACCCGCCGCTGAGGCAGCGACGGATCCGGCAGGTGCGGCACACGGGCAGACGCAGGTACCGCCTCCGGGCTCCGGTCCGGCCACCACGCGGCTCAGGCCGGTGACCGGCGCGACGGGCACGGAGCCGGGCGCCGCGACGGCGGGGGATCCGTCGCATCCGGGAGCCGGCCCGGGACCGTCGACACAACGGCTGCGGCCGATCACGGCCGCGAGCCCGCAGGCGGCCTCCCCGCTTCCCGGCTTCTCCTCGCCGACGCCGCAGGAACACCAGCAGTACCAGCCCCACCAGCCGCACCAGCAACCGTCCCCGGAACAACAGCCCCACGCACAGGCACACGCCCAACCGCAGCAGCCGCACGCACAACCACAGGCGCAGGACCAGTCCCAGGCCCAGCCGCCGTCGGGTGCGGAGCAGTTCCACCAGGGGACCGGCGCCCCCTGGCCCCCGCTCGGCCCGCAGTCCCAGCCCGGCGCACCGTCGGCGGGCGCAGCGGCTCCCGATGCGCAGGAGACGTCCGTACTGCCCGCGTACGGCTACTCCCAGCCGCAGCCGGAGGTGTCACCGCAGCAGCCCTACGCGTACCACCCGTACCAGCAGCCCGAACAGCAGCAGTACGGCGGGGCCGAGGCCCAGGGGTGGACCCAACACCCCCAGGCCCAGCAGCCCCAGCAGCAGTACGGAACGCAGCAGCCCCACCAAGCACAGCAGACACAACACACGCAGCAGACACACCAGGCCCAACACACGCAGCAGGCACAGCAGCAGTACGGTTATCCGCAGGCCGAGTCGGGCCCGGCCCAACCAGGGGCCGCATCGGGTTACTCGGCGGGATCGGGATACGGATATCCCTCGCCCCAGCCGTACCAGCAGCCCCAGCCCTACCAAGCGCAGCTCCCGTCGCAAGCGCCCCAGCACAACCCGTCCCCGGCGCCCGCACCGGCGCCCGGTTACGGCTACCCGCCCCAGCAGCCGTCCCCGCAGGACGCCGGCGGCGTACTGCCCCCGCCCACCGGGCCCGGCTTCCCTTCGTACGACTCCGGGTTCGGTCCCGACCGGCGGCCCGACCCCGACCTCGACGCCGACGAGCCGCCGCGGAGCCGGCGCGGAACGATCGCCCTGATCGCCGTCGCGCTCGTGGTCGCGGTGGGCGCGGGCGGCGCGGTCTACGGGGTCATGAACGGCGGCGGCTCCAAGGACGGCAAGGCCGCGGGCAGCGTGAGCCCGAGTTCCGCCGGGACGGGGGGCCGCTCGGGCTCGGCCCCCTCCGCCGCGACGACTCCGTCGGACTCGGACTCCGCGTCACCGTCCACCTCCCCCTCGGCGAAGGGGGACGTCCCGCAGGACTTCGTCGGCACGTGGAGCGGCGGCATACAGACCAAGGACGGCTTCAGCCCCCGCACGCTGGTGATCCGGCAGGGCAAGGTCGGGGACGCCGTCCTCTCCCTGACCGCGGACGGCGCGAAGAGCGGGAAGGGCGGCTACCACTGCGAGTTCAGGGCCTCCCTCGCCTCCACTCCGACCGGTGACAAGGGTCCGCTGCGCATCGGCCCGTCCTCGGTGGCGGTCGGGCAGCCCATGTCGTCCTGCACACCGGGCGCGGCCACCACGCTGAGCATCCAGCCCAACGGCAGCCTGCGCCGCGTGACGGGCACGGGGGAAGCCCTCACGTACAAGCGCCAGTGACGGTGGCGCTGACGGTCGGGGCGAGGGCGACCGCCGCCGTGAACCGGAGCGAGTGATCCACTCGCTAATGTGTGCGCCGGAACCGTATGGCCCCGCACCGTCGTGAGTGCGGGGCGGGGGTACTTGGGCATTCGTTTCCGGGCCAGGGGGCACGACGTTGAGCACGCAGCAGATCGACCCGCCCGCGCCGGGCATGCCACCGGCGGGCGCGGACCCGGCCGTCGCCGCGGACGGGAGACGCACGACGCGGCGCGGACGGCCCGCCCCGGAGGTCGCCTCTCCCGTCGACCGGGCCCCCGAAGCGCCCGGTGACCGGCCCCCCGGAGGCCCCGTCGACGGGCCCGCGCCGGACACCGCCGCCCCGCCCGTCCGGATCTTCAACAGCCTGATGTGGGCCGTCCTCGTCCCGGCCGCCGCGGTGGCGGCGGGCTTCCTGAGCCAGTACCCGTTCGGGATGCTGTACGTCGGGATAGCCGTCACGCTGGTCGTGGTCGCCAGCACCGCGGTGATCGTCGGGCTGCGCTGGGGCCGCGCCGTCACGGCGGCGCTCGCCGCGACGTGCGTCTTCGCCCTCCCGTTCTTCGCCGGCCCGAGCGCGTACGAGCTGTACGCGAAGCGGCTCGGGCACGTGGCGACCGCGACCGTGCTGCCCGGCACCCACTGCTCCGTGCGGGACGCGGACGGCACCGAGGAGCCGCTGACGCCTCGCCAGAACTGCGACGGGCAGTTCGCGCCGGGGCAGCGCGTCGTGCTCTTCCGGGACCCGTTCGGGGTGCTGCACCCGTGGGCGGAGGCGACCCGTTCGCGCGCCGTGCCCACCCGTCCGCTCGTGGTCTCCGGCGGGCTGTTCGCCCTCGCGACGGTCCTGATCCTCGCCGCGGGGGTGCGACGCCGGCCGTCCCCGACGGCCTGACCCGGCCCGGTCTCCCGGATCCTCAGGCCGTCGCCACCGCCCGTTCCCCCGCCGGCCGGCGCCGCTGCGCCACCTCCGTCAGCGACCGGGGCCGCCACGCGCCGTCCGGGTGGTAGACGTTCGTGCCCGGCGGGACGATCGCGTCGATGCGGTCCAGGACGGTGTCGTCCAGTTCGAGAGCCGCGCCCTTGAGCGCGCTCTCCAACTGCTCGGCCGTGCGCGGCCCGATGATGACCGAGGTCACCGCGGGATGCGCGGCGGGGAAGGCGAGCGCCAGCTCGGGCAGCGTGCAGCCCAGTTCGTCCGCGAGCTCCACGAGCCGCTCCACGACCTCCAGTTTGCGTTCCGTCAGCCGCAGCGCGGGATCGAACCGGTCCGGGTTGAGCCGCGCCCGCCCCACCGCCAGGTCGACGGGCCGCCCGGCCCGGTAGCGGCCCGTGAGGAACCCCGATGCGAGCGGCCCCCACGTCAGCACGCCCATCCCGTACCGGCGGCACACCGGCAGCACCGACGACTCCACGCCGCGCGCGAGGATCGAGTACGGGGGCTGCTCGGTCCGCGGGCGCGGCAGCCCGCGCCGCTCGGCCGCGTGATGGGCCTCGACGATCTCCTCGGCGGGGAACGTCGAGCAGCCGAAGTTCAGGATCTTCCCCTGCCGCACCAGGTCGGCGAGGGCCGCGAGCGTCTCCTCGACGTCTGTCGCCGGGTCGGGGCGGTGCACCTGGTACAGGTCGATGCGGTCCGTGCCGAGCCGGCGCAGGCTGTCCTCCACGGCCCGCACGATCCACCGCCGGGAGTTCCCGCCCCTGTTGGGGCCCTCGCCCATCGGGAAGTGGAACTTCGTCGCGAGCACGACGTCGTCCCGGCGCGCCCCGCGCAGCGCCTTGCCGACGATCTCCTCGGACTCCCCCGCCGAGTACATGTCGGCCGTGTCCACGAAGTTGATGCCCGCGTCCAGCGCGGCGTGGATGATGCGGACGGCGTCCTCGTGGTCGGGATTGCCGACCGCGCCGAACATCATGGTGCCGAGGCAGTACGCACTCACTTCGATGCCGGTGCCGCCGAGCGTGCGGTAGCGCATGGTGTCCTCCCCTGGTGAACGGGCGCGTTCCCGGCGCCCGCAGCGCACAGTAGGAGTTCGAGTCGACTGGAGATCAAGCCCGTTCGCGCGCGGGCGCGGCACGCGGTCCCGCGCCGCCGCCCGCGCACCCCCGCTTCGAGGGCCCGGCCGCCCGTATCCTCGGTGCATGCACCTGAGCATCGGCGAGGTCGCCGCACGGACCGGGCTCAGCGTCCACACGCTGCGCTTCTACGAGCAGGAGGGCGTCCTGCTGGACGGCGTCTCCCGCGACTCCGCGGGGCGTCGCCGGTACACCGAGAACGACGTGGACTGGCTGGACGTCTGCGTGATCCTGCGCGCGTCCGGGATGCCGCTGCCCGAGCTGCGCAGGTACACGGAGTTCGCGCGCGAGGGCGCCGGGAACGAGGCCGAGCGGGTCGAGCTGCTCCGCTCCCACCAGCGCCGGGTGGCGGAGCAGATGCGCCAGTTGCGGCAGTGCATGGACCTGATCAACCACAAGGTGGCGGTGTACGAGGACATCCTCGACGGCACGGCCGACGAGGCGTGCCACGCACCGGCGACGGGCACGGCCGCGCCCTGAACCGGACGCGGCACCCGGGCCCCGGGCCCGCGCGCAGTCAACCCAGCACCGCCATCGCCGCGTGCCGCAGCAGCAGCGGATGGACGAACCGTCCCGGTTCGAGCGGTTCGCAGAACCACGTCAGCGGCCAGGTGTGCCCTTCGAGCGCGGGCACGGGGACATAACTGAGGCCCCAGGGGCTCGCGTTGTACCGCGCCGCGCCGACCGGCCACACGCGCCGGAGCGTGCTGTCCACCGGCAGCAGGAAGTACGTGCTGCGCGCCGCGGTCGCCCGCTGGATCACCGGCCCCGGATCACCACCCGTGCACGACTCCATCATGACCGCCAGTTCCCTGCCCTCGTCGCCGTCCACGCGCACGGCGTCGAATTGCACGCCTGCCCTGCGCAGCGCATGACCGACTGCGGGAATCCACGGGTTTGATTCCCGGATATCTGGTTTCACGCCCCCATTGAAACGCCTCCCGGCTAGCGTTTCCCTCGTTCGGAACACACGGTACAAACGCGGCTGACCAGCACCCTTCGTCCCACACACGGCTGGAATTCGCGGGCCGACCGGTAGTGACCGGTTGAGGCCGGTCGAGACGAGGAGAAGGGCTGAAATGGCGCGTTCCGAGAACAAGGAAACCGCGGGAACGACCACCCGCTATGTCGCCCGCATCGCGCGCAACCTGCGCCGGCAGAAGGGGTGGTCCCAGGAGGAACTGGGCAGCAGGCTGGGTTTCACCGGCTCCGCCGTGAGCGCGATGGAGACCGGTTCGCAACGGCGAGCGATCAGATGCTGGAGGCGCTGGAACGCGTTCTCGGCGAGGGGTCCGGGATCTTCGAGGAGGCGCGGGAGTTCGTACGGCTGGACAGGTATCCGCGCAAGTTCATGGGTTTCGCCCCGCTGGAGCAGCGGTCCGTGGCCCTGTACATCTACGAGACGCATCTCATCAACGGCCTGCTCCAGACCGAGCGCTACGCGGAGGCACTGTTCAGGGGCGGCTTTCCTCCGCTGCCCGACGAACAGGTGGAGGAGCTCATCGAGGGCCGAATGGCGAGGAAGGCCCTCTTCTCCCGGCAGCCCACCGCACTGATCGAGGTGGTCGTCGACGAATCCGCGCTGCGGCGCCAGATCGGCAGCAGGGAGATCATGCGCGAGCAGTTGAAACACGTCGCGGAAATGGCAGGCCTCCGGAACGCGACCATCCAGGTGCTTCCGCTCGATGCGGGCCTCGGAGACGAATGCCCCGCGGAAAGAGGGACGCAGACGCTGATCGAGACGCTGGAGGGCGACCGGTTCGTCTACCTCGAACTCGGGGGTGAAAGTCTGCTCGTCAAGGAGATCTCGGAAGTCCGCACGTATGCTCAGCGGTATGCAAAGATCCGGGCACAGGCGCTGAGTCCGGCCGATTCGCTTTCCTTCATCGAACGACTGGCGGGAGAAGACGGATGACCAGCAGGCTGCGGTGGTCCAAGTCCAGTTACAGCAGTGACAGCGGTGGCCAGTGTGTCGAGGTGGCCCTCGCCTGGCGCACGTCCAGCCACAGCGACGGCGAGGGCGGCCAGTGCGTCGAGGTCGCCACCTGCCCGGAGGCCGTCCACGTCCGGGACTCCAAGGACGTGGGCCGGGGCTCCTTCACCGTCGCGTCCGGAGCCTGGTCCGCCTTCCTGGGCTGGCGTACCGGTCGACCCGGGCTCTGAGACGCGCCGCGGGGCCCCGCGGGCCGTACGCGTACGTACGGACACCACCGGGCCCCGCTCACTGGTCCAACCTGACCCAAACGAAAGGCCCTAGATGAACGAGTTGATCTCGATCGTCTCCGTACGGCCCGGGCCCACGCCGATCGCGGAGATCGGGGCGCCCGACATCTCCTCCAGCGCCTTCACGTAGCCCTGCGCGTTCTTCGGCAGGTCGGCGAAGGTCTTGGCCTTCGTGATGTCCTCCGACCAGCCCGGCAGGTACTCGTAGATCGGCTTCGCGTGGTGGAAGTCGCTCTGGCTGTAGGGGAGTTCCTCGACGCGCTCACCGTCGATCTCGTATGCCACGCACACCGGGATCCGCTCCCAGCCGGTGAGCACGTCGAGCTTGGTGAGGAAGAAGTCCGTCAGGCCGTTGACGCGGGTCGCGTAGCGCGCGATGACCGCGTCGAACCAGCCGCAGCGCCGGTCGCGGCCCGTGGTGACGCCGCGCTCGCCGCCGATGCGGCGCAGCGCCTCGCCGTCGTCGTCGAACAGCTCCGTCGGGAACGGGCCCGAGCCGACGCGCGTCGTGTACGCCTTCAGGATGCCGATGACCCGGTCGATCTTCGTCGGCCCGACGCCGGAGCCGGTGCAGGCACCGCCCGCGGTGGCGTTGGACGAGGTGACGAACGGGTACGTGCCGTGGTCGATGTCGAGCAGCGTGCCCTGGCCGCCCTCGAAGAGCACGACCTTGCCCTCGTCGACGGCCTTGTTGAGGACGAGCGTCGTGTCGGCGACGAACGGCTTCAGGCGGTCCGCGTAGGTCAGCAGTTCCTCGACGATGCGGCCGGCCTCTATGGCGCGGCGGTTGTAGAGCTTGGCGAGGAGCTGGTTCTTGAAGTCGAGCGCGGCCTCGACCTTCTGCGTGAGGATCGACTCGTCGTACAGGTCCTGGACGCGGATTCCGACCCGGTTGATCTTGTCCGCGTACGCGGGACCGATGCCCCGCCCGGTCGTGCCGATCTTGCGGGAGCCGAGGAACCGTTCCGTCACCTTGTCCATCGTCGTGTGGTACGACGTGATCAGGTGGGCGTTGCCGCTGAGCATGAGCTTCGACGTGTCGATCCCGCGCTCGTTGAGCCCGCTCAGCTCGGAGAGCAGGACGGCCGGGTCGACCACCACGCCGTTGCCGATCACCGGCACGCAGTCCGGCGACAGGATGCCGGACGGCAGGAGATGCAGCGCGTATTTCTGGTCGCCGACGACGACCGTGTGGCCGGCGTTGTTGCCGCCCTGATAGCGGACGACGTAGTCGACGGAGCCGCCGAGCAGGTCGGTGGCCTTCCCCTTGCCCTCGTCACCCCACTGAGCACCGAGCAGCACAAGTGCGGGCACAGGCGTACACCCCTTCCGGGCGGGGCATGTCCAAGGTCTGGGGGCGGCGTGCGGCACAGCCCGAACCGTCGAACCGGTTGCCCCGGAATAGACGAAGCCCCTGGCGCAATAGCGCAAGGGGCTCTTGCACAAAGATGCTACCCGAGGAAGGACCGAGGTGTCGGCTCCGGAAATCGCCGCCCACGGCACACGGCAGCAGCCACGGCAGCTCCTGGTGGTCATCGACCCGCTGGCGCGAAGAAGCGACGGCGAGTCCGTGCGCATCGCGAAAGACGTGCTGTGTGCCGGCGCTCCGGCGAAGATCTGCCTCCCCGACACTCCGGAGGAGTTCGCGCGCGCCCTGGCGCGGCGCGGCCACAGACGCCCCGTCGTGGTGGGGGACGACCAGGCCCTGCTGCGCACGGTCGCGCTGCTGCACCGCGAGCGGGAGCTCGGCACGGGCGTTCTGGCGTTCGTGCCGGTCGGCGCTCCCGCCGACCTCGTGCTCGCACGGTCACTGCGCGTGCCCGTGGGGGCGGTCGCGGCGGCCCGGGCCGTACTGGACGGCGTGGAACGCCATCTGGATCTGCTCGTCGACGACAGCGACGGCGTGGTGCTCGACGGGCTGCACGTCCCGGCGCTGCCCGAGGCGGCCGACGCGGCCCGCCCCGCGGGCCCGGCGGTGTGGCGGGCGTGCCGCTCGCTGGTGCGGGGCCTGGTGCGGCCCGTTCCGGCGCCGGGCGCGCCCGCCGAGACGCACCGCCTGCGGGTGGAGGCCGACGGCGAGCTGCTCAACGACCTCGACCGCCCCGTACGGGAGGTCACGGTCCGCTCGCCGGGCGACGGGAGCGCGGAGGTGGCGATACGCCTCCCGGACGCGCGCGAGCCGCTGCTCGCCCGGGCCGGGTCGGTGACGATCTCCGGCGCGGACTTCCGCTACGGGGCCGACACCCGGGTCGCCGGGCCGGTCAGGACCCGCACCTGGACCCTGCACCCGGAGGCGTGGAGCCTGACGCTGCCGCCGGAGCGGTGAGGGCGGGACGGGAACGCGGGGAGCGGACGTCACTGTCACGTCAGCTTCTCGGCACCGCCTCCGCCGCGGCAGCGGCTAACGTGCGCCCCACCGCGGACGCCGCTCTTTGACACGGGGTGTGGACGAATGCGGTCGGCGAGGCCGCGGCCCCTCTTCCCTGAGCCGGGTCGCGGCCCGCGTCGCGGGTGGCGGCTCTGTGCCCGCCCACGCGGCGGCGCCGGCGCGTCGGCGGACGAGGCCCTTCGCAGATCGACGCGTCAGCGGACGTAGTCCTTGAAGATGTCGGTGGCGAACGAGAACCCGACGGGTTCGGGGAGGACGACCCGGTCGCCGAACGGGACCACGTCACGGTGCCGGTACACCCCCTTGACGGGATCGGGCACGCTGTGGACCGTCGTCATGCGGGCGTCGCGATCGATCAGCAAGTACACCGGGATACCGGCTTCGGCGTACGCGGAGGGTTTCTCCACGCGGTCCCGTGCCCCGGTGTCGGCGTCGTACGAGGTCACTTCGAGGGTCATGAGGACCCCCTCCGGCTCGGCCCATTCTCCCTGGCCCGCGAAGTGGGCCACCGGCGCGAGCGAGCCGTCGGGACGGGCGCGGCCCGTCCGGTACTTCTCGATCTTCAGGCCCTGCATGGTGTCGAGGTCGAGGTCGGGACGCGCCCGCATGCACTGCCGCAGCAGCCACATGACGATCGCACCGTGGTCCCCGTCGGCCATCTTCGTCTGTCCGATCCGTCCGCCGATGAGTTCGAGCCCGACGGTCTCCGGCTGCGCCGCGGCGAGCTCCTCGAACTCGTCCACGGTCATCCGGGGCTTGTGATCGGCCATGGCGGTCATCGTGCACCCTCCTGTCGGGCGGACACCAGCCCGACGCTCCCGCCGCACGCGCGCAGGCACCTGCCGGGGCGTTCACCCGGAGGTCGGCCCGCCCCACCGCTCTCCGGCACCGCACCAGGGACCCGACAACACCCCGGAGGCCCCCGCGCTCCTCGCGAACCCGTCCCCCGCCGCGGCTCCGGCGCCGGGACCGCCGGGACCGCCGGGACCGCCGGGACCGCCGGGACCGGAGGCCACCCGGGGCCGCCCCTACCCCGGAGTGACGAGCCGCGCCTCGTACGCGAAGACCGCCGCCTGCGTGCGGTCGCGCAGGCCGAGCTTCACCAGGATGCGGCTCACGTGCGTCTTGATCGTAGACTCGGCGACCACCAGGTGCTCCGCGATCTCGCCGTTGGACAGGCCCTGCGCGATCAGGACGAGCACTTCCGTCTCGCGCTCGGTCAGCTCCCCGACGCGGGCCGACGTCGGCGCCCGGGGCGTGTCAGCGAGCTTGGAGAACTCCGTGATCAGCCGGCGCGTGACGGTCGGCGCGAGCAGTGCCTCGCCCGCCGCGACCACCCGTACGCCGTCCGCGAGCTGCCGGGCGGAGGCGTCCTTGAGCAGGAAGCCCGACGCCCCCGCGCGCAGCGCCTGGTAGACGTACTCGTCGAGATCGAAGGTCGTCAGGATCAGCACCTTGGCTTCGGTGTCGGCGGCGACGATCTCGCGCGTCGCGTCGATGCCGTTCATCTCCGGCATGCGGATGTCCATCAGCACGACGTCGGGCCGCAGCTCGGCCACGCGGGCCACCGCCGCGCGCCCGTCGACGGCCTCGCCGACCACCTCGATGTCCGGCATCGCGTTCAGCAGGACGGAGAACCCCTCGCGGACCATCATCTGGTCGTCCGCGATCACCACCCGGATCGTCATGCCCCGGCCTCCGCCGTGTCCTCGGCCGCCGGCACCGGGAGGAACGCGGCCACCTCGTAGCCGCCCTCCGGTGTCGGTCCGGCCGTCATCTCGCCGCTCAGCATGGCGACCCGCTCCCGCATGCCCGTCAGCCCGTGGCCCGCCCCGGGGGACGGCTTCACGAGTCCGCGGGCCGGCGTGTTGACGACCCGCAGCCCGAGGCCCCCGAGGACGTAGCCGATCTCGACGCTCGCCGTGGAGCCCGGCGCGTGCCGCAGCGCGTTGCTCAGCGCCTCCTGCACGATCCGGTACGCCGACAGCTCGACGCCCTGCGGCAGCGCCCGCACCGCGCCGGTGACGGTCTTGTCCACCGTCAGCCCGGCGTCGCGGACGTTGGCCATCAGCCCCTCCAGCTCGGCGAGCGTCGGCTGCGGGGCGTCCGGCGCCTGGTAGTCCTCCGCCCGTACGACCCCGAGCACGCGGCGCAGCTCCCGCAGCGCGGCGACCGCGTTCTCCCGGATCGTGACGAAGGCCTGCTCCAGCTCGGGCGGCGGGTTCTCCACCCGGTACGGGGCGGCCTCCGCCTGGATCGCCACCACGGACATGTGGTGGGCGACGACGTCGTGCAGTTCCCGGGCGATGGTCGTGCGCTCCTCCAGCAGGGTGCGGCGGTCCCGCTCGACCGCCGTCACGCCCTGCTGCACGGCCACCTCGTGCCGCGCCGAGGCCCGCGTCTGCGCGACGGCCACCACCAGCAGCGCCACCGCCATCAGCACGAGCACCGGGCCCGCGTCCGACCCGTAGTCGCCGAAGACGTCCCCGAACAGGCCGTACGCCGCGGTGATCAGCCACATCCACAGCGCGGTGCGCGGGCGGGTGCGCGCCGCGACCACCGTGACGACCACGACGTGCGCGGTCATGACGCCCGCGTCGATCGACAGCCCCCCGTAGGAGGGGCCGGCCAGCAGCCCGAGCACCACCAGCTCGGCCAGCGACACCCACCAGGCCAGCACCGGGCGCAGCAGGGTGAGCACGACGGCCGCCGCGGGCACCAGCGCGAGGACGGAGCGCGAGGTGTCCAGCGCGAACACGAGGGTGATCAGCGCCGCGAAGAGCACGACCGCGTGCGGGGTCCATGCCGCGTACGGGCGCAGCAGGCGCGGCACGCGCCGGGCTATCGGCCCGTCCAGGCGCATCGGCGGCAGCGGCCGGGAGGTGAGGACGCCGGTGAGCAGGTCCTCGCGCAGCCCGCTCATCAGGTCGCGCGCCATGCGCATCTCGGGCCCGTCGGCCGGCCCGGCTCCGCCTTCGGTGTTCCTGGCTGTTTCGGTCACACCGCAACGGTAGGGGGCGCGCGGCGGTGTGCCGTCCGGCGCGATGCTGATCCTGCGGCGTCCGTCCCAGGTACTACGCGGGGTACGGGCGGCGCCGCCGCGGAGGCCGCGAGCGGCTTGGCCGGGCCGCCCGCGGGCGTCACCGCGATGCCGCTACCAGGCCAGCTGGGCGATCTCCTCCGCGACCACCGCGCACGCGTCCGCCGCCGGGTCCAGCGGCGGGAAGTGGCCGACGTCCTCCAGCAGCGTGAGCCCCACCGTCTCGCCGGCCCGCGACGCGGCCGCCACGAACGACTCGGCGATCCCGTAGGGCACCGTGGTGTCGTCGCGTCCCTGCACCACCGTGGTGGCGATGCCGGTGGGCAGCAGCAGCGCCGGATCGACGAGCTGGCTGCGGGTCTTGAACTCCTCGCCGGTCCCGAGCAGTTGCGTCACCGCGCCCTCGCACACCCCGAGCCGCGCCGCGAGTCCGAGGTCCGCGAGCGGACCGAGTGCCACCACACCGCGCAGCGGCGCGGGCTCCGCGAGCCGCCAGGGCGCGCCCTGCGGCAGCACGTGCCGGGCGGCGGCCCAGAGTGCGAGCTGGCCGCCCGCGGAGTGCCCCGCGAGGACCGTGCGGCCCGTGTCGGCCCCCGGCAGCGCCGCGGCCGCCAGCCGGGGCATCGCGTCGAGGGCGGCCGCCACGTCGTCGAACGTCTCGGGCCAGCGCCC
>NZ_JAKGCV010000092.1 GCF_021556455.1 Streptomyces fuscigenes | reverse complement strand
CCACCGGGCGCCCGGGCGCGCCCGGAGGGCGGTACGCGAGGGACACCGGCCATGCGGCCCGGGGCGTGCCCCGGCGCGCCGTCGGCGCGCGGAGGGGGCGCACGAAAGATGGCACTGTCCGAAAACCGACGCCGGTACGGCAGGCCCCGCAGCCGCCCGCGGGCCAGGAGGCCCGTGCGCCGCGGGCGCGGGCCGCGCGGGAGGGCGCCGCTGCGCCGGACGGGTGAGAGGGCGGGCAATCACGGTGCGCATATGCCGAGGGGCGGGCTCCCGCGACGGGGAGCCCGCCCCTCAGGACGTGACGTTTCTGCTGTTATGTCCCTGGGGGCGCAGGCCGTCAGGCGTCCTCGTGGGCCACCGCGCGCCTGGCGTCGGCGCCCAGCACGCCCCAGCTGATCAGCTGCTCCGTGAGGACCGACGGGGACTGGTCGTAGATCACGGCCAGCGTGCGGAGGTCGTCCTGGCGGATCGACAGCACCTTGCCGTTGTAGTCCCCGCGCTGGCTCTGGATCGTCGCCGCGTACCGCTGGAGGGGACCGGCCTTCTCCGCGGGCACGTGCGCGAGCCGCTCCAGGTCCAGGACCAGCTTCGGCGGCGGCTCGGCGGCCCCGCCGGGGGTCGTGCCGGGAAGCAGCTCCTGCACCGGGACGCCGTAGAAATCAGCGAGCTCGGCAAGGCGCTGCACGGTCACGGCACGGTCGCCGCGCTCGTACGAACCCACCACGACGGCCTTCCAGCGCCCCTGGGACTTCTCCTCCACACCGTGGAGCGAGAGACCCTGCTGGGTGCGGATGGCCCGAAGTTTGGTCCCGAGCTGTTTTGCGTATTCGCTGGACATATAGCTCCCCGGACGAAGTCTCGTAACTCACTGTAAGGTTACGCAGCGTTACCCTGATGCGTCAAGCCGGATGGTCCGTACCGGATACTCCCGAGGGTGCCCCGCGGGTGCCCCTTCCGCCACTGGTAGGATGCATGGCGCAATCATGACGTCCTTTAACGTCCGTCCCGTGAGGCGGAGAAGGAGGTCCGTTTTCCATGAGTTCCATGGATGCAGACAGCGCAGGCAGCGCACACAGCACGACACCGCCCGGTGCGGCCCGTCCCGTCCTCGAGGCGCCCGACATCGCCCGGGTGCTCACCCGCATCGCCCACGAGATCGTGGAACGCGCCAAGGGCGCGGACGACGTCACGATCCTCGGCATCCCCACCCGCGGCGTGTTCCTCGCCCGCAGGGTCGCGGCCAAGCTCGAGGAGATCACCGGCAGGGCGGTGCCCGTCGGCTCGCTCGACATCACGATGTACCGCGACGACCTGCGGCTGCGGCCGGCCCGCGCCCTCGCGCGCACCGACATCCCCGGCGAGGGGATCGACGGGAGGCTGGTCGTCCTCGTCGACGACGTCCTCTTCTCCGGCCGCACGATCCGCGCCGCGCTCGACGCCCTCGGCGACATCGGCCGCCCGCGCGCCGTCCAGCTCGCGGTCCTCGTCGACCGCGGCCACCGGGAGCTGCCCATCCGTGCCGACTACGTCGGCAAGAACCTCCCGACCTCCCTCAGGGAGACCGTGAAGGTGCAGCTCAGCGAGATGGACGGCCGGGACACCGTGCTGCTCGGCGTCGGGCGCTCCGCGTCCGGCGAACGGGACAGCGCGCAGCCGGCCTCCGGCGAGCGCTAGCCACCGTCCCCGGCGGGGACCGCCGCGCCCCGGCGCGAGGCCCCGTACCGAAATGCCACGGCTGCCGGCGCGCACCCGTGCGCGCCCCTGCACCAAGACCCACCGGAGCACACCGAGATGCTGCGTCTCCCCGGGGCCAACCCCCGGACACCAGGCCACCTGATCTCCGCCGCCGACCTCACCCGCGACGACGCCGTCCTCATCCTCGACACGGCCGAGGAGATGGCGCGCGTCGCCGACCGGCCGATCAAGAAGCTGCCGACCCTGCGCGGGCGGACCGTCGTCAACCTGTTCTTCGAGGACTCCACCCGGACCAGGACGTCCTTCGAGGTCGCCGCCAAGAGGCTGTCGGCCGACGTCATCAACTTCTCCGCCAAGGGCTCCTCGGTCTCCAAGGGCGAGTCCCTCAAGGACACCGCCCTCACCCTGGAGGCCATGGGCGCCGACGCCGTCGTCATCCGCCACGGCGCCTCCGGCGCCCCCTACCGCCTCGCCACCTCCGGCTGGATCGACGGCGCGGTCGTCAACGCGGGCGACGGCACCCACGAGCACCCCAC
This sequence comes from Streptomyces fuscigenes, assembly GCF_021556455.1. GTDB lineage: Bacteria > Actinomycetota > Actinomycetes > Streptomycetales > Streptomycetaceae > Streptomyces > Streptomyces fuscigenes. Next base: position 13,835 of record NZ_JAKGCV010000092.1, on the reverse strand, counting down.
GCAGGCCCTGCTGGACGCCTTCACCCTGCGCCGCAGGATCGTCGGCGCCGACGAGGGCCTCGGCAAGGACCTGGCCGGCGTGCGCGTCACGATCGTCGGCGACGTGCTGCACAGCCGCGTCGCCCGCTCCAACGTCCTGCTCCTGCACACCCTCGGCGCCGAGGTGACCCTGGTCGCCCCGCCGACCCTGGTGCCCGTCGGCGTCGGTTCCTGGCCCTGCCGGGTCTCCTACGACCTGGACGAGGCGCTGCCCGGCACGGACGCCGTGATGATGCTGCGCGTCCAGCGGGAGCGCATGAACGCGGCGTTCTTCCCCACCGAGCGCGAGTACTCCCGCCGCTACGGGCTCGACGCGGACCGAATGGACCGCATGCCGGACGGAGCCCTCGTGATGCATCCCGGTCCCATGAACCGCGGCATGGAGATCACCGCCGAGGTCGCCGACTCGCCGCGCGCCACGATCGTCGAGCAGGTCGCGAACGGCGTCTCCATCCGCATGGCCGTCCTGTACCTGCTGCTCGGCGGCAACGAGCCGGCCGTGGCCCACGCCCGAGCCACCGACCCCCGAGCGACCGAAGCGACCGTCACCGAGGAGAGCAAGTGAGCACGAACAAGATCCTGATCCGCGGTGCCCGGGTGCTCGGCGGCGACGCCCAGGACGTCCTGATCGACGGCGAGACGATCAGCCGGGTCGCACCCGGCCTCGACGCCGGCGGCGCCACGGTCGTCGAGGCCGCGGGGCAGATCCTGCTGCCGGGTCTCGTCGACCTCCACACGCACCTGCGCGAGCCGGGCCGCGAGGACTCCGAGACCGTCCTGACAGGCACGAGGGCCGCCGCGAAGGGCGGCTTCACCGCCGTCCACGCCATGGCCAACACCTTCCCCGTCGCCGACACCGCCGGCGTCGTCGAGCAGGTCTGGCGGCTCGGGCAGGCGTCCGGCTACTGCGACGTGCAGCCCGTCGGCGCGGTCACCGTCGGCCTGGAGGGCAAGCAGCTCGCCGAACTCGGCGCGATGCACGACTCGGCCGCGCAGGTCCGCGTCTTCTCCGACGACGGCAAGTGCGTGGACGACGCCGTGATCATGCGGCGCGCCCTGGAGTACGTGAAGGCGTTCGACGGCGTCGTCGCCCAGCACGCCCAGGAGCCCCGGCTCACCGAGGGCGCCCAGATGAACGAGGGCGTCGTCTCCTCCGAGCTCGGCCTCGGCGGCTGGCCCGCCGTCGCCGAGGAGTCGATCATCGCCCGCGACGTGCTGCTGGCCGCGCACGTCGGCTCGCGCGTGCACATCTGCCACCTCTCGACCGCGGGCTCCGTGGAGATCGTCCGCTGGGCCAAGTCCAAGGGCTGGAACGTCACCGCCGAGGTCACCCCGCACCACCTGCTCCTCACCGACGAGCTGGTGCGCTCCTACGACCCCGTCTACAAGGTCAACCCGCCGCTGCGCACCGACGCCGACGTGATGGCCCTGCGCGAGGCGCTGGCGGACGGCACGATCGACTGCGTCGCGACCGACCACGCGCCCCACCCGCACGAGGACAAGGACTGCGAGTGGGCCGCGGCCGCCATGGGCATGGTCGGCCTGGAGACGGCGCTGTCCGTGGTGCAGGAGACCATGGTCGACACCGGCCTCACCGACTGGGCGGGCGTCGCCGACCGGATGTCCCACCGCCCGGCCGCCATCGGCAGGCTCGCCGGCCACGGCCGCCCGATCGCGGCGGGCGAGCCCGCGAACCTGGTGCTCCTCGACCCGGCATACCGTGGAGCGGTGGACCCCGCGGACTTCGCCTCCCGCAGCCGCAACAGCCCCTACGCGGGCCGCGAGCTGCCGGGGCGCGTCACCCACACCTTCCTGCGGGGCAAGGCCACGGTCACCGACGGGAAGCTGGCATGACCTCTGCGCACCTCACCACCCTCCTGCCCACCGTCCCGCTCGCCGGGGACAAGCACTCGGCGCCCGTGACGGACTGGAGCGGCCGCATCGGCTGGGTCGTCGGCCTGGTGATCTTCATCGCCCTCGTCTACTGGCTGATGCGCCAGGGCTGGAAGTGGCGCGGCAGCCTCCAGTCGGACGTCCCCGAGCTGCCGGCCCTGCCGGAGCACCAGGGCGCGGTGAAGCTGACCCTCAGCGGCCGCTACCACGGCTCCACCAGCGCGGGCCAGTGGCTCGACCGCATCGTGGCCCACGGCCTCGGCGCCCGCAGCCGCGTCGAGCTGACCCTCACGGACGACGGCCTGGAGGTCGTGCGCCCCGGCGCGAACGACTTCTTCGTGCCGGCCGCACGGCTGCGCGAGGCCCGGCTCGACAAGGGCATCGCCGGGAAGGTGCTCGCCGAGGGCGGCCTCCTGGTCGTGACCTGGGAGCACGGCGGCCGCCTGCTCGACTCCGGCTTCCGCTCCGACCGCTCGGCGCAGCACCCCGCCTGGGTCGCCGCCGTCAACGCCCTGCCCTCGGCCGTACGCGCCGCCGGCGGCGAGGCCGCCCGGTCCGCCGCCCCCCGAACCCCCCAGACCGCCACAACGGAAGGCCCCGCACGATGACCCCCTCGTCCACCCGGGGAACCGCGTCCGCCAAGGCGACCCCCGCCGTACTCGTCCTGGAGGACGGCCGCACGTTCCGCGGCCGCGCCTACGGAGCGGTGGGGGAGACCTTCGGCGAGGCCGTGTTCTCCACCGGGATGTCCGGCTACCAGGAGACCCTGACCGACCCCTCCTACCACCGCCAGGTCGTCGTCATGACGGCCCCGCACGTCGGCAACACCGGCGTCAACGACGAGGACCGCGAGTCCCGCAGGATCTGGGTCTCCGGCTACGTCGTGCGCGACCCCGCGCGCCTCCCGTCGAACTGGCGCTCGCGCCGCACACTGGACGACGAGCTCGTCGAGCAGGGCGTCGTCGGCATCAGCGGCGTCGACACCCGAGCCCTGACCCGGCATCTGCGCGAGCGCGGCGCCATGCGCGTCGGCATCTTCTCCGGCGACGCGCTCGCCCCGGACGAGACGCTGCTGGAGCGCGTGCGGCAGGCCCCCGAGATGACCGGCGCGGACCTGTCCGCCGAGGTCACCACCGAGGAGGCGTACGTCGTGCCCGCGATCGGCGAGAAGAAGTTCACCGTCGCCGCCATCGACCTCGGCATCAAGGGCATGACCCCGCAGCGGATGGCCGAGCGCGGCATCGAGGTGCACGTCCTGCCCGCCACCGCGAGCGTGGAGGAGGTCTACGCGGTCGAGCCCGACGGCGTCTTCCTCGCCAACGGCCCCGGCGACCCGGCCACCGCCGACCTGACCGTCGTGCGCGGAGTCCTGGAGCGCGGCACCCCCCTGTTCGGGATCTGCTTCGGCAACCAGCTGATCGGCCGGGCCCTCGGCTTCGGCACCTACAAGCTGAAGTACGGCCACCGCGGGATCAACCAGCCCGTGCAGGACCGCACCACCGGCAAGGTCGAGGTCACGGCGCACAACCACGGCTTCGCCGTGGACGCCCCGCTCGACGGCACCAGCGAGACGCCCTACGGCCCCGCCGAGGTCACCCACGTCTGCCTCAACGACGACGTCGTCGAGGGGCTGCGCCTGGTCGACCGCCCGGTCTTCAGCGTCCAGTACCACCCCGAGGCCGCCGCCGGACCCCACGACGCCGCCTACCTGTTCGACCGCTTCACCCAGCTCATGGAGGACCAGCGTGCCTAAGCGCACCGATATCCAGTCCGTCCTGGTCATCGGATCGGGACCGATCGTCATCGGCCAGGCCGCTGAGTTCGACTACTCCGGCACCCAGGCCTGCCGCGTCCTGCGCGCGGAGGGCCTGCGGGTCGTCCTGGTGAACTCGAACCCGGCCACGATCATGACCGACCCGGAGATCGCCGACGCCACGTACGTCGAGCCGATCACCCCGGAGTTCGTCGAGAAGATCATCGCCAAGGAGCGCCCGGACGCGCTGCTGGCCACCCTCGGCGGCCAGACCGCGCTGAACACCGCGATCTCCCTGCACGCGGCCGGCACCCTCGACAAGTACGGCGTCGAGCTGATCGGCGCCAACGTCGAGGCGATCAACAAGGGCGAGGACCGCGAGCTGTTCAAGGACGTCGTGGAGGAGGTCCGGCGCAAGATCGGCCACGGCGAGTCGGCCCGCTCGGTGATCTGCCACTCCATGGACGACGTCCTCGGGGGCGTCGAGGAACTCGGCGGCTACCCCGTGGTCGTGCGCCCCTCCTTCACGATGGGCGGCGCGGGCTCCGGCTTCGCGCACACCGAGGAGGACCTGCGCCGCATCGCCGGCCAGGGCCTGATGCTCTCGCCGACCACCGAGGTGCTCCTGGAGGAGTCCATCCTCGGCTGGAAGGAGTACGAGCTGGAGCTGATGCGCGACCGCAACGACAACGTCGTGGTCGTCTGCTCCATCGAGAACTTCGACCCGATGGGCGTCCACACCGGCGACTCGATCACCGTCGCGCCCGCGATGACGCTGACCGACCGCGAGTACCAGACGATGCGGGACATCGGCATCGCCGTGATCCGCGAGGTCGGCGTCGACACCGGCGGCTGCAACATCCAGTTCGCGGTCAACCCCGAGGACGGCCGGGTCATCGTCATCGAGATGAACCCGCGCGTCTCGCGGTCCTCCGCCCTCGCCTCCAAGGCGACCGGCTTCCCGATCGCGAAGATCGCGGCGAAGCTCGCCGTGGGCTACACGCTGGACGAGATCCCGAACGACATCACCGAGAAGACGCCGGCCTCCTTCGAGCCGACGCTCGACTACGTCGTCGTCAAGGTGCCCCGCTTCGCGTTCGAGAAGTTCCCCGCCGCGGACTCGTCCCTCACGACCACCATGAAGTCGGTCGGCGAGGCCATGGCCATAGGCCGCAACTTCACCGAGGCCCTGCAGAAGGCGCTGCGCTCGCTGGAGAAGGCCGGCAGCCAGTTCGACTTCACCGGCGACGCGGCCGGCCTCGACAAGGCCGCCCTGCTGGAGACCGCGGGCACCCCCACCGACGGCCGCATCAACACCGTCATGCGGGCGATCCGGGCGGGCGCCAGTCAGGAGGAGGTCTTCGACGCGACGCGGATCGACCCCTGGTTCGTCGACCAGCTCTTCCTGATCAAGGAGCTCGCCGACGAGCTCGCCGCCGCCCCCGAACTCGGCGCGGACCTGCTCGCCGAGGCCAAGCGCCACGGCTTCTCCGACGCGCAGATCGCCGGGATCCGCGGGCTGCGCGAGGACGTCGTGCGCGAGGTGCGCCACGCCCTCGGCGTCCGCCCGGTCTACAAGACCGTCGACACCTGCGCCGCCGAGTTCGAGGCCAGGACGCCGTACTTCTACTCCTCCTACGACGAGGAGAGCGAGGTCGCGCCCCGCGAGAAGCCCGCGGTGATCATCCTCGGCTCGGGGCCGAACCGCATCGGGCAGGGCATCGAGTTCGACTACTCGTGCGTCCACGCGTCCTTCGCGCTGCACGACGCCGGCTACGAGACCGTCATGGTCAACTGCAACCCGGAGACCGTCTCCACCGACTACGACACCTCCGACCGGCTCTACTTCGAGCCGCTCACCCTGGAGGACGTCCTGGAGATCGTCCACGCGGAGACCGAGGCCGGCCCCGTCGCGGGCGTCGTCGTCCAGCTCGGCGGCCAGACCCCGCTGGGCCTCGCGCAGGCCCTCAAGGACAACGGCGTGCCCGTCGTCGGCACCTCGCCCGAGGCCATCCACCTCGCCGAGGACCGCGGCGCGTTCGGACGGGTCCTCGCCGAGGCCGGACTGCCCGCACCCAAGCACGGCACCGCCACGTCCTTCCCCGGCGCCAAGGCGATCGCCGACGAGATCGGCTACCCGGTCCTCGTGCGGCCCTCGTACGTGCTCGGCGGGCGCGGCATGGAGATCGTCTACGACGAGACCCGGCTCGCCTCGTACATCGAGGAGTCCACGGAGATCAGCCCCACCCGGCCGGTCCTCGTCGACCGGTTCCTCGACGACGCCATCGAGATCGACGTCGACGCGCTCTACGACGGCACCGAGCTCTACCTCGGCGGCGTCATGGAGCACATCGAGGAGGCCGGCATCCACTCCGGCGACTCGGCGTGCGCGCTGCCGCCCATCACGCTCGGCGGCTACGACATCAAGCGGCTGCGCGCCTCCACCGAGGCCATCGCCCGGGGCGTCGGCGTCCGCGGTCTGATCAACATCCAGTTCGCACTGGCCGGGGACATCCTCTACGTGCTGGAGGCCAACCCCCGCGCCTCGCGCACCGTGCCCTTCACGTCCAAGGCGACGGCCGTGCCGCTCGCCAAGGCCGCGGCCCGCATCTCGCTCGGCGCCACCGTCGCCGAACTGCGCGCCGAGGGGCTGCTGCCCAGCGGCGGCGACGGCGGCGACCTCCCGCTCGACGCGCCGATCTCCGTCAAGGAGGCCGTCATGCCCTGGTCGCGCTTCCGCGACATCCAGGGCCGCGGCGTCGACACGGTCCTCGGCCCGGAGATGCGCTCCACCGGCGAGGTCATGGGCATCGACTCCGTCTTCGGCACGGCGTACGCCAAGTCGCAGGCCGGGGCGTACGGGCCGCTGCCGACCAAGGGCCGCGCCTTCATCTCCGTCGCCAACCGGGACAAGCGCTCGATGATCTTCCCGGCGCGCGAGCTGGTCGCCCACGGCTTCGAGCTGCTGGCGACCTCCGGCACCGCGGAGGTGCTGCGGCGCAACGGCATCAACGCCACCGTCGTGCGCAAGCAGAGCGAGGGCGAGGGGCCGGGCGGCGAGCCGACCATCGTCCAGCTGATCCACGCGGGCGGCGTCGACCTCATCGTCAACACCCCGTACGGCACGGGCGGCCGCCTCGACGGCTACGACATCCGCACGGCCGCCGTCGCGCGCGCCGTGCCGTGCCTGACGACGGTGCAGGCGCTCGCCGCCGCCGTCCAGGGCATCGACGCGCTCAACCACGGCGGGGTCGGCGTCCGCTCCCTCCAGGAGCACGCCGAGCACCTGACCGCCGCGAGGGAGGACTGAGGCGCCGCATGTACGCCTTCTTCTTCCGGCTCGTCTTCCGCCGCATGGACGCCGAGCGGGCCCACCACCTCGCGTTCCGGTGGATCCGGCTGGCGGCGCGGGTGCCGGTCCTGCGCACGTACGTGGCCGGCGCCCTGGCGCCCCGCTACGAGGAACTGCGCACCGAGGCCCTCGGGCTGCGGATGCACGGCCCCTTCGGGCTGGCCGCGGGCTTCGACAAGAACGCGGTCGCGATCGACGGCATGGCGATGCTCGGCTTCGACCACGTCGAGATCGGCACGGTCACGGCGCGGCCGCAGCCGGGCAACCCCCCAAAGCGGCTGTTCCGCCTGGTCGCCGACCGGGCGCTGATCAACCGCATGGGGTTCAACAACGACGGGTCGGTCGCGGTCGCGGCCCGGCTCGGCGCGCGCCGTGAGACGTTCCGCACGGTCGTCGGCGTCAACATCGGCAAGACGAAGGCCGTGCCGGAGGCCGAGGCCGTCGGCGACTACGTGGCGTCCGCCGAGCGGCTCGCACCGCACGCCGACTACCTGGTGGTCAACGTCAGCTCGCCGAACACACCCGGCCTGCGCGACCTCCAGGCCGTCGGGCACCTGCGGCCGCTGCTGAGCGCCGTGCGGGAGGCCGCCGACCGGGCCGTGCCCGCCCGGCGCGTCCCGCTGCTCGTGAAGATCGCCCCGGACCTCGCGGACGAGGACGTCGACGCCGTCGCCGACCTCGCCGTCGAACTCGGGCTGGACGGGATCATCGCCACGAACACGACGATCGCCCGCGACGGCCTCGGCCTCAGGTCGCCCGCCGCGCTGACGGCCGAGACCGGCGGCCTGTCCGGCGCGCCCCTGAAGAAGCGGTCGCTGGAGGTCCTGCGGCGCCTGTACGCGCGCGTCGGCGACCGCATCACCCTGGTGGGCGTGGGCGGCGTCGCGGACGCCGAGGACGCCTGGCAGCGCATCCTCGCCGGCGCCACCCTCGTGCAGGGCTACAGCGCCTTCATCTACCAGGGGCCCTTCTGGGCCCGGGGGATCCACAAGGGCCTGGCCGCGCGCCTGGCCGCGAGCCCGTACGCGACGCTCGCCGACGCGGTCGGCGCCGAGGCGGGGAAGGTGACCGCGTGAGCGGCTGCGAGAACGGCCGCGCGAGCGGCTGCGAGAACGGTCGCGCGAGCGGCTCCGAGGGGGATCGCGTGGGCTCGGTGGAGCCGTTCGGGGCGCGCCTGCGGCGGGCCATGGACACCCGCGGCCCGCTGTGCGTCGGCATCGACCCGCACGCGGCGCTGCTGTCGGCGTGGGGGCTGGGCGACGACGTCGCCGGCCTGGAGCGGTTCGCCCGCACGACCGTGGAGGCGCTGGCCGGCCGGGTGGCCGTGCTCAAGCCGCAGTCGGCGTTCTTCGAGCGCTTCGGCTCGCGGGGCGTCGCGGCCTTGGAGCGGACGGTCGCGGACGCGCGGGCGGCCGGCGCGCTGGTGCTGATGGACGCCAAGCGCGGCGACATCGGCTCCACGATGGCCGCCTACGCGTCGACCTACCTGGATCCCGGCTCCCCGCTGTTCTCGGACGCGGTGACGCTCTCCCCGTACCTGGGCTTCGGCTCCCTGCGGCCCGCGCTCGACCTGGCGCAGGCGAGCGGCGCGGGCGTCTTCGTCCTCGCGCTCACCTCGAACCCGGAGGGCGCGGAGGTGCAGCGCGCCGCCGCCGCGGACGGCCGGTCGCTCGCGCAGGTGGTGCTCGACCACATCGCACGGGAGAACCGGGAAGACCGGAAGAACCGGGCGCACTCCGGGAGCTCCGGGAGCTCCGGGACCTCCGGGACCTCAGGAAACGGAGGGAATCCGCCGGACCCGGAGAACCCGGGCGGCGCCGGCGCCCGGGTGCTCGGCTCGGTGGGCGCGGTGGTCGGCGCGACCCTCGGTGACGCGGGAGTGGACCTCCTCGGTGTGAACGGGCCGCTGCTCGCGCCCGGCATCGGCGCGCAGGGCGCGACGCCCGCCGATCTGCCGGCGGTCTTCGGCGCCGCGGTGGGCGACGTGGTGCCGAGCGTGAGCCGCGGCATCCTCCGGCACGGGCCCGGCGCGGCGGCCCTGAGGGAGGCAGCGGAGCGCCTCTCCGACGAGGTGAGAGCCGCTGTGGGCCACCGGAATGAGGGGTTCAGGTAAAGGCTGGAGTCGAAAAGAGGTGCGGAATGTCGGAAATATGCCGGTCGAGCGATGCTGACCAGGGACTTTTCATCTGTTCTCGCTGACTCCGGCGGTCGAGGCCGATAGTCTCCCCACCAGAGACAGCGGGCGAACCCTCGTCCGTTGCTCGCCTGGTGCGGGGGTGCAGCTCCCGCGCCGGTCCGTATCCGACAGTTCGACATCCGAGGTGACGTAGGCGTGGCTCTTCCGCCCCTTACCCCTGAACAGCGCAAAGCCGCGCTCGACAAGGCCGCCGCGGCTCGCAAGGAGCGGGCCGAGGTCAAGAACCGACTCAAGCACTCCGGTGCGTCCCTGCACGACGTCATCAAGCAGGGCCAGGAGAACGACGTCATCGGCAAGATGAAGGTCTCCGCCCTGCTCGAGTCGCTGCCCGGCGTCGGCAAGGTCCGTGCGAAGCAGATCATGGAGCGCCTCGGCATCTCCGAGAGCCGCCGTGTGCGCGGTCTGGGCTCGAACCAGATCGCTTCCCTCGAGCGTGAGTTCGGCAGCACCACGGCGTGAGGTTTCCGGGCACTCCCGGAAACCTGGATAATCGCTGCATGGCAGCAGAGGCACGTCAGCGGCTGACCGTGCTCTCCGGGCCCTCCGGGGTCGGCAAGAGCACGGTCGTCGCGCATATGCGCAAGGCCCATCCCGAGGTATGGCTCTCGGTGTCGGCGACGACGAGGAAGCCACGGCCGGGCGAGCGCCACGGCGTCCAGTACTTCTTCGTGACGGACGACGAGTTCGACAAGCTCGTCGCCAACGGCGAGCTGCTGGAATGGGCCGAATTCGCGGGCAACCGCTACGGCACGCCCCGCGCGGCGGTCCTCGACCGGCTCGACGCGGGCGAGCCCGTGCTGCTGGAGATCGACCTCCAGGGCGCCCGGCAGGTCCGGGAGTCCATGGGGGAGTCCCGGCTCGTCTTCCTGGCCCCGCCCGACTGGGACGAACTGGTGCGCAGGCTGACGGGTCGCGGGACCGAGCCGGCCGACGTGATCGAGCGCAGGCTCGCCGCCGCGCGGATCGAGCTCGCCGCCGAGTCCGAGTTCGACACCACCCTGGTCAACACCTCCGTCGAGGACGTCGCGCGCGAGCTGCTAGCCTTGATGGAAGTGTCTTGATTCAGGACTTCCCGGCCGGACCGCTCGGCGCGTTCGCCACCGGCCCGTCCGGCTCCTGAATTCCTGGATCCCTGTTCAATCTTCGGAAGGCCAGAGAGTGTCCTCTTCCATGACCCCGCCCGAGGGCATCATCAACCCGCCGATCGACGAGCTGCTCGAGGCCACGGACTCCAAGTACAGCCTGGTGATCTACGCGGCCAAGCGCGCCCGCCAGATCAACGCGTACTACTCGCAGCTCGGTGAGGGCCTGCTGGAGTACGTGGGCCCGCTCGTGGACACCCACGTGCACGAGAAGCCCCTCTCGATCGCCCTGCGCGAGATCAACGCGGGGCTGCTGACCTCCGAGGCCATCGAGGCCCCGGCCCAGTAGCGTCGCGGAACGCTCGCGAGCGGGTTGGTCATATGATCGACGCGTTGTCCACAGGCCCGGCAGACGACTGCCGGGCCTGTGGTGTGTCATGGGAGCAGTGGGAACGGGGCGGACCGTCCCCCGCGGCAGCCGGGAGCAGGAAGCATGGCGGACAGGCCGAAGGTCGTTCTGGGAGTGGCGGGCGGCATCGCCGCGTACAAGGCGTGTGAGCTGCTGCGCAGGCTCACCGAGTCGGGGCACGAGGTGACCGTGGTGCCCACGGCCTCCGCGCTCCACTTCGTCGGTGAGGCCACCTGGTCCGCGCTGTCCGGGCGCCCGGTGTCCACGGAGGTCTGGAAGGACGTCCACGAGGTGCCGCACGTGCGCACGGGCAAGGCCGCCGACCTGGTCGTCGTCGCCCCGGCCACGGCGGACCTGCTGGCGAAGGCGGCGCACGGCCTGGCGGACGACCTGCTGACCAACACCCTCCTGACGGCGCGCTGCCCCGTCGTCTTCGCGCCCGCCATGCACACGGAGATGTGGGAGCACCCGGCCACCCGGGAGAACGTGGCGACCCTGCGGCGGCGCGGCGCGATCGTCGTGGAACCGGCCGTCGGCCGGCTCACGGGCGTGGACACCGGCAAGGGACGCCTGCCCGATCCCGGGGAGATCTTCGAGGTCTGCCGCAGGGCGCTCGCGCGCGGGGCCGGGGAGCCGGACCTCGCCGGCCGGCACGTGGTGATCAGCGCGGGCGGCACCCGCGAACCCCTCGACCCGGTCCGCTTCCTCGGCAACCGCTCGTCCGGCAAGCAGGGCTTCGCCCTCGCCCGCACGGCGGTGGCGCGGGGCGCCCGCGTGACGCTCATCGAGGCGAACACGGGCCTGGCCGACCCGGCGGGCGCCGACGTGGTCCACGTCGGGACGGCCCTGGAGCTGCGCGACGCCGCGCTCAAGGCCGTCGCGGACGCCGACGCGGTGGTGATGGCCGCCGCGGTGGCGGACTTCCGGCCCGCCGCGTACGCGACGGGCAAGATCAAGAAGAAGGACGGGGCCGAGCCCGCCCCGCTGGAGCTCGTGCGCAACCCGGACATCCTGGCGGAGCTCTCGGCCGTGCGGCCGGTGCCCGGCCAGGTCGTCGTGGGCTTCGCGGCCGAGACGGACGACGTCCTCGACAACGGGCGCGCGAAGCTCCGCCGCAAGGGCTGCGACCTGCTCGTGGTCAACGAGGTCGGGGTCGACAAGACCTTCGGCGCCGCCGAGAGCGAGGCCGTGGTGCTGGCCGCGGACGGGGGCGAGACGGTCGTGCCCTACGGGCCGAAGGAGGCGCTCGCGGACACCGTCTGGGACCTGGTGGCGCCACGCTTGCCCAGGTCATGACAGCGGAGTCCGCATGCTGGGCGGCCGTCCCGCGAAGTGGACGGCGCGCCGGGGCGCGCGAGACGCAAAAATTCCGGCAAAAAGGGTGATAAGCCCTTCCCTGTGCGTATCGCGCGCGGGTAAGACGGGCCACACCGCGACCACGGAGCGAGATACCTGGACTCCCGGCGCGGGGCGACCGATAAACTGGCGCCAGAGTAGGGCCGGGAGCAGCCTCCAGTCCGTACTCCACAGCCGTAAATGATCAGCTGATCAGTCAGCAGCCGCTGCAACCCCAGGGAGCGATGTGTCCCGCCGCCTGTTCACCTCGGAGTCCGTGACCGAGGGTCACCCCGACAAGATCGCTGACCAGATCAGCGACACCATCCTCGACGCGCTTCTGACCGAGGACCCCGCCTCGCGTGTCGCCGTCGAGACCCTGATCACCACGGGTCTCGTCCACGTCGCCGGCGAGGTGACGACGAAGGCGTACGCCCCGATCGCCCAGCTGGTCCGCAACAAGATCCTCGAAATCGGCTACGACTCCTCGAAGAAGGGCTTCGACGGCGCCTCCTGCGGCGTGTCGGTGTCCATCGGCGCGCAGTCGCCCGACATCGCGCAGGGCGTCGACTCGGCGTACGAGAAGCGCGTCGGCGGTGCCGCCTCCGGCGTCGACGACGACGACCTGGACAAGCAGGGCGCCGGCGACCAGGGCCTGATGTTCGGCTACGCGTGCGACGAGACGCCCGAGCTGATGCCGCTGCCGATCTACCTCGCGCACCGGCTCTCCCGCCGCCTCTCCGAGGTCCGCAAGAACGGGACCATCCCGTACCTGCGCCCGGACGGCAAGACGCAGGTCACCATCGAGTACGACGGCGACAAGGCCGTCCGCCTCGACACGGTCGTCGTCTCCTCGCAGCACGCCTCCGACATCGACCTCGACTCGCTCCTCGCGCCCGACATCCGCGAGTTCGTGGTGGAGCACGTGCTCCAGCAGCTCGTGGAGGACGGCATCAAGCTGGAGACCGAGGGCTACCGCCTGCTCGTCAACCCCACGGGCCGGTTCGAGATCGGCGGCCCGATGGGCGACGCGGGCCTCACCGGCCGCAAGATCATCATCGACACCTACGGCGGCATGGCCCGCCACGGCGGCGGTGCCTTCTCCGGCAAGGACCCGTCGAAGGTCGACCGCTCGGCCGCCTACGCGATGCGCTGGGTCGCCAAGAACGTCGTCGCCGCGGGCCTCGCCGCCCGCTGCGAGGTCCAGGTCGCCTACGCGATCGGCAAGGCCGAGCCGGTCGGCCTGTTCGTGGAGACCTTCGGCACCGCCACCGTCGACCACGAGAAGATCGAGAAGGCGATCGCGCAGGTCTTCGACCTGCGTCCGGCCGCGATCATCCGCGACCTCGACCTGCTGCGCCCGATCTACGCGAAGACGGCGGCCTACGGCCACTTCGGCCGGGAGCTGCCCGAGTTCACCTGGGAGCGCACGGACCGCGTCGACGCGCTCCGCGAGGCCACGGGCGTCTGACCCGCACCCGTACGAGGCGCGGCACGCGACGCACAGCAGGGGCCCGGCCCTCCGCCACGGCGGGGGACCGGGCCCCGGCGCGTCGGGCCCGTGTCCGTGGTGGAGTTCACCCGCACCGCGCCCGGGACCGCGTCGAGGCGTCCCTCGCCGAGCACGCGGCGCGGCTGGAGCGGGACCACGGGGAGGGCCGCGCCGTGCTCGCCCCGGGACGGAAGGTCCCGCGCGACGGGGGCCGGCCCTCGTCACCGCCGAGTACCGCGCCGCCGCCGGGCGACGGGCGGCCGACGACCTTCCCCGGCCCCCG
>NZ_JAKGCV010000091.1 GCF_021556455.1 Streptomyces fuscigenes | reverse complement strand
CGCCGCGGCCGAGAGCGGCCGCCACCAGGCAGGGGACCGGCCCGCGGGCGCCCGCTGGGCACCGCACAGGCCGCACGCCTGATCGCGCGCCCCGACCCGGTCCGGCCGTCCAGCGGTCCGGCGGTCCAGCGAGGCGGGAGGCGGTCCGGCGAGGGACTCGGCCCGGCGCGTGGGCCCTACGCGTCGCCCATCGTGGCCACGAGGACGGCCTTGATGGTGTGCAGCCGGTTCTCCGCCTCGTCGAAGACGACCGAGTGCTCCGACTCGAAGACCTCGTCGGTGACCTCCAGCTCCCGCAGGCCGTAGCGCTCGTGGATGTCCCTGCCGACCTGGGTGCCGAGGTCGTGGAAGGCCGGCAGGCAGTGCAGGAACTTCACGTCCGGGTTCCCGGTGGCGCGCAGCACGTCCATCGAGACCGTGTACGGGGAAAGGGCCGCGATCCGCACGTCCCAGACCTCCTTCGGCTCGCCCATCGACACCCACACGTCCGTGACGACGAAGTCGGCGCCGGCGACGCCCTCGGCGACGTCCTCCGTCAGGTGCAGCCGGGCGCCGCTGGTCTCGGCGGCCTTCCGGGCGGCCGTCACGACGTCCTCGGCGGGCCAGAAGGCGCGCGGGGCCACGATCCGGACGTCCATGCCGAGCAGCGCGGCCGTGATCAGGTACGAGTTGCCCATGTTGAAGCGCGCGTCGCCGAGGTAGGCGAAGCTCGTCTCCGTGAGCGGCTTGGCGCAGTGCTCGGTCATGGTCAGGACGTCGGCGAGCATCTGCGTGGGGTGCCAGTCGTCCGTGAGGCCGTTGAAGACGGGCACTCCCGCGTGCGCGGCGAGTTCCTCCACCGTCGCCTGGGCGTCGCCCCGGTACTGGATGCCGTCGAACATCCGGCCGAGGACGCGGGCGGTGTCCTTCGCGGACTCCTTCGTCCCGATGTGGGAACCGGCGGGGTCGATGTAGGTCGTGGCGGCGCCCTGGTCCGCGGCGGCCACCTCGAAGGCGCACCGGGTGCGCGTGGACGACTTCTCGAAGATCAGCGCGATGTTCCGGCCGCGGAGGCGCTGCACCTCGGTGCCGGACTTCTTGGCCGCCTTGAGCTCGGCGGCCAGGTCGACGAGACCGCGGAACTCCTCCGGGGTGAAGTCGAGCTCCTTGAGGAAGTGACGGCCAGGGAGGTGTATCGCCATGGGACGTGCTCCGGGTTTCGGCGGCGGGCGGGTCGGACACGACGCGGCGCGGGGCGGCGGCGCAGGTCGTAACTATATACGACATACCGCATGGATATACAGACCCGGTTCCCGGCCGGCCGTCGCGCGTCCGGGGCGCGCTCGGAGCCCGGGCTGCGCCCGGGGCGGGCGGCGGCGGGCGGTCGCGGGGGGATCCCGGCGGCGGACATGACGGGCCCCGGGATTCGCCGGGCGTACACGGACAGCTTCACACGGCCGACCTCTCCACCGGGCAGCTCATGCAGCGCGGGCCGCCCCGGCCGCGGCCCAGCTCGCTGCCCCGGATCTCGATCACCTCGAAGCCGTGCCGGCGCAGATGGCTGTTCGTGGTGGAGTTGCGCTCGTACGCCACGACGACACCCGGCTCGACCGCCAGCACGTTGCACCCGTCGTCCCACTGCTCGCGCGCCGCGGAATGCACGTCCTGCGTCGGGGTCAGCACCCGCACCGAGTCGAGGCCCATGGCCGCCGCGATCGCGCGGTGCATGTGCTCCGGCGGGTGGTCGGTGACCTTCAGTTCGTTGCCGCCGTCACCGGGCTCGATCGTGTACGAGCGGAGCATGCCGAGCCCCTCGTACTGCGTGAACGTGTCCTGGTCGATCATCGTCATCACGGTGTCGAGGTGCATGAACGCCCGGCGCTTCGGCATGTCCAGCGCCACGATGACGTCCGCCGAGCCCGCCGCGAACAGCCCCCTCGCCAGCATCTCCACGGCCTGCGGCGTGGTGCGCTCGCTCATGCCGATCAGGACCGCGCCGTGGCCGAGGACCAGGACGTCGCCGCCCTCGATGGTCGACGGGTGGTCGTCCTGCCCCTGGGACCAGTAGTGGAACGGCCCGGCGGCGTCCCGCACGAACAGCGGGTGGTGCCGGTAGATCGCCTCGAAGTGCACGGTCTCGCGGCGCCGGGCGGGGCGGCGCATCGCGTTGATGGACACCCCGTCGTAGATCCACGCCGAGGTGTCCCGGGTGAAGAGGTGGTTCGGCAGCGGGTCCAGCAGGAAGTCGTCCGGCTCCATCACGTGGAAGCGCACCGACGTGGGCTCGGGGCGGGCGGCCAGGTACTCGCGCTTGGTCACCCCGCCGACCAGCGCCTCTGCCAGTTCCGCGGCGTCCAGCTCGTCGAAGGCGGCCCGGAGGTGGTCCGTGGCGAGCGGCCCGTACTCCTTCTCGTCGAAGACCCGGTCCAGGATCAGGTTCCTGGCCGCGGGGATCGCCAGCGACTCCCGCAGCAGGTCGCCGAAGAGGTGCACCTCGACACCGCGCTCCCGCAGGACCCCGGCGAAGCCGTCGTGCTCCTCCTGCGCGCGGCGCACCCACAGCACGTCGTCGAAGAGCAGGGTGTCGGCGTTCTGCGGGGTGAGCCGCTTCAGCTCGAGTCCGGGGCGGTGCAGGATGACGCGGCGCAGACGCCCGGTCTCCGAATCGACATGGAAGGTCATGCCTCCATCCTGACCGCGCGACCAGGGGTTCACCCCCCGGCGGCGCCCGCAATCCGCGCCGCCCCGGCAGCGCGCCCGGCCGTCCCGGACGGTCACCGCCCGGGACGGCCGGCCGCTACAGCCGGGGGTCGACCGGCTCGGACTCCAGGGCGAGCACGGCGAAGACCGCCTCGTGCACCCGCCACAGCGGCTCGCCCTCGGCGAGCCGGTCCAGCGCCTCCACGCCCAGGGCGTACTCGCGCAGCGCGAGGGAGCGCTTGTGGCCGAGGGTCCGGCCGCGCAGCCGCCGCAGGTTCTCCGGCCGCGCGTACTCGGGACCGTAGATGATCCGCAGGTACTCGCGGCCGCGCACCTTCAGGCCGGGCTGGAGCAGCCGCCCCCGCGCGTCCGTCGCGAGGCCCTGGAGCGGCTTGACGACCATGCCCTCGCCGCCGTTGGCGGTCAGGCCGGTCCACCACTCGATGCCGGAGCGCACGGACTGCTCGTCACCCGTGTCGACCATCAGCCGAGCCGTCGCGCGCAGCAGGCCGCTCGCGTCGCGCTCGACCAGCCGGTCGATCCACTCCAGCTGCCGGTCCTGCGGCTCGGCGGTCAGGTTGCGCCCCTCGGCGGCGAGCAGCTGGAAGGGCGCGAGCCGCACGCCCTCCAGGCCGCTCGTCGGCCAGCAGTAGCGGCGGTACGCCTCGGTGAACGAGGCCGCGTCCGCGGCCCGCTCCCGCTGCCCGGCAGCCAGCGCACCCACGTCGACACCCCGGGCGAGCGCCGCCCCGAGCGCGGCCTCGACCGCGGGGAAGGCCGCCCCCGCCGCGGCGCCGACGGACGCGTACTGGGAGCGCAGCAGACCCGCGGCCTTCAGCGACCACGGCAGCAGTTCGGCGTCCAGCAGCAGCCAGCCCGTGCCGAACTCGTCCCACAGCCCGGCGGCGGTCACTGCGTCCCGCAGCCGCGCCAGCACCGCCTCCGTCATGGCCGGGTCGTCGAAGAAGGGCCGGCCCGTCCGCGTGTACAGCGCGCCCGACGGGCCGTCGGCGCCGAACCGCTCGCGCACCGCGTCCGCGTCGCGCCCCACGAGCGCCACGGCCCGCGACCCCATGTGCTTCTCCTCGCACACGACCCGTTCCACGCCCTCGTCCCGGTACTGGGCGAACGCCTCCGCCGGGTGCTCCAGCCACTCCCCGTCCTCCGAGGTGGCCGTGGGCGCCATGGTCGGCGGCAGGTACACCAGCAGCTGCGGGTCGATCGCGAAACGGCTCATCACCTCCAGTGCCGCCGCCGCGTTCTCCTCGCGCACGGCGAGCCGTCCCATGCCGCGCGTCTCCACGACGCGCCGCCCGCTCACGTCGGCGAGGTCGAGGGGCCGCCCCTCCCGCCCACCGGGCGCCGCGGTGGCCAGCGGCCGCGCCGGCTCGTACCAGACGCGCTCGGCCGGCACGTCGACCAGCTCGCGCTCCGGCCAGCGCAGCGCGGTCAGCCGCCCGCCGAAGACCGCGCCGGTGTCCAGGCAGATCGTGTTGTTGATCCAGGACGCGCGAGGCACCGGGGTGTGGCCGTACACCACGGCGGCACGCCCCCGGTAGTCCTCGGCCCAGGGGTAGCGCACCGGCAGCCCGAACTCGTCGGTCTCGCCCGTGGTGTCCCCGTACAGCGCGTGCGAACGCACCCGGCCCGAGGTGCGGCCGTGGTACTTCTCCGGCAGGCCCGCGTGGCAGACGACGAGCGCGCCGGCATCCAGCACGTAGTGGCTGACGAGACCCGCCAGGAAGGCACGGACCTCGGCGCGGAACGCGTCGTCCTCCTTCTCCAACTGCTCGACCGTCTCCGCCAGCCCGTGCGTGTGCTGCACGTCGGCGCCCTTGAACCACCGCGCCAGCTTGTTCTCGTGGTTGCCGGGCACGCACAGCGCGGTGCCGCCGGCGACCATGCCCATGACGCGGCGCAGCACGCCCGGGGTGTCGGGGCCCCGGTCGACGAGGTCGCCCACGAACACCGCGGTGCGGCCCTCGGGGTGCACGCCGTCCTGGTAGCCGAGGGCGGCGAGCAGGGACTCCAGCTCGGCACAGCAGCCGTGCACGTCGCCGATGATGTCGAACGGGCCGGTCAAGTGGCGCAGGTCGTTGTAGCGGCGCTCGCGGACGATCTCCGCCGCGTCGACCTCCTCCTCGCCGCGCAGGATGTGCACCTTGCGGAAGCCCTCGCGCTCCAGGCCGCGCAGCGAGCGGTGCAGCTCGCGACGGTGCCGCTGGATCACCCGGCGGGGCATGCCGGAGCGCTCGGGACGCTCCGCGTTGCGCCGCGCGCACACCTCTTCGGGCAGGTCCAGCACGATCGCGATCGGCAGGACGTCGTGCTCGCGGGCGAGCGCGACGAGCTGCCGGCGTGCCTCAGGCTGCACGCTCGTGGCGTCCACGACGGTCAGCCGCCCGGCGGCCAGGCGCTTGCCCGCGATGTAGTGCAGGACGTCGAACGCGTCCTTCGACGCCGACTGGTCGTTCTCGTCGTCGGCCACGAGCCCACGGCAGAAGTCCGAGGAGACGATCTCGGTCGGCGCGAAGTGCCGCCGAGCGAACGTGGACTTGCCGGAGCCGGTGGCACCGACGAGGACCACGAGCGAGAGGTCCGTGACGGCGAGGCGCCGTCCGCCCGCGGCGAGGGGCGCCGCGTCCTGTGTGCCGGTCATGCCGCCTCCTTCTCCGTCATCGTGAACACTGCCATCTGCGTCGGCGGGCCGACCTCGGGGTCCTCGGGCCCCACGGGGGTGAACGCGACGCCGTATCCGTACCGGGCCCCGACCCGGTGCGCCCACGCGCGGAACTCCTCCCTGCCCCACTCGAAGCGGTGGTCCGCGTGGCGCACGTGCCCCGCGGGCAGCGTCTCCCACCGCACGTTGTACTCGGCGTTCGGCGTGGTGACGACGACCGTGCGCGGCCGGGCCGAACCGAACACCGCGTACTCGAGCGCCGGCAGCCGCGGCAGGTCGAGGTGCTCGATCACTTCGCTGAGCACGGCCGCGTCCTGGCCGGCGAGCCGCTTGTCGGTGTAGGTGAGCGCGCCCTGCGTGAGGGTCACGCGGGCCGCCATGCGCTCGCTCATACGGTGCTGCTTCAGCTTGCGCGCGGCGATGGTCAGGGCGCGCACCGACACGTCCACCCCGGTGACGTGGCTGACGCCCGGCTGCCTCAGCAGCTCCCGGACCAGTGAGCCCTCACCGCAGCCGAGGTCCAGCACGGTGGAGGCGCCGGCCGCGCGCAGCGCGCCGAGGATCGCATCCCGCCGCTGCCGCGCGAGCGAGGGTTCACGCCCGGGCTCCGGGTCTCGCCTCGCGTCCGGCCGCGCATCCGCATCCGCTTCCGGCTGCGGCTGCGGCTGCGGCTGCGCGTCGGTAGAGGCGCCGGCGGCCGTGCGGGTGCCGGTTCCGGTGCTCGGGGTGGCGGCGTTGTCGGTGTGGGTGCCGGTGTTGGTGCCAGTGTGGGTGTCGGTGTCGGTGTCGGTGTCGGTGTCGGTGTCGGCGAGGGTGCCGAGGGCGGCCACGGCGTCGGTGCCGAGGCCGAGTTCGATGCCGGCGTCCGGGTCCGTGAGGTCCCCCGGCTCCGGCCCGGACGGCTCCTCGACGGCGTTGTCCAGCGACTCCACCTCGATGTCGTCGGCGTCCGCGAGGCGGACGAGTTCGAGCCGTTCGGTGGCCTCGCGGGCCAGATGCCGGCGGCGCGACAGATAGCGCAGGGCGATCAGGCCGCGCTCGGGGTGGTCGGCGAGCCAACCGCCCCCCGCCCGCAGGAGCTTGTCCACCTCGTCGGGCGCGACCCAGTAGTGCTTGGCGCCGTCGAGCACCGGCAGCAGGACGTACAGCTGCCGCAGCGCGTCCGACAGCCGCATCTCGCCCTCCAGGGCGAGCTGGACATACCGCGACTCGCCCCACTCGGGGAACTGCTCGTCCAACGGCACCGGTTCGGCGCTCACCGTGCTCCAACCGAGCGGCTCGAACAGGCGCTTCACCAGCTCGCTCCCGCCGCGTGCGGACACGGCGGGCACCTCGACCCGCAGGGGCAGCGGCGCGGCCGCGCGCTCCGGCAGCGTCCGGCACTCGCCCTTCATCGCGGTCCTGAACACCGCGCCGAGCGCCACGGCGAGCAACGAGGACGCCGCGTACGGCCGGTCGTTGACGTACCGCGCGAGCGCGACGTCGGGCGAGGAGTCCCGGCGCGTGCCCCGGCCCTTCTTGAGGAGCGCCGCGGGATCCACCTGCAGGAGCAGAGCCGCCGTGCACCGATGCTCGGTCGCCTCGGGGTAGAAGACGTGCGCCGTTCCGTGCGTGGTGGAGAACGTCTGCGCGCGCTCGGGGTGCTTGTGCAGCAGGAAACCGAGGTCCGTCGCGGGACGCGCGGGAGTGCCGGTGGTGGAGATCGTCAGGAACACATGATCGAGTGTGCCGGTCGCGGTGTCCGTTGCCCAGTTGTTTTCTGCCGTGCCGCGCGGGTGGGGAGTTCGCTGCGGCGGGCCGCCGCGACGAACGCGCGTGGGGATCTCCGCCCCGGTGTCGGCGGCCGTGCCGGGCCGGCACCCGGGCGCGCCGAGCGCGTCATCGGGCGGCTTCGGCGAGGCGGGCGATCACGTCGGGGCCGACCCGGCAGCAGCCGCCGACGAGGCGTGCGCCGGCCGACCGCCACGCGTCCACCCGTGCCGGGTCGAACGTGGCGGGCGCCGTGTAGCCGCGGGCCCGCTCGTCCCACGCCTCCCCGCTGTTGGGGTACACGACGACCGGCTTTCCCGTGACCGACGCGGCGATCGCCACGGCGTGCTCCGCCTCGCGCGGCTCGAAGCAGTTGACCCCTGCGGCGATCACCTGGTCCTCCCCCGCGGCCAGGGCGAACGCGTCGGCGAGCGGCTGGCCTGCGCGAGTCCGGCCGCCCGCCACGGTGTACGAGAGCCACACCGGGACGCTCGTGCCCCGCGCCGCTGCCAGCAGCGCCCGCGCCTCGTCGATGTCCGGGACCGTCTCCAGCGCCAGCACGTCGGGGCCGGCTGCGGCGAGCGCCTCGATCCTCGGCCGGTGGAACCGCGTCAGCTCCGCCACGGTGAGCCCGTACCGGCCGCGGTACTCGCTGCCGTCGGCGAGCATCGCGCCGTACGGCCCGACGGACGCGGCCACCCACACCTCGTCGTCCACGCTCTCGCCCGCGGCGCGCGCCAGGTCGACGCTGCGGGCCATCAGCCGCGCGGCCCGCGCACGGTCGACGCCGCGCCGCGCGAACCCCTCGAACGTCGCCTGGTAGCTCGAGGTGATCAGTACCCGCGCCCCCGCGCGGGCGTAGGCGCGGTGCGCCGCCTCGATCCGGTCGGGCTCGTCGGCGAGCAGCCGGGCGGACCAGAGCTCTCCCGACAGGTCCGCGCCCTGGTCGATCAGTTGGTTCGACAGGCCGCCGTCCAGGACGACGGTGCCCTCGGCGAGGGCGGCGGCGAGCGGTCGGTCGGGCCGCACGGGGTGCCTCCTGTCGACGTGCACCGGACGGTGTCTGCGCTGCCGGTGGGGGTCTCGGGCCTGGTGGGTTCGGGAGCGGGTGGGGCAGCACCGGCGCTGGACGGGTCCTGCACGCGGCCGGTGCCGGTGCCCGCCCCCTCGTCCTCATCCGCTGTCCGGGCCGGAACCGGACGCCCGCCCGGGGAGCGGACGTCCGACGTGGCAATTCAGTCCAGCTGGGGCGCCACCTGGGACGCGACGAGCTCCAGGTGGTCCAGGTCCGTCATGTCCATCGCCTGGAGGTAGAGCCTGCGCGATCCGACGGCCGCGTACCGGCCGATCTTGTCGACCACTTCGCCCGGCGTCCCTGCGAGGGCGTTCTCCTTCAGTTCGTCCACCTCGCGTCCGAGGAAGGCGGCCCGGCGGGCCACCTCCGCGTCGTCCCTGCCCACGCAGATCGCCAGCGCGTTGGAGTACACCAGGTCGTCGGCGGGCCGGCCGGCCTCCTCGACCGCCGTGCGCACGCGGCCGAACTGCGTCCGGGTCTGCTCGACGGAGCCGAAGGGCAGGTTGAACTCGTCGGCGAAGCGTGCCGCGAGGCGCGGTGTGCGCTTCGCCCCGTGACCGCCGATGATCACCGGTGGCTTCCGCTGCGCGGGCTTCGGCAGCGCCGGAGAGTCCGTCAGCCGGTAGTGCGCGCCGTCGTACGAGAAGGTCTTGCCCGTCTCGGTGGCCCACAGTCCCGTCACCACGTCCAGCTGCTCCTCCAGGCGGGCGAAGCGCTCGCCGGGGAACGGGATGCCGTACGCCGTGTGCTCCTCCTCGAACCATCCCGCGCCGAGCCCGAGCTCCACCCGGCCGCCCGACATCTGGTCGACCTGTGCGACCTGGATGGCCAGCACACCGGGCAGCCGGAACGTCGCGGCCGTCACCAGCGTGCCGAGCCGGATCCGCTGCGTCTCGCGGGCCAGGCCGGCGAGCGTGATCCACGCGTCGCTGGGGCCCGGAAGCCCGTCGACATCGCCCATGTGGAGGTAGTGGTCGGACCGGAAGAAGGCGTCGAATCCGAGGTCCTCGGTGGCCCTGGCCATACGGAGGAGGGTGTCGTAGGTGGCGCCCTGCTGGGGTTCGGCAAAGATGCGGAGATCCATGCTCCCATCCTGCACCTTGCGGCCCGGGCCGGCCGACGCGGCCCGGAGGGACCGGACCGACCGGGGACGGGCGACCGGCACCACCGGACCAACCGGGACCGGACGGCCGGGATCACTGGCCCGACCGGGACCACGCCCACGACCGGCTGTCGGACCGACCGGTATCGGACCGACCGGGACCGGACCGACCGGGACCGGGCCGACCGGACCGGGCCGGCCGTTCGGGATCGCCTGTCTTCGTTCTCGCGTGCCCCTCCCGTCCGCCGGTCCTCTGGTCCTCTGGTCCTGATCCCCGTTCCCCGTACTCGCGCCGTCCGGACTCCCCGTACTCGCCCGTCCGGACTCCGCTCTCCGTCCCGCCCCCGCCCCGCTCGCCCGGGCCGCGCGCCCGCCCGCCGTCACACCGCTTCGTCCGTACCGCCCGCCTCCGGGGTGGGTCCGTCCCGCTCCCGGGGGCCCAGGATCCGCAGCAGCTCCAGCACCCGGTCGCCGGAGTCGGCGGCCGCGTCGATCGCCTCCATGCACTGCCAGTAGACCCAGGCGTCGTCCGCGACGGTGGCGACCAGGACGAGCGCCGTACCGATCTCGTCGAGCAGTGTCCCGAGCACCCGCAGCGAGGCGGGGGCGTCGACCGGGACCGTCAGCGCGGCGGCCCTGATACCGCCTGCCGCGCGCAGCGCCGGGTGGTCCGCCGGGCCCCGGCCGCGCTCCCCCGCCTCCGCGAGTCCCCGCGCGGCGGATCGCGCCGGCGGGGCCAACTCGGCCGCCAGCCGGTCGCCCAGGGCCTGGGCCAGCGCCTGGGCCTGCCAGGCCTCGGCGACCACCTCGGTCGTCGTGCCGCTCATCGCGAGTGCGTCGCGTGCAGCCTCGGCGATTCTCACCGCGTCCATGTCCCCCGCCCCTCGTCGTGTGTCCCGACGAGCGCACCCCCGCACCCGCCGCATCACCCAGAGTGACAAATCCGTGCGGCGGGCGACAGGGGCAAAGCAGGATCTGTGGACGAAAGACGACTTGTGGACAACTCCCTCACTCCGGTGAGTGACGAGGGTGGTTCGCCGGTCGGCCGAGTGCCCCGCCCGTGGCCTCCGCCTCAGCGGGCAGCGGGCGGGAAGCGCGTCTCGTTGCGTTCGATCTTCGCCGCGAGCGCCGCCAGCGGATCGACGTCCAGCACCGCACAGAACTGGAGCAGGTAGGCGAGCACGTCGGCCACCTCGTCCTCGACCCGGTGGGCGGACTCGGGATCCGCCATGATCTCGGCCGACTGCCGGGGCGTCAGCCACTGGAAGATCTCCAGCAGTTCCGACGCCTCCACGCTCAGCGCGGCGACGAGGTTCTTGGGGGTGTGGTACTCCTCCCAGCCCCGCGACGCGGCGAACTCCACCAGCCTGCGCCGGAGCTCGGGCACATCGGGCACACCCGCCGCTGCCGTATCCGCACCCGCACGCGCACCAACGGGCGCGCCGTTCGTGTCCGCCGGACCAGCCGGACGCGCCGCATGCGCCGGCCCGGCGGCGGCCGTCACGTCCTCCCCGTTCCGCATGTCCCTCGCCCCCCGTTCGTTCCCCGGCCCCCCTGGCGCCTCCTCGGGCGTCGCCCCGGGGCGCTCCCCCTCCGTGCCGCCTCGCGCCGCCCCCGGTCCTGTCACGTGCCGGGCACCGCGGCGGCCGGTGTTCCCTCGACCTCCGTGCCGGCCGGTGCGAGCAGGAACACGTTCCTGTCGACCCGGTGCATCGCGCAGCCCAGGCCGAACACCACGCCACTGCTGAAGTCCAGGATCCGCTTGGCGACGTCCGTGTCTGCGGCCGTCAGGTCGAGCAGCACCGGGATCTGCGAGATCAGGTGTTCCGCCACCTCCCGCGCGTCCGCGAAGACCTGCACGCGCAGGACGATGAAGCGGCGGTGTTCCTCCGCCATGTCCTGGGGGGCGGTGCGGTGGTCGACCCTGGAGGGCCACATGTCCCGGTTGCGCAGGGGTACGACCTGGGCCAGACCCTCCCACTGCTCGTCGGTGACGTCGTACTCGTCGTACCGGTTCACGGAATCACCCCGCCCGTGTGCTGTGTGTGCATCCTGACATCCTCTCCCGGCTCACCCGTTCAGCCCATCAGCGACACGGGCCGGCGCGGTACGGAGATGGTCGGCGCCCGACCTGACCGCCCAGACGAAGACGGCGAGCGACACGACCGCGACGGTCAGGGAGTCGTAGGGCGCGGGCAGGGCGCCGGTGCCGCCGAACGAGCCCAGCCCGGACACCGCGGTCAGCACGGCCAGATGGAGGACCAGCCAGGCGCCGTGGCGCAGTTCGACCCCGCGCGGCCGCGCGTCGGGAGGCCGGCGCAGCAGCAGGAACATCGGCAGGCCGGCCAGGACGAGCGGCAGCGCGACGCGCAGACTGTGCCAGCCCGACCAGTAGATGAACTCGCTCGCGACGGCGAAGCTGACCGGTGCGATCCACCGCATCCCCGGCATCCTGCCCTCCACGCGGCCCGGGGCCCGGCCCTCGGCGAGCCCCGCGGCCCGTTCCCGGTCGTGCGCGCGGAACGCGGACACCGCGACGGCCGAGGCGGCGTAGATCAACAAGTACATGTCGCCCATCACGCTGACGATGCTCTGCCAGCCGCCGAACGGCAGCAGGAAGACGACGATCACCCCGAGGTTGAGCACCAGGGCGCGGCGTGCCGCCCCGGAGCTCGGGCTGATCCGCATGAAGAACCGGGGCAGCAGGCCGTTCTTCGCCAGGGCATAGGTGTGTCGGGCGTCGATGGCGACGCCGACGTACGCCGAGCCTCCCGGCGAGATCACGGCGTCCGCGTACAGGAGCGTCGCCAGCCACTGCAGGTTCAGGAGCAGGGCGAGCTGCCCGAAGGGCGAGTCGAAGCTGACACCCTGCCAGCCGTGCGCGAGGTTCGCGTCGGGCACGGTGAAGAGGAACGCGAGCTGGAGCAGCAGGTACACGGCGACCGCGAGTCCGATACCGGTCAGCACGGCGGCCGGTACGGTACGCCGGGGCCTGCGCGCCTCGCCGGAGAAGTCCAGCGGCGCCTGGAACCCGTTGACGGAGTAGACGATGCCGCCGCCGGCGAGCGCGGTGAGGCAGGCGGCGTACCCGTACGGCGCGAAGCCGCCGTGGGCGGTGTCGGTGAGCCGGCCCGCGTGCGTGCCCGACAGGAACAGCGCGACGACCGTGAGCAGCGGGATGATCACCTTGAGCAGGGACACCAGGTTGTTGAGGCGCGCGAACATCCGTACCGCGAACCAGTTCAGCGCGGTCAGCAGGACGCTCATGCCGGACGCGAGCGCCAGCCCCGGCCAGGTCAGCGAGCCGTGGTGGAAGATGCCCGGCACGTAGTGCGCCGCGTACTGCATGATCGCGCTGATCTCGGCGGCCGTCCCGCCCACCGACAGCAGGACCGACCAGCCGATCATCGTGCCGACCAGCCGCCCGCTCGCGTACAGCGGCCAGCGGGCGGTGCCGCCGCCTTCCGGGCGGGTCGCGCCGAGTTCCACCATCACGAGCGCGACCAGGGCGCTGAGCACGCCCGCGGCGATCCACGACAGCAGGGCGGCGGGGCCGGCCGTCTGGGCGGCGAACATGGCGGCGAACAGCCAGCCGGAGCCCAGGATGTTGGAGAAGCCGATCGAGGTCAGGCCCCAGAAACCGAGGTCGCGCCGGAGCCGGTGCTCCTGGGACAGGGCGAGCGGGACTCCGGCGGCGTCCGGGCCGCCCGGCCCGCCCGGTCCCTCGCCCGGCGGTGCGGGCGGGGGCGATGACGGTGGCTGCGGCGGCACGTGCCGGTCCCCTCGTACGGTGGTCCGCCCCGGCCGCGAGGACCGTTTCGGGCAGTGGCTGACGGGTGCTTCAGGAACAGAGGGTGCCCAGCCTGGCACGACCGACGCATGCGAAGGCCGCGAGACGCGTCACGGCCCTTCCCCGGGTCTCCTCCGCGGGCCCGGCGCGGCGTGCGCGAACACCCGAAGCCCGGCCCCGCACCGCGAGCGCGCAACTCCCGAAGCCCGGCCCCGCACCGCGAGCGCGCAACTCCCGAAGCCAGGCCCCGCACCGCGAGCGCGAACTCCCGCGGTCCGGTCCGGCGGGCACGGACTCCGGCGATCGGGCATGCACCGGTCCCCGCGGACTCCGAGGCCCCGCTCCCGCGCCACGCTCGCGTACGGGGCCGGCCGTCCCGGAGGCGTGCCTCTCCCTGCTCACGGCGCCCCGACGGCGTCACCGCATGCGGGCCGCGGAGCGCCGGCCGCGGGACCGGGACCCGATGAGGGGGCGGCCCCCCGGGCGTCGCGGCTGGCGCAGCCATGCCCTCAACGGGGGCCTGGTACGGGCCGGTCGGGCGCCCGCGCGGCGGCGCGGCGTCCCCGCGCGCGTCGGGACCCGGCCCGTGGAGCCCAGGGCGCGCAGGAGGTGGCGGGTCTCCCCCACGAGCGCTCCCAGCGCCTCGGCCGACTCCGGGCCCTGCTCGAACAGCGCGCTCCGCAACCCCTCGTGCGCCTCCCAGGCGGCCGCGAGCACGTCGCGGACCTCGTGGTCGGAGACCGGGTCGGCGGCGGCCGCCCCGGTGGACACTCCGCGACCGGGGACCGGGGCTCCGGCCGGACCCGAGGACCCGCGCCGGGCGGCGCGTGAGCCGACGCCGACGGAGGGCGCGAGGGCGTGCTCGTCGGCCCGGCACACCCGCGCCGTCGCGGCGACCAGCCGCTCGGCGCGCCGCACCCGGTCTCCGGCCCCCGCCGGACCGGGTTCCTGCGCGGCCTCGGCCGCCACGTCCGCGAGCATGCGGGTGACGGCGGCGAGGTGCTGGACGATCCGTTCCCACGCCATGTCCCACTCCGCCGGTGGCAGCGCCGCGCCGCGCCGCAGTCTGCCTCCCGGGTTGAGCCGGTGGCTCTCCAGCGACCAGGTACGGGCGCCCCGCAGTTCGTCCACCGTCCCCGACAGCCGCCGGGCCCGGTCGTGCCACGCCTCGGCCCGCTGCACGGCGTGCCCGTCGCGCAGGTCACCGGCCATCGCCTCCAGGAGCTCCGCGCTCTCCCTCGGGAGTCGCCGCATCGCGATCCCCAGGTCGCGCAGGTGGACCGGCGGCAGGACCAGGGCGTTGACGGCCACGCCGACGACCGACCCGACGACGACCTCGACGAGGCGCTGGTAGAGGTCCGCCCAGGTGTACGAGCCGTACGTCACCACGAAGAGGGCGGTCGTCGGGGCGTACGCGCCCCAGGTGCCGAAGCGGGCGTAGTTGCCGATCAGTACGGCCGCCGGGAGGGCGAGGGCGAGCGCAGCCGTCACGTCGTGCGTGAGCACGGCCGCGAGCGAGCCGATCACGGTGCCGACCGCGATGACGACGCCCTGCTGGAGCGCGGAGCGCAGGGAGCGGTAGACCGTGCTCTGCACGAGTGCCACGGCGGCCCAGGGCGCCACGAGAGCGAGCGGTGCGTTCCACCACCAGCCGGTGATCGCCCAGGCGAGCAGCGCCGCTCCCGCCGCCTTGAGGGACTGGACGACGAGGTCCCGTTCGGGGCCGGGACCCTCGGCCGCTCTGCGCGCGGCGCGGCCGATCGCTGTCACGTCCCATACGGGACGGCGCCACCACAGCAGTGTGCTCGCCTCCTTGGTTCGTCGGTGGCCGTGTGGGTCGTGGATGTGCGGGTGGGTCGCGGGGGTGCGCTCCAACCGCCCCCGCGCCGGGGGCTGTCGGTGCGCCGAGGACGCACGAGGACCCGTGGGCGGGTGGACGGGGAGGTCCGGGGCGGGTGCCTGGTGAGCCGGCATCCCGCGCCGGCGAGGGGCCGGAGGGCGGTGTTCGGGTCGTCGGTGTGAGGGGCGGTGTGTGGGCGGTGTGTGGGGTGTCGGGCCCGGGGCGCCGCGCGGTCGTGTTGGAGTGCCGGTCGCGTCCGCGGCCCGCCCGCCCGGCGCCCGGGCCCACCGGTCCGAGCCGGTTCACCTGCCAGTGTGCACCACTGAGCGCGCCGCCGCGCCACGACGCAAGCACTGTCTCACCGGCCGGAACGTCGTACGTCAACTGACTTGACGGGCCGTGCGGTTGTCGATGGCGGGTCATCGGCCGCCCGACGGTGTCGGGATCGTCGAGCCGCCACCCGCGCCGGGCGGAGGCCGGGACATCGCGACTCCCACCGCCGTCGCCACCCCCACCCCCACCTCCCCGGCCGTCGCCGCATCGAACCGTCCCGCCCACCGCGTCGGCCCGCCGCCCCCACGCCAGTGGCCCGCAGGGCACACGGCACCGCGCTCTCGCGCTCCGCACCGGCCCGGCGCCCTCGTCCACCGAGTGGCGCCGGCCGGTGCGGCCCCCGTTGCGGGAGCCCGTGCGGCACTGTGCGCACCACCCGGCCGGCGCGAGGGCGTACGTGTCGGCGCCGCCCGGCCCATGCGCCGGGTCCGGTGCCCGAGGCCGCCTACCCCTTCTTGTAAGCGCCCGCATCCGGGCGCGGCCGCTCGTGGCGCGACGGGCGTGCCGCGGTGGTGAGGGGGGACGTTCCGTGAGACGTTCGCACCACCGCGGGCGGGCCCTGCCGTGGTGTGTCCGGCGTGCTCCGCGGTGTGCCGGGACGCCTGCCGCCCGCGCGGGCACCACCGCCCGGCCGTCGTCGGCAACCGGAGCACGGCGAGCGCCGGGGTCCTCGCCCCGCGCGTGGGCGGCGACCGCGTGGCCGCGGGGTGCAGCGGCCGGTGGCCGGTGCCGAGCGACCGCAACACCGCGGGAAGGGTCGGCCGTTCGGCGGTCGTGACGAGTACGGTCGAGGAGGCCTGACGATGAGGGACACAGCACCGGACGCGG
>NZ_JAKGCV010000090.1 GCF_021556455.1 Streptomyces fuscigenes | reverse complement strand
GTCCGCGTGGGTCCCCCGCCTCCTCGCCCGCGTCGCTCCGCCGGGGCCGCGGGCGCGGTGCCGGCGCGCCCGCGGCCCGGGCACCGCTCAGGGCGAGGTCCGCGGATCCTCGCTGAAGACAAGGGACTTGATGGTCACGGGCACCGTGTTCGAGGGGAAGCGGAGCCGGCCGATGTCGATGTAGTCGAAGTCCCGCAGGGCCACGCCGTCGATCACCAGGATCTCCCCCGGCACGTCGAGTTCGTCGCGCAGGAGGCGCCCGAGCGTCATCGCGACGTCGCCGTCCAGCATCACGTACACGGGCCGTCCCAGCGCGGTGCGTTCGGCGAGGCCGTCGCGGATGCCCTCGGCGAGCGCCACCACCCGCTCGTAGCTCGGCAGGCCCTGCCACCCCATGGCCAGCGCGACGTCCGCGTCGGGCGAGGCGTCGAGCGCGGTCAGCCGGCCCCGGACGGCCGCGGCGACCGCGGCCGCGTCGACGCTCTCGTCGAGCGGGCCGAGGTCGTACAGCGGCTTGACGACCTGCAGGTTGCGGCGCGGCAGCAGGGCCTCCGGCGAGGTGATGTACCCGGTGTTGCCGCTGAGCTGGACGCTGTACTCGCTCGCGCCGAGCGCGGTCGCGCGGATGCACTCGCCCGCCGGCAGCAGCGGGTACGGCAGCGCACCGGCGTCGAGCCGCCGGCGCAGGGCGTGGCCGAGCGGCATGCCGAGGTCGCCGAAGCGGCGCTCCTCGCGCTCGTAGACGTACTCCGCGACGCCTCCGGAGACCATGAGGCCGTCGATCCGGCCGAGCGGGCCCAGCGGTTCGGTGAGGTACAGGCCCGCCACGTCGGCGGGCGGCGGATCGGCGGTGAGGGCCGAGATCAGCGCGTCCGCCATGGTCTCGGCGACCTTCTCGATCTCCTCAGGCGCGGCCGTGCCGCCCGCTCGCCAGTCGTAGCCGGCGCGCTCGGCGTGGGCGCGGCCCGCAGGATCGAGCCGCACGATGCGGCCCGAGGCGTCCGTGACCTGGAGGCGGCCGCCGATGTGCACGGCGGCGGTGCGCAGCACGCGGCCGGCCTCGACGAGCGCGAGCTTCGTGGTGCCGCCGCCGATGTCCACGTTGAGGATGCGCCGCCCGCTGTCGTACGACGCCTGCGCGGCGCCGGACCCGTAGGCCGCGAGCATGGCCTCCATGTGGTGGCCCGCCGTCGCGGTCACGAGTTCGCCGCCGCGCTCGGCGAGCACCCCCGCGATGGCCTCGGCGTTGCGCCGCCGCAGCGCCTCGCCGGTGAGGATGACGACGCCGGTGTCCACGGCGTCGGGGTGCACGCGGGCCGCGTTGTAGGCGCGGTCGATGATGGAGCCGAGCGCCTCTGCGTCGATGTGCTCGGCGCTCGCGTAGGGGGTCAGCTCGACCGGCGAGCGGTAGGTGGTCTCCCGGCGCACCACGATGTACCGGCTCGTCAGCTCCTCGCTGATGCGGCGCAGGCGCAGTTCGGAGAAGACGACCTGGGTGCCGGACGAGCCGATGTCCATGCCGACGCTGTGCAGGGTGACGTTGTCCTGCTGCCAGATCGGGTTCTCCTCCAGCGGCCCGAGCGGAGCGTGGTCGTGGTCGTGGTCCGCGCCCGGAGTGTGCGCGGCGGAGTAGACGGCCGCCTCCGCGTCGCCGCCGTGGCCGTGGTCGTGCGCACCGCCGTGGTCGTGGCGGTGGGCGTGTTCGTGGCGGTGCTCGTGTTCGTCGGTCTGCACGTCGGCGTAC
The DNA here is from genome assembly GCF_021556455.1 of Streptomyces fuscigenes. Taxonomy (GTDB): domain Bacteria; phylum Actinomycetota; class Actinomycetes; order Streptomycetales; family Streptomycetaceae; genus Streptomyces; species Streptomyces fuscigenes. The sequence continues at coordinate 14,359 of NZ_JAKGCV010000090.1, read as the reverse complement.
TCCTCACGCGCCGTGCGGCCCGCCGGGTGGTCAGGCGGGCCGCACGGGGTCCTGGCGGTCGTGGCGGTGGCGCGGAGGGCGGCCGCGGCCCCGGCGGGGTGCGGCGGCCGCCTGCTCCGGACGGCTCACGGCTTGGGCGGCAGCCCCGGCAGTTCGGCCTCGTAGACCTCGTCCATCTGCGGCTTCATGCCGACCTTGGCGAGTTCCTCGCGGAACATGTCGCGCACGACCTGCGACTCGTCCGCGTAGTCGATCTGGTCGCCGCCGATGCGCATGCTGATCCACGCCTTCGGCACGCCCTGGGCGTTGCGCACGGAGACGACCTCGTGCTTGAAGGCGAGGTAGCGCCCCGGCTCCTCACCAGTGTTGAAGTGCTGGTGGAACCACATGTTGGGCGGCACGATCAGGCTGCCGGGGCCCCACTCGTAGCGGCGGGGCTCCTCGCCCTCCGGCCACATCAGGCTGTAGCCGGTGCCGGAGAGGATGATGACGTGCGCGCCGGGGCCGTGGCGGTGGCCCTTCTTGTACGTGCCGACGGGGAACTGCGAGATGTGGCTGTTCATGGAGCCGCGGGCCATGTTGAAGCGGATGTGGCCGCCGCCGGCGCCGCGCTCCTTGGCCTCGATCAGCGGCAGGTTCACCGCGTCCGCGACGAAGTTGGTGTCGAGGAGGAGGCCCTTCTGCTCGCCCTTGGGCGAGAAGTAGTCGGGCTCGCCGTCGAAGCGGTTCGGGAAGTCCTTCTCCGTGCCGAAGACGAAGCCCGCGTCGTCGTAGAGGTTGATGATGGGCGGCATGTTCGTCGAGGAGACGAAGCGGGCCGCGGTGCGGCCCGAGCCGTTGAAGTGCTGGTGGTGGGCGTTGAGGGGGATCGCGAACAGCGAGCCGGGCCCCCACTCGAAGGTCACCTCGGCGCCCTGGTCGTTCCACACCTTCGTGGAGCCCTGCCCGTCGAGGACCAGGATCATCTCCTCGAAGAGCTGGCGGCGCGGGGCGAGCCTGCCGCCGGCCGGAATCTCGCACACGTAGCAGTCGTTGGACGTGCGGGTGGCCTCGTGGTTGATGAACACGCCCCGGCCGCCCCTGCTCTCCCAGGGCTTGAGCTCTACGGTCCGCAGGTCGGGCACGTAGTGCGCGGCGATGATGTCGAGGCCCTCGTCCGCGACCCAGCGGGTGTAGGGGGAGTCCTTCTCGGTGGCGAACTTGGCCGCCAGGCTGTCGTTGACGATCGCGTCCTTGGCCATGCGGGGCCCTCCCTGGTCGTCGTACCCGGACCCCGCACGAGGGGGCCGGAGCGCCGCGGGACGGTCTCGTCGGACCTCTCCTTCGCACCTTCCCGGACCTTTCACCGGCCGGGGAGTGCCATGGCGGCGCATTGGTAGGACCCTAAGGCCAGGGTTTTCGGCATGTCAACGGCCCCTGCGGAGCATCGGCGCCCCTGCGTCGCACCGCCGCCGGCGCTCGCTCACAGCGCCGCCGACAAGCGCTTGTGCGCCCCGCGGAGGGTCTGGTCTAATGGACATACCAACGGCCCCTGCTCGACGGGAGCCGCGCGTCCCGCCACTTCGGGGACGTTCGAGTGAGAGGACACGAGGGATCTTGTCCAAAGTGACCTACACCGACAGCACCGGCCGTGCGTACACGGTCGACGCATCGGTCGGTGAATCCGTCATGGCAGCGGCGGTCAAGAACGGAGTCCCCGGGATCGTCGCGGAATGCGGTGGGAACGTCTCCTGCGCGACCTGCCATGTCTACGTGGGCGAGGACTTCGCCCAACGGGTCGGGGGCCCCGGGGACATGGAGGAGGACCTGCTCGACATGGCGGTGTCCGAGCGGCGCGACACGAGCCGCCTCTCCTGCCAGATCCGTGTCACGGAGGACCTCGACGGACTGACCGTCGAGATCCCCCCGGAGCAGCCCTGACCGCTGCGCCGCGCGTCAACGCAGGGTTGCCGTCACCCCGGTGACGGGCCACCACGTGAAAGGGAAACGGCCGTGCTTAGAAAAGACATCAACGAGCTCCTCACGCAGACCGGCCCGGGCACGCCGATGGGCGACCTGTTCCGGCAGTACTGGATGCCGGCGATGCTCGCCGAGGAACTGCCGGAGGACGACTGCCCCCCGGTGCGCGTGAAGCTCCTGTCCGAGCGCATGGTCGCCTTCCGGGACAGCCAGGGCCGCTACGGCCTGATGGACGAGTTCTGCGCGCACCGCGGCGCCTCGCTGTGGTTCGGCCGCAACGAGGGCTCCGGGCTGCGCTGCCCGTACCACGGCTGGAAGTACGACGTCACCGGCCAGTGCATCGAGGTGCCCTCCGAGGCCGACAACTCCAGCTTCTGCGAGAACGTGAAGCTCACGGCGTACCCGCTGGTCAAGATCGGCGACGTGCTGTGGACGTACATGGGCGACCCGGCGAAGAAGCCGCCGCTGCCCGAGTTCGAGTTCGCCCACGTGCCGGCGGAGCAGACGTACACCTCGAAGCGCTGGCAGCAGTGCAACTGGCTGCAGGCCTTCGAGGGCGGCATCGACTCCAGCCACGTCACGTTCCTGCACTCCGGCGGCCTGAAGACCGACCCGCTGTTCAAGGGCGCCAAGGGCAACGAGTACAACCAGAACGACACCAAGCCGTTCTTCGAGGTCGCGGACACCGAGGGCGGCCTGTTCGTGGGAGCGCGCCGCAACGCCGAGGACGGCAAGTACTACTGGCGCATCACGCCCTGGGTGATGCCCAACTTCACCATGGTCCCGCCGCGCGGCGACCACCCGGTGCACGGCCACTTCTGGGTGCCGATCGACGACGAGAACTGCTGGGCCTACTCCTTCGACTACCACCCGGTCCGCGCGCTGACGGACACCGAGCGGCAGGCGATGGTCGACGGGTACGGGGTGCACAGCAAGAACATCCCCGGCACCTACCGCCCCGCGGCCAACATGGACAACGACTACCTCATCGACCGCGAGGCGCAAAAGCGCGGCGAGACGTACTCCGGGGTCGCCGGCATCGCCATGCAGGACGCGTCGCTCCAGGAGTCGATGGGCCCGGTCGTGGACCGGACGAAGGAACGCCTCGTCCCCGCCGACAGCGGCATCATCAAGGCCCGCCAGAAGCTGCGGAAGGCCGCGCTGGCGCTGCGCGACGAGGGCGTCACGCCCCCCGGGGTCGATCCCGAGCACCACAAGGTGCGTTCGGCGGCCATCGTGCTGCCGCAGGCCGAGTCGTTCCTCGACGCCTGCCGGGACGCGGTGACGGTCCAGCCCGGCGTCCGCCAGACCACGGTGTGACCATGGCTCAGGCGACCAGGACACAGACGCCGGACGCGCAGGCGCACGCGGACGAGGCCCGGGCGCTCGCCGCCGGCGGCCTCAGCGAGTGCGCGCGGGCGACCTCGGCGTACGAGTCGCGCTTCCGCATCGACCGGCCGATCGCGCCGGCCCGCGCGGCGCGCGTCGTCGCGCTCGACGAGCGGGCGGTCGCGGTCGCCCGCCATGTCGCGGGGCGGCAGTGGGCGCACGCCCGGTTCTACGCGTGCGAGGGCGGCGATCCGCACGACCCGCTGCTGCGCAGGCTGGACGGGGTGCCGGCCCCGCTGGGGCAGGTGCTGAGCGGCACGGACGTGGTGGTGGTGCTCGCGACGGAGGACTCCGGCCGCGCGTACGCCGAGGCCATCGGCAGGATCTGCCGGGAGCGCGGCATCACGACGGCGGGCCTCGTGCTCGGCATCGACTTCGAGGCGCAGGACGCGGTGGCGGCGCTGCGCCCGTACGCCCGGGTGCTGCTGCCCTCGGCGGACGAGAACGACGTGTTCGAGCTGCTCACGGCCCTGCGGGTGTGAGCGCCCGGGTGGGTCCGTACCGGCCGTGCGTGCGGTGCGGCGCCCGCCCGCGGCGGCCGGGTGCTCCCCGGCCGGCCGCGGCCCCCCGGCGGGGGCGTACTTCTTCAGACATGACGGCGCGTCGCCACGGGCGGCGGGCGGGCCGGCACCCGCTGCCGGCGACGAGACGGAAAGGCGGTGCGGCGCCATGGCCGAGAAGGTCACGACCGGCACGCTCCAGCGTATGAAGGACGAGGGCCGCAAGATCGTCGGCGTCGTCGCCTGGGACTACCAGATGGCACGGATCGTGGATCGCGCGGGCGTGGAGATCGTGTCGGTGGGCGACACCGTCGGCGTGAACCTGTGGGGCCACGCCAATCCCTTCGAGATCACCATGGACCAGATGGTGACCGTGGCGCAGGCGGTGCGACGCGGCGTCGGCCGCGCCCTCGTGAGCGTGGACTTCCCCTTCGGCCCGCTCCAGGAGGGCACCGCCGGCGCGGTGCGCGCCGCGATCCGGTTCGTGAAGGAGGCGGGCGTCGACATGGTCAAGGTCGACGCCGCGTCGGACTTCCCCGAGGCGGTCACCGAGATCACCCGCGCCGGCATCCCGGTCTTCGCGCAGTTCGGCATCACCCCGCAGACCGCCCTGCGCTACGGGGTCGAGTACAAGGCGATCCCCTCGGCCGACGACGCCGTGCCCGTGGAGATGAAGGACGCCATGGTCGCGGAGGCCAAGCGTCTTGAGGACGCGGGGGCAGTGCTGCTGAACTTCACCAACTCCGGCCCCGTCGTGGGTGCGGCCGTCGCCGCGGCGGTGTCCGTGCCGGTCGTCGGCGGCTTCGGCGGCGGGCCCTGGCTCGACGGCCGCATGCGGATGGCGCACGCGGCGATCGGCTACGCGGCGTCCGCGATCGACGACCCGCCGGACACGTACGCGAACGTCGCGCGGACCAGCCTCGACGCGATCAGCGCGTACGCCTCCGACGTCAGGGCGGCGCGGCAGGTGGCGGGAGGCATCCCGGTGCCCCCCGCCGGCAACTGAGAGGAACGGCCGATGGCCACCACCGACACCAAGGCCGCGTCCGCGCCCGGCGGCGCGGGGACGACGGGCACCGCCGAGATCGCCGGTCTGCGCACGCGCTACCGGGTGACCGGCGAGGGGCCCGCCCTGCTGATGTTCTCGCCGGGCGGCTTCGACTCGACGCTGGAGAGCTGGCGCACCGTCGGCGTCTACAAGCGGCTGAACCTGCTCGACCACCTCTCCCGCTCGTACACCTGCGTCACCTTCGACCGCCGGGAGTCCGGGCAGTCCGGGGGCCGCGTCGAGCGGATCTCCTGGGCGCACTACGTGGCCCAGGGCGTCGGCCTCCTCGACCACCTCGGCATCGACCGGGCGCACCTGATGGGCGGCTGCGTCGGCTGCTCGACGGTCGCCGCGTTCGGTGCGGCGCACCCCGATCGCGTCCGGAGCATGGTGCTGTACTCGCCGGCCGGCGGCGTGCGGTACCGGATGAAGCAGCACGCCCGGTTCCAGGAGCACCTCGCGTACGCGCGCACGGAGGGCCTCGGCGCGGTGGCCGCCCTGGCGCGCGGCTCGTCGGCCGGGTTCACGGCCGACCCGCGCGTCGGCCCCTGGGTGTCGGTGCTGCGCACGGACGAGGCGTTCGCCGAGCGGTACGCGGGCCTCGACCCCGAGCGGTACGCGACCACCGTCGCGGGTCTGGTGCGCCACCTCTTCGACCGGGACACGGTGCCCGGCCCCGAGCCCGAGGACCTGCTGACGCTGGACGTGCCGGCGTTGATCGTGCCGGGCCAGGACGCCTCGCACGCGCCCTCCGCCGCCCGCTACCTCCAGGAGTGCCTGCCCTCCCCCGAGTACTGGGACGTCCCGGTGGCCGAGCAGACGGAGGAGACGGCCCCGGCGCGGATCCTTCGGTTCCTCGCACGGCACTGAACCGGGCGGAGCGCCTCGCGCGCCCGGCGGCCTGCGGAGCAGCACCTGGCGGGCCCGGGCCGGGGCCGTGCGGCCGGGCCGGTCCCCGTCGGGGCCGCGGGAGCGCCTGCGGGGCCTTCGGGCACCGCCCGGCAGGCTCCGGCCCGGCGCCGTGTCCGGCGCACCCCGGGGCCGCCGCGCGGCGACCCCGTTCAGGGTGGGTAAAAATGACATATGGCCCGACTTCGCCACCGCGGTTCTGCCCGCCCGGACCGGTCCGCAGGGGGACCGCCGGCGGACGAGCGGGTCAGCCTCAGGTCGCTGCGGAGCCTGCGCAGCGTCGTCGGCCAGATGTTCCTGGTCCAGCTCGTAGTGGTCGTCCTGATCGCGGTGGGGGCGGGCCTGCTGCTCGCCTTCACCGTGCAGCACGAGAACAAGCAGGCCGCCACGCAGCGTGCGCTCGCCGTCGCCCAGGGCTTCGCCAACGCGCCCGGCACCGCCGCCGCCATCACCGGGCCGGGGGCCTCCGAGGTGTTGCAGCCGCAGGCCCGCGCCGCCATGGCGGGGGCCGACGTCGACTTCGTGACGGTCGTCGACCGCGACGGGGTGCGTCTGACGTCGGCCATTCCCAGCCTGATCGGGCGCCGCAGCAACCAGGACATGGCTCCGCTCCTGGCCGGGCACACGGCGGTGTCCCAGACCATGGGTTCCTTCAGTCCGCAGTACCGGGCGTTCGTGCCCGTGCGCGACACCGACGGCAGGGTCGTCGGCGCCGTCGGCGCCGCCGTGCGGATGAGCAGTGTCAGCGACGCGGTCGCCCGCCAGCTGCCGGTGCTGCTGGGCGGCGCGGCCGTGTCCATCGCGGTCATCACGGCGGGCGCCGCGCTGGTCTCCAGGAGACTCCTGCGCCAGACCCACGGCCTCGGGCCGGCGGAGATCACCCGGCTGTACGAGCACCACGACGCGGTCCTGCACGCCGCACGGGAGGGCGTGCTCATCGTGGACGGCGACGGCGTGCTGCTGCTCGCGAACGACGAGGCGCACCGGCTGCTGGACCTGCCCCCGGACGCACGGGGCAGGCCGGTGCGGGAGCTGGGCCTGCCGCCGCCGGTGGCGGAGCTGCTGGTCTCGAACCGGGACGCGAGCGACGAGGTCCACCTCGTCGGCGGGCGTGTCCTCGGCGTCAACCAGCGCCGCACCGGCGAGGACGGCGGCCCGCCGGGCAGCGTCGCGACACTGCGCGACTCGACGGAGCTGCGGGCGCTGTCGGGCCGCGCGGAGTCCGCGAGCAACCGCCTGTCGCTGCTGTACGACGCGGGTCTCGGCATCGGCACCACGCTCGACGTGCGCAGGACGGCCGAGGAGCTGGCCGAGGTCGTCGTCCCGCAGTTCGCCGACTTCGCGACGGTGGACCTGGTCGCCCCCGTGCTGCGCGGGGACGAGCCCGGCGAGAGTGCGGAACACCGCTTCCGCCGGGCCGCGCTCGTCGGCGTCGGGGAGAGCCATCCGCTGTTCAGGCCCGGCGCCCGGCTCCTGCTCGCGGAGGACTCGCCGCAGGTGCGGGGGCTGCGCAGCGGGCGCGCCGTGCTCGTGCCGGACCTGCGGGAGGCGCGCAGCTGGCAGGCGCAGGACCCGCAGCGCGCGCTCTTGGTGGTGAACTACGGCATCAGGTCGATGATCTCGGTGCCGCTGTGCACCCGGAACGCCGTGCTGGGCGTGGCGAACTTCTGGCGGACGGCCGACACGGGCGCCTTCGAGCAGGAGGACCTCGCGCTGGCCGAGGAGCTGGCGGCCCGCGCGGCCGTGTGCATCGACAACGCCCGCCGCTACACGCGCGAGCACGGGATGGCCGTGGCGCTCCAGCGCAGCCTGCTGCCGAGCGGGCTGCCGGAGCAGAACGCGCTGGACGTCGCCTACCGCTACCTGCCCGCGCAGAAGAGCGTCGGCGGCGACTGGTTCGACGTGATCCCGCTGCCGGGCGCGCGGGTCGCGCTGGTGGTGGGCGACGTGGTCGGCCAGGGCGTGCAGGCGGCGGTGACCATGGGACGGCTGCGTACGGCCGTGCACGTCTTCGCCGCCCTCGATCTGCCGCCGGACGAGCTGCTCACGCACATGGACGAGCTGGCGGACCGCATCGACCGGGAGAGCACCGCGGAAGCCGGCCAGGGGATCATCGGCGCGACCTGCCTGTACGCCGTCTACGACCCCGTGGAGCGGCGCTGCACGATGGCGCGGGCCGGGCATCTGCCGCCGGCGCTGGTCGCCCCGGACGGCAGCGTGCGCTTCCTCGACCTGCCCGCGGGCCCGCCGCTGGGCGTGGGCGGGCTGCCGTTCGAGACGGCGGAGGTGGTCGTGCCCGAGGGCAGCGAGCTGGTGCTCTACACGGACGGACTGGTGGAGGAGCGCGGGCGGGACATCGACGAGGGCCTCGCGGACCTGGCGGGCGTGCTGGCCCGCACGCGGGGCGAGCCCGAGGACGTGTGCACCGCGGTCCTCGACGAGCTGCTGGGCGGGCGGGCCACGGACGACACCGCGCTGCTCGTGGCGCGGACCCGGGCGCTGCCGCGCGACCGGGTGGCGCGCTGGGACGTCCCGCGGGACCCGGCGGCCGTGGCGGAGGTGCGGGCCCGCGCGGCCGGCCGGCTGGCGCAGTGGGGCCTCGGGTCGGCGGGATTCACGACCGAGCTGATCCTGAGCGAGATGGTCACGAACGCCATCCGCTACGCGACGGGACCGATCAGCGTGCGGCTGCTGCTCGACCAGCGGCTGATCTGCGAGGTCTGGGACGGCAGCGGCACCGCGCCGCACCTCGGCCACGCGACGCCCACGGACGAGGGCGGGCGGGGCCTGTTCCTGGTCGCGCAGCTCTCGGAGAGGTGGGGGACGCGCTACACGGAGAACGGCAAGATCATCTGGTCGGAGCAGCAGCTCCCGTCCGGCTACACCCCGCCGCGGGAGGACTCGGGCGAGAACGTCGCGCACCCGGCCTGACCGCTCCGGTGCGCTGACAGGGCCCGGCGGGAGCGCCACCGGCCCCGCGCCGTCGCTCAGCCCAGCTCTCCCCCGCGCTCCAGGATCTCGATCTGCGCGAGCCTGCGCGCGTGGACGCCGCCCTTGAAGGCGGTGGTGAGCCAGGTCGCGGCGACCCGGCGCGCCGCGTCGGCGGGCAGCGTCTTCGCCGAGAGGACCAGCACGTTGGCGTCGTTGTTGCCGCGCGAGATGCCCGCGCTCCACTCGTCGTGGCAGAGTCCGGCCCTGATCCCGCGGATCTTGTTGCAGGCCACCGTCTCGCCGAGGCCGCTGCCGCCGAGGACGATGCCCCTTTCGGCGCGGCCCGCCACCACCTCGGCGCAGACGTCCGCGCACAGCGCGGGGTAGTCGACGGCGGCGTCGGGCCCGCTCGCGCCGCCGCGGTCGTCGACCTCGTACCCCTCGGCGGCGAGCCATCGCACGAGGTCGGCGCGCAGGGCGGTGCCGTTGTGGTCGGCGGCGATCGCGACGCGCATCAGCCGGTCAGCTCCAGCGTGCTCTTGGCGAAGAGGTCCTCCAGGGCGGCGGGCCGGCGCAGGATGCGCTGGTCGACCGCGTGGCGCATGAGCGTCTCCAGCACCGCGCGGTTGGGTGCGATGCCGTACGGCAGGGGGTCCTCGCCGGTGGTCTCCATGACGCGGGCGTACATGCGGTCGGTGGCGGTCGGGTTCTCGATCGCCCCGGCGCGCAGCCGGTCGACGTACAGCCGCTTGGCGCGGGCGAACGCGTCGAAGACCTCGGCGCCCAGTTCGGGCCGCTCCCGCAGGAGTTCGTCCTTCACCACCACGAGGTGGTTGATGGGGTAGAACCCCCGGGTCTGCAACGCGGCACAGCCGGCGCTCTCCGCGTCGGGGATCAGCGGGACGACGCCGGGCACGTCCGCGCCCGCGCCGATGCACGCCGCCAACTCGCCGTCCTCCAGCATCCCTTCGAGGGTGGCGCCGGCGGGCATCCGCTCGACGTTGGCCGGCGGCTCGTAGGACTCGACGTGCTCGTCGCCGGAGAGCACCCACGTGATGGTCGACAGGTCGACGCCGTACTCCTCCTGGAGGACGGCGCGGGCCCAGACACCCGTGGTGACGGTGTAGCCGCGGCTGACACCGACCCGGTGGCCCTCCAGGTCCTTGGGGTTCCTGATCCCGGGCCACCTGGCGGGGTTGTGGTGGATCGCGCCGTGGTGGAAGCCCCGCACCAGGAAGGCGGGGACGGCGGTGAAGCGCGCGCCGTGCTCCTTGGCCACCAGGTAGGTGGTGAGGGCCATCTCGCTGACGTCGAACTCCAGGCCGCGCACCATCCGGCGGAAGGCGTGCACGAGGACGGGCACCTCCTCGAAGGCGAAGGACCAGCCGGCCGGCTTCACCTCCCCCGTCTTCAGCGCCTCGTTGTCACCCTGCGTGCGGGTCACCGCGAGGAGGCGGCGGTCGCCGGGCCGAGCCGTGTCTGCCATGTCTGCTGCTCGATTCTCTCGCGCACGGATCCAGTGATCCCCGGACCTTCGAAAGGTAGCATGGTCAGTCCATCAGGCCATAGAGTGTGTGCCGCACACGAACCATCGCGAAGCAGCCCGGAGCACATCCCCCGCGGGTGAGGAGAGGTCATGGCAGAGCAGGTGTTGGCGGCGGTCAGGACAGGTCCCGGCACGACAGAGCTGCGCGAGTTCCCGATGCCGGACGTCCCGGCGGACGGCGCCCTGTTGAAGGTCGAGGTCGCCGGCATCTGCGGCACCGACGTCAAGATGTACGGGAAGCCGCCGTTCGCCGACCCGGTCATCATGGGGCACGAGAACGTCGGTGTGATCGCCAAGGCGGGCCGCGAGTTCTCCGAGCGCAAGGGCCTCGTCGAGGGCGACCGCATCTTCGTCGAGCACTACGTGGGCTGCATGCGCTGCGCCTGGTGCCACGCGGGCGAGTACCGCCACTGCGAGGCCACCGACTGGCGCACCAACCCCGACGCCAGGCGCTACGGCTACACGTCGGCGAACAACCCGGGCCACCTGTGGGGCGGGTTCTCCCAGTACCTCTATCTGCCGTGGAACTCCGTCACGCACCGGGTGCCGGACGGTGTGTCCGCCGAACTGGCCGGTCTGGTCACCCCGTTGTCGAACGGCATCGAGTGGGCGCTGGTCACCGCGGGCGTGGGGTACGCCTCCACCGTCCTCATCCAGGGCCCCGGCCAGCAGGGCCTGTCCCAGGTCGTCGCCTGCAAGCAGGCCGGCGCCTCGCTCATCATCATGACCGGCACCACGAAGGACGCCGCCCGGCTGGCGATGGCCCGCGAACTGGGGGCGGACGCCGTCATCGACGTCACGAAGGAGGACGCGCTGGCGCGGGTCCTCGAACTCACCGGCGGGCGCGGCGTGGACGTCGTCCTCGACTGCACGGCCGGCGCGGGCACGGCCCCCGTACTGCTCGGCATCGACGCCCTCAAGCGCCGCGAGGGCACCATGGTCGTCCAGGGCGAGGTGGCGGCCTTCCCCGACTTCCCGCTGAAGAAGCTCACCGAGAAGTCCATCGCCATGAAGAGCGCGCGCGGCCACTCCTACCGCGCCTGCGAACTCGCCCTGGAACAACTCGCGTCGGGCCGTTTCCCGCTGGAGAGGCTGGCGACCCACACCTTCCCGCTCGCCGAGACCGACCGCGCCATCCGCACGGTCGGCGGCGAGAGCGGCGAGGACGCGGTGCACGTCTCCCTGCTGCCCTGGGCGGAGGCGGCATGAGCGGCCTGGTCGTACGCGGCACGCCCCGTGCCGACGCCGCCGCGGTCGACGCCCTCGCCCGCTTCGGGGTGGCCACCGTGCACGAGGCCCAGGGGCGCACCGGCCTCCTCTCCCCCGCGCTGCGGCCGATCTACGCCGGCGCGCACATCGCGGGCTCCGCGGTGACCGTCAGCGTGCCGCCGGCGGACAACTGGATGCTGCACGTCGCCGTCGAGCAGTGCAGGCCCGGCGACATCCTGGTGGTCTCCCCCACCTCGCCGTCGGACGCCGGGTACTTCGGCGAACTGCTCGCCACGTCCCTCGCGGCGCGCGGGGTGCGCGGCCTGGTCATCGACGCGGGATGCCGGGACGTCGCCGAACTGACCGCGATGGGGTTCCCGGTGTGGTCGCGGCACGTGTGCGCCTTCGGCACCGTCAAGGAGACGCTGGGCGACGTGGGCGTGCCACTGGCCTGCGCGGGCCAGATCGTCCACCCCGGCGACGTGGTCGTCGCGGACGACGACGGCGTCGTGGTGGTGCCGCGCCTGGCCGCGGCCGACGTCGCGGCGGCCTCCCGGGCGCGCGAGGACAAGGAGGCCCGCTCCCGCGAGCGCTACGCACGCGGCGAACTCGGCCTGGACGTCAACGGCATGCGCGAGCGGCTGGCCGCGAAGGGCCTCACGTACACCGATCACGACGGGGCCGGCCTGCCTCCGGCCGGGCGGTGAGGCCCCGGTGATCATCGACATCCACGGCCACTACACGACCGCCCCGCCGCAGCTCCAGGCCTTCCGCGACGCCCAGTTGGCGCGCCTCGACGACCCGTCGCTGCCGGTGCCGCGCCTCGCGCCGATCGGCGACGACGAGCTCCGCGCGTCCGTCGAGAACCACCAGCTGAAGGTGCTCAGGGAGCGCGGCGGCGACCTGATGCTGTTCTCGCCGAAGGCCTCCGGCATGGAGCACCACGTCACCGACCCGGCGACGGCCCGCGCCTGGGCCGAGGCGAGCAACGACCTGGTGCACCGCGTCGCGGGGCTCTTCCCGCAGCACTTCGCGGCCGTCTGCCAGCTGCCGCAGACCGCGAACGCTCCCCTCGACGGGGTGGTCGCCGAACTCCGCCGTTGCGTCGAGCAGTTGGGCTTCGTCGGCTGCAACCTCAACCCCGACCCCTCGGGCGGCCACTGGACCTCGCCGCCGCTGACCGACCCGTACTGGTTCCCCCTGTACGAGGTCCTGGTGGAGCTGGACGTGCCCGCCATGGTGCACGTGTCGAGCTCGTGCAACCCGGCGTTCCACACGCTCGGCGCCCACTACCTCAACGCCGACACGTCGGTGTTCATGCAGCTCGTCCAGGCCGACCTGTTCGACCGCTTCCCCGGCCTGCGGTTCGTGATCCCGCACGGCGGCGGGGCCGTCCCGTACCACTGGGGCCGCTACCGGGGGCTCGCGATGCGCACCGGCCGGCCCGACCCGTCGGTGCACCTGATGGACAACGTCTTCTTCGACACCTGCGTGTACCACCAGCCCGGCGTGGACCTGCTGACGAAGGTGGTGCCGGGCGGGAACGTCCTGTTCGCCTCCGAGATGCTGGGCGCCGTGCGGGGCATCGACCCCGAGACCGGCGTCGCGTGGGACGACACGAAGCGGTACGTGGACGCGGCCGGGCTGGCGCCCGAACGGCTGCGGGCGATCTACGAGGACAACGCGCGGCGCGTCTACCCCCGGCTCGACGCGAAGCTCACTGCGGAAGGCAGGTAGGCGGACATGCCCCGACTGAGGCTCACCATGGCGTGCGGCGACTACGACCGTACGCGCGCGCTGTACGAGGACACCATCAGGCCCGACGGCATCGACCTGACGTACCTGCGGCTCCCGGTGGAGGAGACTTTCTTCCGGATGATGCGCCACCAGGAGTTCGAGGTCGCCGAACTCTCCCTGTCGTCCTACGTGGTGTCGCTGCGGCAGGACCCCTCGCCGTTCGTGGCCCTGCCGGTGTACACGTCGCGGATGTTCCGGCACAGCTCGTGGTACGCGAACGCGGACGCGGGCATCGAGTCGCCCGAGGACCTGCGCGGCAAGGTCGTCGGCACGCCCGAGTTCCAGCTCACGGCGTGCGTGTGGATGCGCGGCATCGTCGGCGAGCGGCACGGCGTCCCCTTCGACGCGTACGAGCACCGCACCGGCGGCCAGGAGACGCCGGGGCGGATCGAGAAGGCGAAGGTCGACCTCGGCGACTCGGTCAAGATCAGTGCGATCCCCACCGACCGCACGCTGTCCGAGATGCTGGCCGAGGGCGAGATCGACGCGCTCGTCACACCCCGTGTGCCCTCGCCGTTCGCGAAGGGCGACCCCCGGGTCAGGCGGATCTTCCCCGACGTCATCGGCGCGGAGAAGGCCTACTACGCGGACACCGGCATCTTCCCGATCATGCACGTGCTGGTGGTGCGCCGGGACGTCTACGAGCGGCACCCCTGGGTCGCGCAGTCGCTGTACAAGGCGGCGCTGGAGGCCAAGCAGCAGGCGTACGCGAACATGTACGACACCTCGGCCCTGCGCTTCAGCCTGCCCTGGCTGACCCCGCAGCTGGAGGAGGTGCGCGCCCTGCTCGGCGAGGACTACTGGCCCTACGGGCTGGGTGAGGCCAACCACCGGACGCTGTCGACGTTCCTGCGCTACCACCACGAGCAGGGGCTGTCCGACCGGCTGCGCACACCGGAGGAGCTGTTCGCCCCGGAGGCACTGGAGTCGGCCGTCATCTGAGGCGCGGCGCTCCGCGCCCCAGCGGCCCTCCGGCCGCGGTGGGCGCGGCACGGCGCGCGGCGTGTGCGTCCGACGTACGGGCGCCGGACCGGGAAACCCCGGGCCGGCGCCCGTACGCGCGGTGCGGCC
>NZ_JAKGCV010000008.1 GCF_021556455.1 Streptomyces fuscigenes | reverse complement strand
GGGGATGCGCGCGGTCTCGGCTGCCCCCGCCCCGGCGCCGCGCTGCACGCCGGCGCGGCGCGGGGCCGGCCGGCTGGGCGTCGCCAGCTTCACGCGGAAGCTCGCGTGGTTCACGATGACCTGTGCGGGATCGCTGTCCACCTTGAGCATGCTCAGGGGCGGCTGTTCGTCGAACCCGGACCGGGGCGTTCTGGTGTCCACACTCATCTAACCGAGTGACTTGTGTTTAGGACACTGCCTTGACAAGCGGGAAATGTCCGAGACCCGTCAAGATCATCCGGCGCGGGCGGCACGGGCCCCGGCCACGGACCGCCGAGCGGCGGCCGGAGCCGGGGAGGGCCGGGCCCGACGGTCCGTGAGCGCGCGTACGGCCGGCGCACAGCGCCCGCACAGCGATGGTGTTCGCGCCCGATCGGTTGCCCGGCGCGCCGCGTTCTCACGCGTTTCTCATCGGCCCTCCGGGCGCTCGTGAGCCCTCTCTCAGATTGCGCACCTAGAAAACCCTTGAGGCGGCGGGACGTTCGCCCCGCGACCGGCGGCGCCGGGGGCGGGGGCGCGCGCTCCCCCGCGCGACCGTGCCGACGAAGGATGTGCGCACCATGCCTGCCAGCCGCTCCCGAATGCGGGCCGTCGCCCGCAAGGCCCGCCGCGTCCTGGGCCGGGCGAGAGCGCGGGCGGCGGGCCGCCCCGCCGCGGCGGCCCCGGCGCCGAAGGGGCAGCGGCTCGTACCGTCTCCCGTGTTCGTGATCTCGTCCGTGCGTTCGGGCTCCACACTCCTGCGCGTGATACTCAACAGCCACCCGCAGATCCGCGCACCGCACGAGATGCACCTGCGGACGCTGGAGGTCCGGCAGACCAAGGACTACACCGAGAAGGCGATGAAGCAGCTCGGCCTCGACGGCCGGGAGCTGGAGCACCTGCTGTGGGACCGGGTCCTCCACCGCGAGCTGGCGCACAGCGGCAAGGAGCAGATCGTCGACAAGACCCCCGGCAACGCCCTGATCTGGCCCCGGCTGCGCGAGGCGTGGCCCGAGGCGCGCTACGTCTTCCTGCTGCGCCATCCGGCGTCGATGGTCAGCTCGCTGATGAACGGGCGCCCCGACCGGGACCCGCGGCAGACGGTCGCGGAGGTGAAGCGGTACGTGGACGCCGTGGACGAGGCCCGCAGCCGGCTGCCCGGGCTGACGGTCCGCTACGAGGAGCTCACGGAGCGGCCCGACGAGATCACCCGGGAGATCTGCGCGTTTCTCGGCGTGGAGTGGAGCGAGGGCATGCTGGACTACGGGCGACAGGAACACGGCCCGTTCCAGGCCTACGTCGGCGACTGGAGCGACAACATCAAATCGGGCAGGATCCAGCGGGCGCGTGAACTGCCCACGCCCGAGGAGGTGCCGGATTCCTTGAGGGAGGTCACGCGCCGCTGGGGATACGCATGTTGAGCAGTCACGACGAGACGGCCGGCACCACGCCCGGAACCGACGACACGGCCGGCATCACGCCCGGAACCGAACCCGGCACCGCACCCGGTACCCACAACACGACCGGCACCGAACCCAGGGCCGAACGGGACCCCGGCGGAGCCGATCCGGGCTCCGGCGGAACGACTCCGGACCCCGCCGTCGACGGCAGCGCGCCGGGATCACCCTCCCGGGTGAAGGTGTCCGTGGTGGTGCCCGTCTACAACCCGGGCTCCGCGATCGACGAGCTCATCGGCTCGCTCCTGCGCCAGTCGATGCCGCCGGGCGAGTGGGAGGCGGTCTTCGTCGACGACGGGTCGACGGACGGCTCGGGCGCGCGCCTGGACGAGCTGGCCGCCCGGTACCCGGACCGCTTCCGGGTCGAGCACATCCCGAACTCCGGCTGGCCCTCGCGGCCCCGCAACGTCGGCATCGGGCTGGCGCGCGGCGAGTACGTGCAGTTCGCCGACCACGACGACTGGTTCGGGGACGAGGCGCTCCAGCGCCTGTACGCGTACGCGCGGGAGAACGGCGCCGACGTCGTCGTCGGCAAGATGGCGGGCCGCGGCCGCAGCGTGCCCCGTGAGCTGTTCCGCCGCAACCGGCCGGACGCCACGCTCGCGAAGGACCCGCTGATCGACAGCCTCACCCCGCACAAGATGTTCCGGCGGGAGTTCCTGCGCCGCGAGGGGCTGCTGTTTCCCGAAGGCCGGCGGCGCCTGGAGGACCACGTGTTCGTGACCGCGGCGTACTTCGCCGCCGGCCGGATCTCCGTCCTGTCGGACTACGTGTGCTACATCCACGTGGCTCTCGCCGACTCCTCGAACGCCGGCTTCCGGCGCTTCGACCCCGCCGGCTACTTCGGCAACCTCCGCGAGGCCCTGGACATCGTGGACGCGCACACCGGGCCGGGAGCCTTCCGGGACCGCCTGCACCGGCGCTGGCTGCGCGTGGAGATGCTGGGCCGGCTGACGGCCCCGCGCCACCTCGCGGCGCCGGAGGAGTGGCGCGGGGCGTTCTTCCGCGAGGTGCGGGCGGTACTGCTGGAGCGCTTCGCGCCGGGCGTAGCGGCGGGCCTGCCGGCGCCGCAGCGGGCCCTGGTGGCGCTGGTGGCGGCGGACCGCTTCGACGACGTGCGCAGGCTCGCGCTCTGGGAGTCGGGCGTCCGCGCGAGGGCGACGGCCCGGGTGACGGGCCCGGCGGAGATCACGGTGGAGGGCGAGCTGACCGCGCCCGGCGGCGCCCCGCTGACGTTCCGCACGGTGGACGGCAAGGACGTGCTCACGCCCCCGGTCTCGGGCCTCCCGGCGCAGGCCCTCGACGTCACCGACCGGCTCGGCTCGGCCCGGATCGACCTCGTGGCCCGGCGGCGCGGGGGCGGCGGCGAGGAGTTCTTCGTGCCGGGCGAGACGACCGCGCTCCGCGTGCCGACGCCGGACGGCGGCTTCCGCGTGCGTCACCGCACCGTCGCGACGCTGGCACCCGACACGCTGAACTCGGGTCGCAACGCGGGCCGCTGGGAGCTCAAGGCCCGTGTCTCCAGTTGCGGCTGGCAGCAGGACACGGAGCTCCCGGTGTCCCTGACCATCGCCAGCGACGGGGCCCCGCCGCAGCTCAGGAAGGGCACGGCCACGCCGTTCCTGGTCCGCGTGAAGCGCCGCGCCCGCCGGCTCACCGGCGGCGGCGCCCGCGGCTAGCCGCGTACGGCCCGCCCCCGACCGGCCTCGCGCCCGGGTCACGCAGCCCGACGCCACGGGCACCGCACCCCCGCCCGGGCGGGGCGGTCGCGCTCCCCTCCCGCGCGCCCGGCGCGCGGCCTCGCCCTTCCTGAGAGCGCTCCCTGCGGTATGGACCTGACCTCATTCCTTGGTTACGATCCGGTCAAGTCGCCCTCAAAAAGCGACACTTGGGCGCCAGTTGTTCCACCCCCACAGTCAGGAACACGGAAGGGCCACCCTTTATGGGACGCTCAGCACTGATACGCACGGGACTCACCACGCTCCTGCTCGCCGGCACCTGGGCCGCGACCGGAGCGCTGCCCTCGGCCGCGGCCGCACCCGCCCCCACCGGGACCACGGCCCCCGCGGCCGAAGCCCCCGCCTCCGCCGGCCTCGTCTCCGCGATGCGCAGGGACCTCGGCCTGACGGAGAGCCAGGCCACGGCCCGCATCGCCGCCGACAAGAAGGCCACGGCGATCGCCGGGAAGGCCCGTGGCGCGGCAGGCTCCGCGTACGGCGGCTCCTGGATCGACGCGAAGAGCGGCGCGCTCACCGTCGCCGTCGCCGACGCGAGGAGGGCCGGGGCCGTGCGCGCCACGGGCGCGCGGGTCGAACTGGTGCGCTACAGCGCCGGCCGGCTGAACGCGGTCAAGGACCGCATCGACAGGCTGGCCGCGGGCGGCGCGGTGCCGTCCGGCGCGGCCACGGACGGAGCGGCGTCCGCCGGGGCGTCCGGTTCGGCCACGGCGTCCGCCCCGGCCGGGGTGAGCAGTTGGCGGGTCGACCCGGCGACCAACCGGGTCGTCGTGGACGTCGTCGCCTCCCACAAGGATGACAACGATGTCCGCGCCTTCGTCGCGCAGGCGGAGAAGGCCGGGCCGGTCGCGGTCGACGAGGTCGCCGCGCGGCCCGGCACCAAGGCGGCCGGCACGGTCGGCGGCGACCCCTGGTACACGGGCAACATCCGCTGCTCGATCGGCTTCTCCGTCAACGGGGGCTTCGTCACCGCCGGGCACTGCGGGCAGCCCGGCGGCTCGGTGACCGGCTGGGACGGCTCGTACATCGGCAACATCCAGGGCTCGACGTTCCCCGGCAACGACTACGCGTGGGTCAACGTCGGCAGCGGCTGGTGGACGGTGCCGGTGGTCCTCGGCTGGGGGACCGTCTCCGACCAGCTGGTGCGCGGCTCGGCGGCGGCGCCGGTCGGCGCGGCCATCTGCCGCTCCGGCTCCACCTCGCACTGGCACTGCGGCAACGTGCAGGCCACAAACGTCACCGTCAACTACGCCCAGGGCGCGGTCTACTCGATGACGCAGACCAGCGTCTGCGTCGAGGGCGGCGACTCGGGCGGCTCCTACATCAGCGGCGACCAGGCGCAGGGCGTCACGTCCGGCGGCTCGGGCGACTGCACGAGCGGCGGCCAGTCGTTCTTCCAGCCGATCAACCCGATCCTGAGCCACTACGGCCTCACCCTCCAGACGTCCGCCTGACGACACGCGCACGGCCACTCCAGGCCCGGCCCCGGGCACGTCCGTGGCCGGGACCGGCCGGCACCGGCCGGCACCGCGCACCCGCCTCCCGGGGCCGGTGACAGCGCGGTACGCGGGTGGCGGGCGCCCCCGTCAGGAGGAGCGCCCGCCGGTCCCGGGTACCCGCCGTCCCGGGCGCCGGCGCCTCCGCCCGCGCCCGGGACGGCTGGTCACTGCTTGACCGCCCCCGAGTTGGCGCTGCGCACGAAGTGGCGCTGGAAGAAGAAGAACAGCGCGGCCACCGGGATCGTCGACAGCAGCGCGGCCGTCAGCTTGAGCGGGTACTGCGTACCCGCGCTCAGGCTCCCGGACACGAGGTGGGCCAGCCCCGTGGTGAGCGTCTCGTACTGCGGGGACTGCGTCGCCACGAGGAAGTGCGTGAACTCGTTCCACGAGCCCTGGAACGACAGGATCGTCAGCGTGATCAGCGCGGGCCGCGCCATCGGCAGGACCACGGAGCGGAACGTGCGGAACACGCTCGCGCCGTCGATCTTCGCAGCCTCCTCCACCTCCTTGGGGATGGAGACGAAGAACTGCCGCATGATGAACACACCGGCCGCGTCGACCAGCAGCGGAATGATCATTCCGGCGTACGTGTCGAAGATCCCCAGTTCGTTCAGGACGAGGAACTTCGGGATCAGCAGCACCACCCCCGGCACCGACATGACCACGAGGACGCCCTGGTACAGGAACGCGCGCCCGCGGAAGTCGAGGCGGGCCAGCGCGTATCCGGCCAGCGAGTCGAAGAAGACCCGGCCCGCCGTGATGAACACGGTCACCAGCACGGAGTTGGCGAGCCAGCGGCTGAAGGGCACCGCGTCCTCGCCCGCCCCGCCGAGGCCGAACAGGCGGCGGTAGGTGTCCACCGAGAACGGGTCGGGCAGCAGCGAGAGCGGGTGGGCCGCAGCGTCCGGGTCGGTCTTCAGCGACGTGGCGATCTGGACGGCGAAGGGCAGCAGGTAGAGCAGGGCCACCCCGGCGAGCAGCAGGTACAGGACCGTCCGCAGGTAGGGGCTCCCGGTCCGGGTGCCCCGGGGGCGCCGCAGCCGGCCTGCCGGGCCGCCGCCTGCGGGCGGGTCCGCGTCCGTGCGACGGCCGGCCGCCGGGCCGCCGCCCGCCGGGAGGCGCGCCGCCGGGGTTCCGGTGCTCGTGCTCCGCGCGTTCATGAGCTCCTCCCGCGAAGGAACAGGCCCCGGGCACCGGGGCGACGGGCCGTCCGGCCCCCGCCGCGCTCGCGCAGCAGCAGGCGCTGGATCAGGGTCATCACGAGGATGATCGCCAGCAGGACGAAGCCGATGGCGGCCGCGCGCCCGTAGTCGGCGTCCTGGAAGCCCGCGGTGTACGACAGGTAGGCGGGCGTCAGCGTGGTGTTGGCGGGGGCGCCCTGGCTCATCACGTACACCGCGTCGAAGACCTGCCAGGTGCCGATGAGCCCGAGCGTCGCGACCAGGAAGACGACGGGCCGGATGGCGGGCAGCGTGACGTTGCGGAAGGACTGCCACCGGTTCGCGCCGTCGAGCAGCGCCGCCTCCTCCAGTTCCACGGGCACGTCCTGGAGCGCCGCGAGGAACATGAGCATGTACGTGCCGGACGTGGTCCACACGGCCAGCACGATCAGCGTGCACATGGCGATGGACGGGCCGGACAGCCAGTCCCACCACGACAGTCCGAGGAAACCGTGGGCCGCCAGCGCGGGGACGGGCTTGTCCGGGTCGACGACCCCGAGCAGGCCGAGCACGCTCCACACCAGGCCGTGGGCGTCCGTGAACCAGCGCGGCCCGGTGATCCCGACCCACTTCAGCAGGGCGTTGACGGCGCCGCTGCCCTGGAAGAGGAAGAGGAAGACGGTGGAGATCGCGATGGAGCTGGTGACGGACGGGAAGTAGAAGACCGTCCTGAAGAAACCTTTTCCCTTGACGCGTCTGTGGTGGACGGCCAGAGCCAGCCCGAGCGAGAGCACCGTCTGGAGCGGCACCACGAGCAGCACGTAGTACAGGTTGTTGCGGATCGACGTCATGAACAGCTGCCGGTCCTGCCCCGGGCCGGTCAGCAGGTCCGCGTAGTTGCGCACCCCGACGAAGTCCGCGGCGCCGCTGAACGGGTTGGACTGGCCGTCCCACTTCAGCAGGCTCACCCAGGCCGCCATCCCGATCGGCAGCACCAGGAACAGGCCGAGGATCACGACCATCGGCGTGGCGAACAGCCAGCCCCACCGGCCCTGGTGGTCCCGGACGCCCCTGCCCCGGCGCCCGGCCGCCGCCGTGCGCCCGCGTCCGCCGCGTCCCGGCCGGGCCCCGGCCCCGTCGCCGAGGGGGCCCGGCGCTCCGGCGGTCCGGTCGCGCACCGCGGCCGGGGGGCCGCTGCCGTCCCGTTCCATCTCTCGCCTCCCGTGCTCTCGCTCGTCCCGGCCCGCTCAGCCGCCGTTCTTGAGGACCTGGTCCCCGTTGGTCTGCAGGTCGGTCAGGACCTTCTTCGGGTCGGACGTCGCCAGTTGCGACAGTTCCGAGTCGAACTGGGTGAGCACCTTGGTGAAGCCCGGCACGGTCACCGGCCCCTGGGCGTACGCGGTGCCGTCGGCGAAGGCCGCGCTGCCCGGGTGCTTCGCGCGGAACGCGGAGATCGCGCTGTCCCGCGACGGCAGCACGCCGATGGCGTCCGAGAAGGACAGCTGCTGGTCCACGGTGGTCAGCGACTCGACGAGGGAGACGGCCGCCTTGTGGTGGGCGCTCTTGTTGGCGATGCCCCAGCAGGTGC
Organism: Streptomyces fuscigenes; assembly: GCF_021556455.1. GTDB lineage: Bacteria > Actinomycetota > Actinomycetes > Streptomycetales > Streptomycetaceae > Streptomyces > Streptomyces fuscigenes. The sequence continues at coordinate 40,702 of NZ_JAKGCV010000008.1, read as the reverse complement.
TGAAGGACAGCGTCCCCTTGCCGGCGGGGCCCTGCGGCAGCGGGACGACCTTGTACCCGACGGACGGGTAGTCCGAGGCCATCGCGCCCGTCAGCCAGTTGCCCTCGATGGTCATGGCGGCCTTCCGCGTGCCGAGCGCCTCGCCGCCCCAGCCCGTGTCGACCTGCTTGGGGTACTTCAGGGTCCCCTCGGAGAGCATCTTCTTCACGAAGGTCAGCGCCCGTACGTTCGCGGCGCTGTCCGCGGTGACCGCTGTCTGCCCGGGGTCGGTGATCCAGCCGCCCGACTGCTTGAGGAACGGGCCGAGTTCGTTGTACGAGGAGTCGACGACCAGGCCCGCGACCTTCTTCGTCGTGAGCTTCCTGGCGACCTTCTCCAGGTCGTCCCACGTCTTGGGGTAGTCGGCGGGCGTCAGCCCGGCCTTCTTCCACAGGGCGGTGTTGACGGCGAGCGCCAGGGTGGAGCTGTCCTTGGGCGCGCAGGTGAACTTCTTGCCGTAGGTGAAGGCCGTGCGCAGCGACGGGGAGAAGTCGTCGCGGTCGGGCAGCTGGTCGCCGTACGCGTAGAGGGAGCCGCCCTTGGCGTAGTTGGCGAAGACTCCGGAGCCGACGTAGAAGACGTCCGGCGGTTTGCCTCCCGCGAGGGCCTGGCCGAGCTGCTGGTCGAGGTTCTGGGCGGCTACGACCTTGACGGTGTTGCCGGTCTTGTGCGCCCAGGCGGCGGTCGCCTTCTTGACGGCGTCGGTCTCGTTGTCGCCGGACGAGCCGATCATGACGGTCAGGCTCTGCTTGCCGCCGCTGTCCTGGCTCTCGGTCTTGTTGCTGCCGAAGCTCGACGACGAGCATCCGGCGGCGAGGAGGAGCGCCCCGCCCGCGGCGGCTGCCGTGGCGGCTCTGCGAAGTGTCATGGTGTGCCTCCGGGCGTGGGGTGCCGACCGCCGGACGGCCGGGCGGTTCGGCTGCGGATGTGGGGGTCTGTGGTGGTGGGTGCGGCGGCCGGCGCGGATGCGGGGACGGGCCGTACGGGGGGCCGGTGCGGGGCCGGTGGCCCCGCGGCCTTCGGGTCAGGCCGGCGGGAGTGGCACCGAGCTCTCGCGCACGACGAGTTCCGGTGGCAGCAGCACGTGCTGCGCCGCGCCGCCGGGAGCGGAGATGCGGTCCATGAGCAGCCCGATGCACGCCCGGCCGACCTCGCGCAGCGGCTGGCGGACGCTGCTGAGCGCCGGCGCGAGCAGCGCCGCGGCGGGTGAGTCGTCGAAGCCGACGACCGCGACGTCCCGGCCGGGGCTCAAATCCCGGTCGCGCAGGGCCCGGTAGCAGCCGAGCGCGAGGGTGTCGCTCGCGGCGACGACCGCGGTGGCCCGCGCGAGCACGGGCGCCACCGCCTCGCGCGCCGCGTCCACGTCGTTCACCGACGAGACCCGCAGGTCCCTGGTCGGCAGGGCGTGCTCTCGCATGGCCTCGCGCCAGCCGCGCGCACGGTCGTCGCCGACGCCCGAGCCCCGCGGCCAGCCGAGGAAGGCGATGCGCCGGTGACCCGCCGCGACCAGGTGCCCGACCGCGGCCGCCGTGCCGTGCGCGCCGTCCACGTCGACCCAGTCGCCGTGCTCGCGCGCCGACCAGGACCGGCCGAACGCGACGAACGGGACGTCGCGTTTGAGGAGCCAGGCGGGCCGCTTGTCGCCGCGGTTGGTGTTGCTGAGGACGAACGCGTCGACGGAGTGCTCGCGCAGCAGCTCGTCGTAGCGGTCGGCCTCACCGTCCGCGGACGCGGCGAACAGCAGGATCCGGTATCCGGCCCGGTCCGCGGAGTCCGACAGCGCGTGCAGGAAGTCGTCGTGCACGGGCGTGGAGACCCCGGCGGGCATCGGCTGCACGCCGTAGCCGATGAGCCTGCTCGACCGGGTGCGCAGCGAGCGGGCCGCCTGGTGGGGACGGTAGTCCAGCTCGCTCAGCGCCTCGTTGACCCGGGCCAGCGTGCGCGGCGCCAGCAGGTCGGGCGAGTTGAGCGCGTTGGAGACCGTCTGCACGGACACCCCGGCCCGTTGCGCGACCAGCGCGAGGGTCACGGGTCTCTTCCTGGGCCCGCCCGCTGGGGTCGTCCGTGCCACCGAGGGCCTCCGTCGTCCGGGTACGGCCCGCCCGAAATGCGGCGCCGTAGCTGCTGTGGATCGATAAAACTCTCTTTCGTGGCTGGTTGACAAGAGCTAGGGTGAATTTTGATCGATCCAAAAAAGTTCGACCGTCCCGGCCGGGATCCGTGCGCGTGCCGCGCACCCCCCGCCCCGGCAGCGGTCGCCACCATCCACACCAGCCGAGGAAGGCGCCGCCCAGTGAACACGGCCGTCCAGGGACACTCGCCGCGGGACCCCTCTTCCGCGGACACCGTCACCGAGGGCCTGCAGCCCTTCCTGCACGACACCTGCACCACGCTCTACGCGCCGAGCATCGCGCTCTCCCGGCCCGACGGCGACATGACGCAGGGCGCCGACGGCTTCTTCCACGGGGACCGCCGAGCACTGGCGACCCTGCGCGTGTCCGTCGAGGGCGTGCCGCTCGCGCCGGTGGGCAGGGCGCTGCTCGCGGCGGACCGGACGGCGTTCCGATCCGTCCTGCGCGGCGTCGGGGAGCACACCGCCGACCCGGCCGTGACGCTGCGCCGCGTGCGCTCGCTGGCGCCCGGCGTCCTGCGCGAGGAGCTGGAGATCGTCAACGCGGGGGTGCGGCACGTGAGTCTGTCCGTCGCGGTGCTCGCCGGCACCGATCTCGCCCCGATGGGCGAGGTCAAGGCGGGCCGCGGCCGGGCCCCCCTCGCCGCCCGCGCCGAGGACGGCGGGCTCGTGTGGCAGGAGGGCGGCACACGGACCGCCCTGCGGCCCGTGCCCGTGTCCGGACCCGTGCGCGCATCCGGACCCGTGCGCGCATCCGGACCCGTGGCCGTGCCCGGGCCCGGGGCCCCGGTGGACGGCGACGTGAACGCCCCCGCGCACGAGGGTCGTTCGGCGCACGGCGCGCCGGGCGCTCGCGACGGCCTGCCGGCCGACGTGGACGCCGGGCGGAGCGCCGCCGACGCGGGCCCCGTCGAGGTCGTCCCCGCCGAAGGCGCCCTGCGCCATGCCGTGGAACTGCCCCCGGGCAGTGTCTGGCGGGCCGCCTTCGAATGCGCCGTGACGGACTCCGAGCCGGACGCGTTCCTCCCCGTCGCGCCCGCCGCCGTGCCCTGGTCGCGGGCCGTCTCACGCAGCGCCGACCGGGGGTTCGACCGGCTGCTCGCCCGGTCGCTGGGCGATCTGGAGCGGCTGCTGCTGGCGGACGGGCGGCGACCGGACGACCGTTTCCTCGCCGCCGGCTCCCCCTGGTTCCTCACCCTCTTCGGGCGCGACGCGCTGTGGGCCGCGCGCATGACGCTGCCGCTGGGCACCGACCTCGCGGCCGGCACGCTGCGCGTCCTGGCCCGTCGCCAGGGCAGCCGGGTCGTCCCCGAAACGGAGGAGCAGCCCGGGAAGATCCTGCACGAGGTCCGCCGCGAGAGCGTGGGCGGCGCCGCGCTGCCCCCGCTGTACTACGGCACCGTCGACGCCACACCGCTGTGGGTGATCCTGCTGCACGACGCCTGGCGCTGGGGCCTGGCCCCGGACGAGGTGCGCGCGCTGCTGCCGCACGCCGAGGCGGCCCTGGAATGGCTCGCGTCGTACGGCGACGCGGACGGCGACGGCCTGCTCGAATACGTCGACACGACCGGCAAGGGCCTCGCCAACCAGGGCTGGAAGGACTCCGGCGACTCCATACGCTGGCAGGACGGCCGCCTCGCGCGGGCCCCCATCGCCCTGTGCGAGGTCCAGGCGTACGGGTACGAGGCCGCCGTCGCGGGAGCCCGCCTGCTGCGCGCCTTCGGCCGGCCGGGCGCCGAACGCTGGGAGCGGTGGGCCGAGCGGCTGCGCCGCCGCTTCCGGGAGAGCTTCTGGACCGAGGACGCCTCCGGCCGCTTCCCCGCCGTCGCCCTCGACGCGGACAAGCGCCCCGTCGACTCGGTCACCTCCGGCTTCGGGCACCTCCTCGGCACGGGACTGCTCGACGAGGAGGAGAGCGCGCTGCTCGCCGGGCGCCTCGCGGGCCCCCGGCTCAACTCGGGCTTCGGCCTGCGCACGTTGAGCACCGACTCCGTCGGCTTCAATCCCCTCGGCTACCACATCGGATCGGTGTGGCCCCACGACACGGCCATCGCGGTCCACGGCCTGGTCCGCGCGGGCTTCCCCGCGGAGGCCGCCTCCCTGGCGCGGGGACTCGTCGCCGCGTCGGAGGTCTTCGAGGGCCGGCTGCCGGAACTCTTCGCCGGCCACGGCAGCGCCCACGACACCGCGCCCGCCCCCTACCCCGCCGCCTGCCGCCCGCAGGCCTGGTCCGCCGCGTCCGCCGTCCTGCTGCTGACGGCCGCCCTCGGCCTCGAAGCCGACGTCCCCGGCGGCACGTTGCGCCTCGACCCGCGCGCGGCCGACGCCCTCGGTCCGCTGGATCTGACCGGTCTGCGCGTGGCGGGCGAGCCGCTCGCGGTGCGGGTGGACGCCGCCGGCCGCGCGCACGTGGACGCCCCGGCGGGCCTCGCGGTGCGGGGCGCGGACCGCATGGGGCCCGGAGCCTGACGGGAAGGCACCGCACGACACCCCAGGGGACCGGACGTCACCGGTCGGCCCCCTGAGGACACCTGACGACACCTGACGACACCTGACGACACCTGACGACACCTGACGACACCTGACGACACCTGACGACACCGTAACCCCGGAAGACCCGGAGACCCCCGGAGACCCGGAAGCCCCCGGAGAACGAGGACCCGCACCATGCCGCTGATGGACCTGCCCCTCGACGAACTGCGCAGCTACCGGCCCGAGCGCGAGGAGCCCGAGGACTTCGACGCGTTCTGGTCGGCCACGCTCGCCGAGGCCCGCCACGACCGGCCCGCCGCGTTCATCCCGTACGACGCGTGCCTGACCGAGGTCGACGTGTACGACGTCCGCTTCCCCGGTTTCGCCGGCGACCCGGTGGCCGGCTGGCTCCTGGTGCCGGCCTCGGCGCGGGCCCCGCTGCCGTGCGTCGTCGGCTACCTCGGCTACGGCGGCGGCCGGGGCTTCCCGTACGAGTGGCTGACCTGGCCCGCGGCCGGATACGCGCACCTGCTGATGGACACGCGCGGCCAGGGCGGTTCGCTCCAGCCCGGCGCGACGGGCGACCCGCACGGCAGCGCCGGATCGTCCTCCCCCGGCATGGTGACCCGGGGCATCGAGGACCCGGCGGACTACTACTACCGGCGCGTGTTCACCGACGCCGTGCGCGCGGTCGACGCCGCCCGCGCGCACCCGTCCGTCGACCCGGACCGGATCGTCGTCTCCGGCGGCAGCCAGGGCGGCGGCATCGCCCTGGCCGCCGCGGCGCTGGCCGGCGACGTCACGGCCGCCCTCGTCAACCAGCCCTCACTGACCCACTACCGGCGCGCGCTCGACGTCGTGGAGGGCAACGCCTACCGCGAGATCTGGACCTACCTGCGCACCCATCGCGAGTCCGCCGAGCAGGTGTTCAGGACCCTGTCGTACTTCGACGGCGTGAACTTCGCCGCGCGTGCCACGGCGCCCGCGCTGTTCGCGGTGGCCCTGATGGACGACATCTGCCCGCCGTCGACCGTCTTCGCCGCGTACAACCACTGGTCGGGCCCCAAGGACATCACGGTGTGGCCCTGGAACCGCCACGAGGGCGGCGGCCACTTCCAGGACGTGGAGCAGCTCAGGTTCCTGCGCGACCTGCTCGCGTGACGGATCGGGGCGGCGTCCCCCGGCCGTCCGGGCCCCGGCCGCCCGCCGCCCTCACACCAGGTCGTCGAACTCGCCTTCCTTGACGCCCGCGAGGAACGCCCGCAGCTTCGCCCGGGACGTCCGCACGACGACACCCGGGTCGTCGCTCTCCCGCAGGAGTATCTCGCCGTCGAGTTCGGCGAGTTCGAGACAGTTGCTGCTCGCTGCGTCGGAGGACTTCGACGACTTGCGCCACTGGATCTCCATGCTTCTCACGCCCTAGATGTCCTGTGCGATTTTCCTGACGAAGTCCCTGGATTCTCGCAGCCCCAGCGAGCGCTCCTGGGTGCGATCCAGGACAGCTCGATAGTTGCCGAGCGGCGTCTCCGCGTCCACGAAGGCCGACCCCGTGGCCGTCTCCATCTGCACAGTGTCCAGTTGTGTCACCGGGCCGGACAGGTAGTGCGTCGAGCTTCCGGCGTTCGGAAAGCCACCCGCGGCGAACGGGATGATCCGCACGTGCACGTTGTCTCGCTCGGACTCATCGAGGAGGTACGAGAGCTGGGCGAGCGAGGTGGCACGCTCCCCGTACACCATGCGCAGAGCAGCCTCATGGATCATGAACGTGCACATCGGCGGCTGCGGGCGCCCGAGTACGTCTCTGCGCCGCAACCGGTAGGACAGCTGCCGCCGGGCCAACGACGCCTCCGGCGGGGGAACCGCCTGGGCGAAGACGGCTCTCACGTAGTCCTCGGTCTGAAGCAGTCCGGGGAGATGCATGATCTGCACAGCCCTGATCGCAACCGCGTGATGTTCGAGTTCCGCGAGGTCGAGAGCGGCCGCGGGCAATTCCCCGCGGTAGTCCTCCCACCAACCGTTCGACCGCTCCCCCGCCATCGCGGCGAGAGCTTCCACGTACGGATGGTCCGAAGCGCCGTAATGGGCGGCCCACGCCCTCACCCGCTCCGCGCTCACTCCGAACCGGCCGGACTCCGTGTTGCTGATGGTGGTGCGGTCCGTCCCCAGGAGCGGCGCGGCGTCCGTGAGACCGAGACCGGCCCGCTCCCTGAGCCTTCGCAACTCCGCTCCCAGCCGCCGCTGACGGACCGTGGGTGCCTTGCGTGGCGGCATCCTCTCTCCTTCTCTCGGCTCCCAGTGTCGGGGCTGGCGCACCCAAGGGTCGACAAATCCAACCAGTTGACCGATCGGGTACCAAACTTGATACGCACCCGCTATCGTCGTCTCACAGCAAGGAGTCACCAGTCGACTACGAAGTGCAGCCGTTCGCACGCCCTCCAGCGGATTTGTCAGCACGGCCGATGCCACGCAGCGACGAGAACACGACCGCAACCTGAGGAGAAGGAGACGCCATGAGTTCCACGACAGCCGGCTTCGCACCCCAACTCGCCGTCGGCCAGGGCCCGCCCCCGGCACACGGAGGAGACCTCTACCGGCTCGCCGTGCCCAGCACGCCCGGCGCCGCCCGTCTCGCCCGCGACTTCGTCGCCGGGCTGCTGCGCGACAGCGACCACGCCGACCTGGCGGACGACGGGCGCCTGTGCGTCACGGAGTTGGTCGCCAACGCCCACCGCCACACCCGGACAGCGGTGATCCACGTCGACGCGGTCGTGGGGCGCGGCCGGTCCACCGTATTCGTCACGGACGACCGGCCGCTGATGCTCCCGGCCCCGAGAGCCGGCGAGAAGGCCCTGGAACAGTGCGACGGACGGGGCCTGTTGCTGCTCCAGCACCTGGTGCACGCGTGGGGCGTCACGCTCTAGAACGCCGGGCACCACGGCGCGGGCATCGACCGCAAGGCGGTCTGGTTCACGCTGTCGGGGTACGCGCGTTCCGCCGGCGCCCGGCCGGCGGACGCCCGGGTGGCGTGATGCGCGCGCGCCGGCTCCGGCCGGGGACGCGCGATCGCGCCGACGTGCTCAGGCCGCCCGGCGCCGCGCCGTCTCGTACAGGACGATGCCCGTCGCCACGCCCGCGTTGAGGGATTCCGCGCCGCCCGGCATCGGGATGCGCACCCGCAGGTCGCACGTCTCGCCGACCAGGCGTGAGAGGCCCTTGCCCTCGCTGCCCATGACGATCACGAGCGGGCCGTCGAGTGCGGCCACGTCCGCGATCTCCATGTCGCCGTCCGCCGCCAGGCCGACGACGGTGAGGCCCGCCTTCTTGTACGCCTCCAGCGTGCGCGTCAGGTTCGTGCAGCGGGCCACCGGGGTGCGGGCCGCCGTGCCGGCCGAGGACTTCCACGCGCCCGCCGTCATGCCGGCCGCGCGGCGCTCCGGGACGACCACGCCGTGGCCGCCGAACGCGGAGACCGAGCGGACGATCGCGCCGAGGTTGCGCGGGTCGGTCACGCCGTCCAGCGCGACGATCAGCGGCTGCTCGCCGTCGTCGAAGGCCGCCGCCGCGAGGTCGTCGGGGTGCGCGTACTCGTACGCGGGGATCTGCAGGACCAGGCCCTGGTGGTTCAGCCCGCCGGTGAGCCGGTCGAGCTCCGCCTTGGGCGCCTCCATCAGGTGGATGCCGCCGCGGTCGGCCGCCAGCTTGAGGGCGTCGCGCACGCGGTCGTCGTTGTCGATGTACTGCTGCACGAGCAGCTGCGTCGCCGGCACACCGTCCCGCAGCGCCTCGAACACCGGGTTGCGGCCCACGACCATGTCCGCCGAGCCCTTGCCGCCGCGGCGCGGGCGCTGGGTCCGGCCCGCCTGCTGCCGGGCCTTGGCGTTGGCGATGCGGTTCTTCACATGGCCCTTGCGGGCGGACGCGGGCGGCGTGGGGCCCTTGCCCTCGAGGCCGCGGCGCCGATTGCCGCCGCTGCCGACCTGCGCGCCCTTCTTCCCTGACGCGCGTCGGTTCCTGGGCTGGCTGTTCCCGGCCATGGTGTGTGTGCCTACCTGATTCGTGGATGGTGGTGGGTTGTCGTGCGCTGCGCGCCGACCTGGTGCCCGTACCAGAGTACGGAACGGGGCGGGCTCGCGCCGAACCCCGTACGAAACCCCCGGTGGGGGGCGTACGGGGCCGGCGGCCCGTGCCGCGGGGACCGGTCCCCCGGGCGCCTCAGCGTGCCCCGAGCGACCAGCGCGGCCCCGAGGGGCTGTCCTCGATCACCAGGCCCGACTGCTGGAGCTGGTCGCGGATCGCGTCCGCCGTCGCCCAGTCCTTGCGCGCGCGGGCGGCCTCGCGCTGGTCGAGCACCAGCCGTACGAGCGTGTCCACCGCGCCGTGCAGGTCGGCGCCCCGGTCGCCCTCGCCGGCCCACTGCGCGTCCAGCGGGTCGAGGCCGAGGACGCCGAGCATGGCCCGGACCTCCGCGAGCCGCGCGACGGCCGCTTCCTTGTCGTCGGCGGCCAGTGCGGAGTTGCCCTGCCGGACCGTGGTGTGGACGATCGCCAGCGCGCCGGGCACGCCCAGGTCGTCGTCCATCGCCGCGGCGAACGCGGGCGGCACCTCGGCCGCCGGCTCCACCACTCCCCCGGCCTTCTCGACCACGCGCTGCACGAAGCCCTCGATGCGCGCGAACGCCGACTCGGCCTCGCGCAGGGCCTCCTCGCTGTACTCGATCATCGAGCGGTAGTGCGGTGTGCCCAGGTAGTAGCGCAGCACGATGGGCCGCCAGCGCTTGACCATCTCGGAGACGAGCACGCTGTTGCCGAGCGACTTCGACATCTTCTCGCCGCTCATGGTGACCCACGCGTTGTGCAGCCAGTACTGGGCGAACGCGTCCCCGTACGCCTTGGCCTGCGCGATCTCGTTCTCGTGGTGCGGGAAGATCAGGTCGAGGCCGCCGCCGTGGATGTCGAAGACCGGGCCCAGGTACTTGTGGGCCATCGCCGAGCACTCCAGGTGCCAGCCGGGCCGGCCCGGGCCCCAGGGCGTCTCCCAGAACGGCTCGCCGGGCTTGGCGGCCTTCCACAGGGCGAAGTCGCGCGGGTCGCGCTTGCCGGTCTCGCCCTCCCCGGAGGGCTGGCGCAGGTCGTCCAGGTCCTGGTTCGAGAGCTCCAGGTAGTCCGGGAACGAGCGCACGTCGAAGTACACGTTGCCGTCCGCCGCGTACGCGTTGCCGCTGTCGATCAGCCCGCGCATCATCGCCGTCATCTCCGGGATGTGCCCGGTCGCGCGCGGCTCGTAGGTGGGCGGCAGGCAGCCGAGGGCGTCGTAACCCGCGTTGAACGCGCGCTCGTTCTCGTAGCCGATCGCCCACCAGGGGCGCTCCTGCTCCGCCGACTTCGAGATGATCTTGTCGTCGATGTCGGTCACGTTGCGGACGAACGTCACGTCGTAGCCGCGGTACTCGAACCAGCGGCGCAGGATGTCGAAGTTGAGGCCCGACCTGATGTGCCCGATGTGCGGGGCGGACTGCACGGTGGCACCGCACAGGTAGATCGAGACGCAGCCCGGGGTGATCGGGGAGAAGTCACGGATCTGCCGGGCGCCGGTGTCGTACAGCCGAATAGTCACGGGTTCAGAGTAGTGCGCGCACGGGCGTGCCCGGAGCCCGGTGACGGCACGGAAGCCTGTCCGTGACACGGCGCGGGCCCGCGCGGCGACGGCGCGGCGGCCCGGTCGCGGGGTTCCGCCCGCGCGTGCGGCCGGCGTGGACGCCGGGCCGGCCGTCACCCGTACGGGCCGGGTCGCGGGGGCGCACCCCCGCGACCCGGCCCGTCGCACCTCAGGGCGCCTCAGGGGGCCTCAGGGGGTACGCACGACCAGCGCGGTCGCGATCGCCGCGAGGCCCTCGCCGCGGCCCGTGAACCCGAGGGCGTCCGAGGTGGCGGCCGAGACCGACACCGGCGCGCCGACCGCCTCGCCCAGGACCTTCTGCGCCTCGTCGCGGCGCTTGCCGATCTTCGGGCGGGGGCCGACGACCTGCACCGCCACGTTGCCGACGGTGAAGCCCGCCTCGCGCACGATGCGCGCGGCCTCCGTCAGCAGCGCGACCCCCGACGCGCCCGACCACTCGGGCCGGCCGGTGCCGAAGTGCGCGCCGAGGTCGCCGAGGCCGGCTGCGGAGAAGAGGGCGTTGCAGGCGGCGTGCGCGACGACGTCCGCGTCGGAGTGCCCCGCGAGCCCGGAGCCCTCCCCCTCCCAGAGCAGGCCGGCGCACCACAGCGGGCGGCCCTCCTCGAAGGCGTGGATGTCCGTGCCGATGCCGACCTGCGGCAGGACCGGCGGCGCGACCGGGCGGGGCGCCCGCTCGCCCGTGCTGTCAGAACTCATCCTTCGCCCGCCTCCTCGCCAGCACGGCCTCCGCCAGGACCAGGTCCAGCGGCCTCGTGACCTTGAACGCCTCCTCGTGGCCGGGCACGACGACGACCGGCGAACCGAGCCGCTCGACCATGCCCGCGCAGTCCGTGGCGCCGTCGCCGACACCGCCCACGGTGTCGTGCGCGAGTTGCAGGATGCCGCGCTCGAAGCCCTGGGGCGTCTGGACGGCGCGCAGGGTGGCGCGGTCGGGGGTGGCGACCACCGGTTCCGGCGCGCCGCCGGTGCCCGGCTCGACCTGCTTGACCGTGTCGGCCAGCGGCAGGGCCGGCACGACGGCCGGGGCTCCGGCCCGTACCGTCTCGACCACCGCGTCGACGGTGTCCACGGGGACGAGCGGGCGCGCCGCGTCGTGGACGAGGACCGTGGTGATGGCGTCCGGCAGGGCCTTGAGGCCCAGTGCGACGGATTCCTGCCGGGTCTCGCCGCCGGGCACGACGACGTAGTCGGTGCGTTCCGGCAGGACGTGCGCGGCGATCAGGTTCTTGACCTCGCTCGCGCCGTCGGCGGGCGCCACGACGACGACCAGTTCGACGGCGCGGGAGGCGGCCATGGCCCGCACCGCGTGGATGAGCATGGGTGCGCCGCCCAGCGCACGGAGCGCCTTGGGGGCGCCGGGACCGAGTCGCACACCGCGGCCCGCGGCGGGGATGACGGCCGCTGTGCGGTGCGGACTGGCTTCGTCTGGCATCGGGTGAACTCCGGCAGGTTTGTATCCGCGCCCGACCTGGGTATGGCCGATACGTGCCGGGCGCGGCGCACTGACCGGACCCTTTCCGTGACCATGGTCAGCGGCTGCCGCGCCAGCTTTGTGCCATGAGGCGATCGGGCTGGGGAACGGGGGATGTACACCGGGCGTCGGACGGGATTCGGGTGTACGGACATGCCGCGGCGCCCGACGACACGACGAGCGGCGGCGCTCTCGGCGTCGGCGCATCCACGCGGGACGCGCCCACCGCCCCACCGGCCGCTTCGAGGAGCGGTCCCGGGACGGGAGAACGGTTCGCCGGCCCGCCGGTCAACGGGCACCACGGCACAACTACTGCTACTGCGTCACTGCTGTGACCAGGCGCACTTCACGCGTGAAGCCGCACTGGAAAGGCTGCGGGCGCTACGTCGGACCCGGATGCTTTCGCGTGCATGACGCGCGCACCGCCGGGCAGACGGCGCCGCATGGGGATTCAGGACGCGAGAACCTCGTCGAGCAGGGCCTCGGCCTTGTCTTCGTTGGTGTTTTCCGCGAGGGCGAGTTCACTCACCAGGATCTGCCGCGCCTTGGCGAGCATGCGCTTCTCGCCCGCGGAGAGTCCACGCTCCCGCTCCCGACGCCACAGGTCACGCACGACTTCGGCGACCTTGATGACATCGCCGGAGGCGAGCTTCTCAAGATTTGCCTTGTAGCGACGGGACCAGTTCGTCGGCTCCTCTGCGTACGGTGCCCGGAGCACCTCGAAGACCCGGTCCAGCCCATCCTGACCGACCACATCGCGCACGCCGACGAACTCCGCATTGTCCGCCGGTACACGCACCGTCAAGTCGCCCTGGGCGACCTTGAGCACCAAGTAGGTCTTGTCCACGCCTTTGATCTGGCGAGTTTCGATAGCCTCGATCAGCGCGGCCCCGTGATGGGGATAGACCACGGTGTCGCCAACCTTGAACGTCATGTGACAGGTACCCCTTCCGTGGCTATCCAGGGTAACACGAGAATGCCTTCATCTGAATGGCGTTTTCGCAGGTCAGGCCGCATCTCGGGGCTTGACAACAGCCATGCGAACGTGCTGCACCCGGCTCACCGGGGCGGGTATTCGCAGGTCACCGACGCTGCGCGGGCGCACGGAAACGCGCCGGACACCCCCCGCGCGAGACCCTCCAAACTGACCGAACGTCCCTATTTGTCCGTTTCGTGACGGCAAAATTTCCACAGTGTGTTCGGTTTCCGATGATCCATCCGAGTGGGAAACCGGGTGGATACGGACCCTGACGGAGATCACATCCGGCCACTTCGTGGCGCATGTGCAAGGAGTGACGTGCGTGACGGGAGAGCAGATGTCCGGGAGACCCGCCCCGTTCCCCCGGGAAGATCCGCGAAGGGCCCGTCACCGCCGCGCCGGAAGCGCGTCCGGGTGATCGCCCGGAGAAGACCGGAAAACCGCCCGGAGAACATCACCGCGCCGGCGAGCCGGGAACATCCCGGCTCGCGGGCGGGAAGCACACGAACGTTCCGGAAGGCGCCGGAGCATTCCCGCAGGGCTTCCGCGCAATTGCCGCAGCACGCGTCCCGCGGTCCGCTATTCGACGCGAATGCGCGGGAATCCCGCCGCGCCGGGAAATCGATCATCCGGATTATGTGAACGCCCGGCGGAAGGGAGGCGACCGGGACGGGAACGCGGCACCCGCTCACCCCGCGGGGCGGGTCGGGTGCGGACCCTAATCAACGGGTCGGTAACCTGAGGCCGCTGAGACGGTTTTAGCCCGTGCTTACGCATGAGCGGGGGCGGCCCGTCCCGGCGCGGTCCGTACCCGTTCCGTGCGGCACGACCGCGCAGCACAGCCCGCGCCACCGGGGGCCTCGTCCTCGGAGCACGGGAACGCACGACGGCCGCGCACCACAGGTCGCGTGCGGGATCGGCCACCGCCGACACCGCACGACCCGGAACACCGCAGAACCCGAAACACCGCAGGACCCGAAACACCGCAGGATTCGCAGCACCGCACGACCCGAAACACGCGACACCGCACCACCGCACGCACCATTCCTCGTACGAGTCCAAGGAGATGCCGCCGCCGTGAGCAGCAGCCTTCGACGCGGCGCCCTCGCCGCGACTGCCCTCGTGTTCCCACTCGCCACGCTGGCCGCGTGCGGCGCGGGCAACACCGCGCAGACCGACGAGGTCAAGCCGGACAGCGCTGCCACCTCCGTGGGTGACATCAAGGTCCAGAACGTCAACCTCGTCACGCCGAAGGCCGGCGCGGACGGCCCCGCCGCCGTCACCGGCAAGGTCTTCAACGGCGGCAACAGCGCGCAGACCCTCCAGTCGATCAAGCTGCCGGGCACCAGCGCCACGGTGCAGCTGAAGCCGGCCAAGGGCTCCGGGCCGCTGACCGTACCCGCGCTGGGCTCGCTCCAGCTCGGCGGCAAGGGCAACGCCTCCGCCGTGATCACCGGCCTGCCGACCACCAAGAACGGCAACGCCGAGAAGGTCGTCTTCACGCTCAGCACGACCGGCGACATCGGCGTGAACGCCCTCGTCGTCCCGGCGGCGAGCTACTTCGGCTCCGTCGGCCCGACCGCGGCCCCGAGCGCCCCCGCCTCGCCGTCCGGCACCCCCTCCGGCTCGGGCACCCCCTCCGACTCCGGGTCGCCCTCGGGCTCGACGTCCGGCTCCCCCTCGGGCTCCCCGCAGGGCGGCGGCACCGGCATCACCGGCTGACGACCGGCCCAGGGCCGTCATACGCAGAGGGAGGCGCCCCGCCCGGCCTGAGCCGGAAGCGGGGCGCCTCCCTCTTGTTCGCGTGCGCTCGCGTGTGCGGGTGCACTCACGCGGGCCGTGCGATGCCGCCCTGGTGCGCGGCCCGCGAGCCACGGCCCGCGCGTCAGGGCCGTGGTGCACGTCTCGCAACGCACGGCCCGCGGCGTGCGGTCTACGGCTCGAACTTGTAGCCCAGGCCGCGCACCGTCACCAGGTAGCGCGGCGCTCCCGGGTCCGGCTCGATCTTCGCGCGCAGCCGCTTGACGTGGACGTCGAGCGTCTTGGTGTCGCCGACGTAGTCGGCGCCCCAGACCCGGTCGATGAGCTGCATGCGGGTCAGCACCCGGCCCGCGTTGCGCAGCAGCATCTCCAGCAGGTCGAACTCCTTGAGGGGCAGGTCGACCTTGCCGCCGCCGACCGTCACCACGTGCCGGTCGACGTCCATCCGTACCGGACCCGCCTCCAAGGCGGCCGGGGTGACCTCCTCCGGCTCGCCGCGCCTGCGCAGCACCGCGCGGATACGGGCGACGAGCTCGCGCGAGGAGAACGGCTTGGTCACGTAGTCGTCGGCCCCTATCTCCAGGCCGACGACCTTGTCGATCTCGCTGTCCTTCGCGGTGACCATGATCACCGGAACGTTGGACCTGCCGCGCAGCTGGCGGCAGACCTCGGTGCCCGGCAGGCCGGGCAGCATGAGGTCGAGGAGGACGAGGTCGGCGCCGTTGCGCTCGAACTCGTCGAGCCC
This sequence comes from Streptomyces fuscigenes, assembly GCF_021556455.1. GTDB lineage: Bacteria > Actinomycetota > Actinomycetes > Streptomycetales > Streptomycetaceae > Streptomyces > Streptomyces fuscigenes. The sequence goes on along the minus strand of NZ_JAKGCV010000008.1, from coordinate 25,428 downwards.
CGCGGGCCCGGTGGTCGCGATGGCGACCTCGAAACCCTCCTTGCGGAGCATGTAGGAAAGGGCGTCGCTGAAGGATTCCTCATCCTCGACGACGAGCACTCGGGTCACGGAAGGACCTCCGGGGCAGGAATCACGGTCGGAGTATCCAGCACCAGGCTGCGGGCCGTCCCGCGAGGTTCCGGGGGGCTGGGGTCGTTGCGGTCACGGCCGGCGCCGAATGCGCGCCGGCCGCCGGGCACCGCACCGCGAGGATCGCGGGCGGCATCGCCGGTGTCGGGGTCGCTGGGGTGGGGGACGGTGTCCGCGCCGGGAACGGCGGTGGGCCCGGACGCGGAGGGGGGAAGGAGGGCCGGGGCGGAGGCCGCGGCCGAGGTCGAGGGGGCGGCCGGAGAGGTCGAGGGGGCGGCCGGAGAGGTCGAGGGGGCGGCCGGAGAAGGGGACGGCGAGTCCGGGGCACCGGCGGCCGGACCGGGCGCGTCAGGCGCGTCGGGCAGATCGGGCGCGTGGGGCAGATCGGCCGGGTCGGACGCGTCCACGTCGTAGAACGCGTCGTCGTCCGGCTCCGCGGCCTCGGGCGCCCCCGACCGCTCCCGGGCGATGCCCGCCTCGGGCAGGCGCAGGGTGAACGTCGATCCCTGGCCCTCCGAACTCCACACCGTGACGTCCCCGCCGTGCGAGGCCGCCACGTGCTTGACGATGGCGAGGCCGAGGCCCGTGCCGCCGGTCGCGCGCGAGCGCGCGGGATCGACGCGGTAGAAGCGCTCGAAGATGCGCTCCCGGTCCTTCTCCGAGATGCCTATCCCCTGGTCGGTGACGGCTATCTCGACGACCGTGCCGCCGGCCACGGCCGTACGGGCCACGGCGATGCCGACCCTGGTGCGCGCCGGCGAGTAGTTGACGGCGTTCTCCACGAGGTTGCCGAGCGCCGCGGCCAGCTGGCCGCGGTTGCCCCAGACGAAGAGGTCCTCCTCGCCGCGGGCCGCCATGGTGATCTGCTTCGTGGACGCCGGGTGCCGGGAGCGGTCGACGGCCTCGGCGACCAGCTCGTCCACGCGCACGGGCTCGGCGTCCTCCAGCGGGTCGTCGTTCTGCACCCGGGAGAGGTCGATGAGCTCCTGCACGAGGTTGGTCAGCCGGGTCGCCTCGATCTGCATGCGCCCGGCGAAGCGGTCGACGGCCTCGGGGTCGTCGGAGGCGTCCATGACGGCCTCCGAGAGGAGGGAGAGCGCGCCGACCGGGGTCTTCAGTTCGTGGCTGACGTTCGCGACGAAGTCGCGCCGTACCGCTTCTATGCGGCGGGCCTCCGTCAGGTCCTCCACGAGGAGCAGCACCAGGCGGGAGCCGAGGGGGGCGACGCGCGCGGAGACGGCCAGGGCCTCACCGCGGCCGGTGCCCCGGCGCGGGAGGTCCAGCTCGATCTGGCGTATCTCGCCGTCCCTGCGGGTCTCGCGCGCCATGTGCATCATCGGCTCGACCGCCAGCTTGCCGCCGCGGACCAGGCCCAGCGCGTACGCGGCGGAGCTGGCCTTGACGACGGCGTCGCTCTCGTCGAGCACGACGGCCGAGGAGCGCAGCACGGAGAGTACGGTGTCGACTCCCGGCGGCAGGACCGCGTCCGTGTGCAGCGAGGTGCGCGTGGGCCGGTGCTGGTCGCGCTCGCTCCAGCGGAACGCCAGCATGGCGATCACGCCGGTGCACACGCCGGCGATCGCTGCCGATGCGGCGACCGCCGCGTTCACGTCCATGCGTTCAGATTAAGCGGGCCGACGGGCACTCTCCCAGCCGTCCGAGTGCGTCCTCGAACACTCGTCGCCCAGAGTTCACCGAGGGGACAGGGACGGTTCACTTGTCCGGGAAGCTCCGGACGCGTGTTCCGGCCACCGTGGCAGCGTGGGGGCGAGCGCCTGCCGCCCGCCGGCCGGACACCCCCGGAAAGGGCCAGTAAGGACCAGGAAGGACCAGGAAGGATCTGGTCAGGCCCGGTCGGGCCCGGTCACGAACGTCAAGCGCGGGAGCGCTGGAGAGGGACACACCCATGCGGGACGCGTACCACGAGGAACTTGACTCGATCAGTGACGACCTCGTCGGCATGGCACGGCAGGTCGGCTCCGCCATCGGGCGCGCCACGACCTCCATGCTCGACGGTGACCTGAAGCTCGCGGAGAGCGTGATCGCCGCCGACGCGAAGGTCGACCAGACCCAGCACGACCTGGAGGCACGCGCCATCGCGCTGCTCGCCCAGCAGCAGCCCGTGGCCACCGACCTGCGCATCGTCGTCACCTCGCTGCGCATGAGCGCCGACCTGGAGCGCGCCGGAGACCTGGCCCAGCACGTGGCGAAGCTGACACGGCTGCGCTACCCGGAATCCCCGGTTCCGGTCGATCTGCACGCCACCCTGCTGGAGATGGGGCAGCTCGCGCAGCGTCTGATGGCGAAGGCCGCCGAGGTCATCATCACCAAGGACATCGACCTGGCCATGCAGCTGGAGCAGGACGACGACGAGATGGACCTGCTGCACCGCACCCTCTTCCAGCACCTGATGGACGACCGCTGGAAGCACGGCATCGAGACCGCCGTCGACGTCACGCTGCTGGGCCGCTACTACGAGCGGTTCGCCGACCACGCGGTGTCGGTGGCCAAGCGCGTCGTCTACCTGGTCACGGGTGAGCACGCGGACGAGATCCAGCCGGACGCCGTCTGACCGTCCGACGGCATATGCACGGACCCGGGCGGACGCCGGGTGAGGCTCGCTTCCGCGGCGGTGGGCGGGTGCGGCCCGCGCCCGCCGCGATCGGCGACCGGGCCGCCGGGCCGCCGGGTCCGTGTCTCGTAGGCCTCTTGCGCCCCGCCCACCCCGCACGCCGGTGGTGGGCGGGGCGCACGGCGTGGTGCGGGCCCCCGGTCTGCGCGTGTCCTGCGCGCGTGCGCCGGTGATGCGCCGGTCATGCGCCGTTGAGGAACGGCCCGTGCCGGACGTCCAATGGGGAACGGGCCGTGCCTGCCCCCGGAGTCCCTGGAGGAGAGATCGTCATGGCCGAACCTTCCGCGTCGCCCGCCCCCCGTACGACCACCACGACCGGCACCGACACCTCGCGCGCCGCTGCCTCGGGACGCCCGCACCTGCCCGTCCTCGGCGCCTGCGGCTGCGGCTCGGGCTGCGGCTGCGGCTGCCAGTCGGGCTCCCCGTGCCAGTGCGGCGGCAGCTGCTGATCGCGCCCGCCGCGCCGGACATCGTGCCGCGCCCTGCGCGACTGTCGCGGCAGCCGCGTAGGGACCGAGGTTCCGGCTGGGCGCGGGCGCCGGGAGCCTTGCCGGGTCCTGGCCGCCCGGCACGCGGGTGTGCTCCGCGCGTCAGGCGCCCGCCGTGCCCGCCCCGTCCCGTACGTCCCTGGTGCGAGCGTCGCGGGCGTTCTCGTCGCGGATGATTTCGCCCCGGGCGTCCTCGTCCCGGCTGCTCACGTCCCGGGTGCGGGCCTCGATCGCGTGCAGCACCGCGACCATGTCCTCGCCGCCGTGGCCGAGCGCCACCGTCTCCTCGAACAGGGCGTGGCACGCGTCGAGGAGCGGAGAGGCGAGTCCCGCCTGCCGCGCCGCGTCGGCGATGAGCCGGTTGTTCTTGAGGACGTCGACGGCGCCCGCCTGCACGGAGAAGTCGCGCGCGAGCAGCTTCGGCGCCTTCATCCGGGACACGGCGCTGGCCATCGGGCCCGCGTCGAGGACGTCCAGCAGCAGGCTCCGGTCCAGTCCGTGCAGTTCGGCGAAGTGGAAGGCCTCGGTCAGACCGGTCACCTGAGTGATCAGGAACAGGTTCACCGACAGCTTCATCAGGAGCGCCCCCGGCGCCGGCCCGCAGGCGAACGTCTCGCCGCACACGGGCGCGAGCAGGGCGCGCACGGCGGCCACGGCGTCCTCGTCCCCCGCGACCATCCCCACCAGCCGGCCCTGCTCGGCGGGGACGCGGGAGCCGGAGACCGGCGCCTCGACGTACGTGCCGCCCGCGGCGGCCACGTCGTCGCGCAGACCGGCCGAATACTCCGGCGAAGTCGTCCCCATGTGCACCACCGTGCGTCCCGCGACACGCGCGGCGAACTCCGGCGTCCCGCGGCCGAGGACCGCGTCCACGGCGGCGCCGTCGTACAGCATCAGCAGCACGGTCGACGCGCGGTCGAACACCTCCGCCGGGGAGGCCGCCACCTCGGCCCCGGCCTCCCGCAGCGGCGCGGAGCGGGCGGGTGTGCGGTTCCAGACGACGAGCGGGGTACCCGCCCGGGCGAGGTTGAGCGCCATGGGCCGGCCCATGACTCCGAGGCCGACGAAGCCCACGTACCCCACGACGCACCACCGTTCCCACCGCACGCGCCGGGGCGGTCGCCCGCGGTCACGTTCCATGACGGGCGTCATAATAGTCAGCTCCATGACCGTCGTCATAGGCTGGAGGACCGGCCAGGTGATGGCGATGGCGGCAGCGACGGCTGACGGCGACGGGGCGGCGGGGTGACGGCAGCGTCGGCTGACTGCGACGGCGACGAAGGCGAGGAGATCGGGATGGCGGTGTCCGAGCGGGGCCCGCGCGAGCGGATGGTCTTCAGCGCGGCCCAGCTGATGCGGCGCGGAGGGGTGGCGGCCGCGGGCATGCGGGACGTCGCGGTACGGGCCGAGGCGCCGCGCGGCTCGCTCCAGCACTACTTCCCCGGCGGCAAGGACCAGCTCGTCGCGGAGGCCGTCGGCTGGGCCGGCCGGTACGCGTCCCGCCGGGTCGCCCGGTTCGTCGCAGCGCTGCCCGAGCCGGTGCCGAGTGCCCTGTTCGCGGCCATGGTGGAGCAGTGGACCGTCGAGTACGGCGCCGAGGGCTTCGCGGCCGGCTGCCCGGTGGCCGCCGCCACGGTCGACCACGCGGACTCGACGGCCTCCACCCGTGAGGCCGCGTCCGACGCCTTCGGAGCCTGGACCCGCGCGGTCGGGGAGGCCCTCGTCGGCATGGGCGTGCCCCAGGAGCGGTCCCGGCCCCTGTCCACTCTCATGATCAGCACCTTGGAGGGCGCGATCCTCCTGGCCCGGGCGGAACGGGACACGCGCGCCCTCACGACTGCCGCCGCCGAGCTCGGTCCGCTCCTCGACGCGGCGGTGCGGGCATGACCGCCCCCGGCCCGGCCGGCCGCCCGGACGACGGCCCCGGCGCACCGGCCCGCACGCGGCGGCCGGAGGCGGACGCGCCGCACCGCCTCGCCACGCCCCCCGCGGACATGCTCCTCACGACGCCCAGACTGATCCTGCGGCGCTTTCGCACCGACGACGCGGCCGCCCTCGCGGCGTACCGCTCCGACCCGGACGTCGCCCGCTACCAGGGCTGGTCGGCGCCCGTACCGCCCGATGCCGCGCGCGGCCTCGCGCGGGCCTTCGCGGCGGGTTCGCCGGAGCGGCCCGGCTGGTTCCAGTACGCGGTGACGCTCGGGGCAGGGAGCGAACTCGTCGGCGACATCGGGGTGTGCCTGCACGACGACCTGATGCAGGCGCACCTCGGCTACACGTTCGCACCGCGCCACCAGGGACTCGGCTACGCCACCGAGGCGGTGGGCGCGGTGCTCGCCGACCTCTTCGGGCCCCGGGGCCTGCACCGCGTCTCCGCCGAGTGCGACGCGCGCAACGAGCGGTCCGCCGCGCTGCTGCGCCGGCTCGGATTCACGCAGGAGGGACACCGCCGCGAGGCGGCGTGGATGAAGGGCGAGTGGACGGACGAGCTGCTTTTCGGCCTGCTGGCGGCCGACTGGAGGAAGAACGGCGGTCCGGGCGCCTGACGCCGAGGGTTGGGGTGCCGGGTGCGGGGCGGCCGATCGGGCGGGCGCGCGGGCGGATGCGTTGCCGGTACTCGTCTCAGTGCCCACGCCGATGCCGATCCCAGCGCCAGTCCCAGCCTCAGCCCCAGTCCCAGTCGCAGTGCCAGTCGCAGTGCCAGTGCCAGTGCCAGTGCCAGGATCGGTGCCAGTGCCACTGCCAGTGCCAGGATCGGTGCATGGACAGTGATCTGCGCGTCTGCTTCGTCGGGGACTCCTTCGTCGCGGGCGTCGGCGACCCGCTGTGTCTCGGCTGGGCGGGGCGTCTGGCCGCCCGCGCCGTCACGGGTGGGCAGCCGCTGACCGCCTACAACCTCGGCGTGCGCCGCGAGACGTCGACCGACGTCCTCGCCCGCTGGCTCGGCGAGTGCGACCGGCGGCTGCGGGACGGCACGGACCTGCGAGTCGTCCTGTCCTTCGGCGTCAACGACACCACCCACGAGGACGGCCGGCCGCGCGTGGACCCGGACGTCTCGGAGGCCAACCTGTCCCGCATGCTCGAACAGGCGGCGGGCCGGGGCTGGGGCGTCCTGGTGGTCGCCCCTCCGCCCGTCGACGACGCGGAGCACAACGCCCGGACCGCGCGGCTCGACGAACGGTTCGCCCGCGTCTGCCGCGAGGCGTCCGTCCCCTACGTCCCCGTCCACCGGCCACTGCGCGACAGTGCCGCGTGGAGCCGGGAGGTACGCACCGGCGACGGCGCGCACCCGGGCGCGGCCGGATACGACGAGTTGGCCGCGCTCGTCGTGCCCCACTGGCGGGCCTGGCTGTCCGGGACCGCGGCGGACAGCCAGGTCCCGGACGATGACGGCAGGCTCCGGATCTCGCGAAGCCGGTGATCGCGCGCACCGCCGGCACGGCGCGGCCCGCGGCCCGCGTCCCGTGCGGTGCCGCCGTGCCCCGGCCGGTGGAATGCGCGGTGGCGGCCGTCGCGGATGCGAGACCCGGCGGCCGCGGTGAGACTGGAACGGTCGGGCACGGACGGGAGTCAGGAGAGTCATACATGGCGACCGGCAAACCCCCGTTGCCGCCGTTCGACGACGAGACGGCGGTGCAGAAGGTCAGGGACGCCGAGGACGCGTGGAACACCCGCGACCCCGGGCACGTGGCGTTGGGGTACACCGAGGACAGCCACTGGCGGAACCGCTCCCTGTTCATCGACGGGCGCGACGAGATCGTCGCCTTCCTCACCCGCAAGTGGCAGGCCGAGCTGGAGTACCGCCTGATCAAGGAGTTGTGGGCGTACGGCGGCAACCGCATCGCGGTGCGGTTCGCGTACGAGTACCACACCGCCACCGGCGACTGGTTTCGCGCGTACGGCAACGAGAACTGGGAGTTCGCCGACGACGGTCTGATGAGGACACGGCACGCGTGCATCAACGACGTCCCGATCACCACCTCGGAGCGCGCCTTCGACTGGGACCGCTCCGGCCCGCGCCCGTCCGACTTCCCGAGCCTCAGTGCGTTCGGCTTCTGAGGCCGGGCCGGCTCCGGGCAGGACTCGGCACAGGGTCGACGGGACCCGGCCGTAACCCGCGGCGGCGCGGCAGGAATTCCGGCCGGCACAACTCAACAGGCCTGCCTCCGGCGGAAGTCGGCGATGCCCCTGCGGGGCGACGGCCAGCACCACCCGCCGGGCGCCGGCCGCGCACGAGGGACCGGGCCGCAAGGACTCCGCTGCCCCGGGGCCCCGCCGGCGGACCGCGCACGACGCCCGGACGCGAACGACTCGACGGCTGGACGAACCGCCTGGGCCACCACCGGCACACCACCCGATGCCCGCACGACACCGGACGCGACGCGGACGGGACACGACCGAAGGGATCCGATCATGGCCATCTTCACGACCCGCGACAAGACGGACATCTTCTACAAAGACTGGGGCAGCGGGCAGCCCGTGGTCTTCAGCCACGGCTGGCCCCTGAACGGCGACGCGTGGGACGCACAGGCCAAGTTGATGGCCGACAACGGCTTCCGCGCCGTCGTGCACGACCGGCGCGGCCACGGACGGTCGAGCCAGACGTGGGGCGGCAACGACCTCACCACGTACGCCGACGACCTGGCGCAGCTGTTCGAGGCCCTCGACCTGCGGGACGCCATCATGGTCGGGCACTCGACGGGCGGCGGCGAGGTCGCGCGCTACATCGGCAACCACGGCACCTCCCGCGTCGCGAAGGCCGTGCTGCTCAGCGCCATCCCTCCGCTGATGCTCAAGACGGAGGCGAATCCGGACGGCCTGCCGATCGAGGTCTTCGACGAGATCCGGGCCGGGGTCGCCGGGGACAGGGCCCAGTTCTACGAGGACCTCAGCGCCCCGTTCTTCGGCGCCAACCGCGACGGCAACAAGGTCTCCCGGGGCGTCCGCGACGCCTTCTGGATGTGGAGCATGCAGGTGGGCATCCAGGGCTCCTACGAGTGCGTGAAGGCGTTCTCGGAGACCGACCTGACCGAGGACCTCAAGGCGTTCGACGTCCCGACGCTCATCATCCACGGCGACGACGACCAGATCGTGCCCATCGTGGCCGCCGGCAACAAGTCGTCGAAGATCGTCAAGGACAACACCTTCAAGGTGTACGAGGGTGCGCCTCACGGCATGTCCCTGGTGGACCCGTTCAAGGACAGGTTCAACGAGGACCTGCTGGCCTTCGCCAGGAGCTGAGTCCCACGGCGCGGGCCGGGATGTTCCCGCCCGCGCGGGCTCGGCACCTCCCGCCCGGCCGGGGCACGCGTCCACCGGGCGAGGCGCCCCCGATCCGCCCTCGCGCGGACCGGGGGCGTTCACGCGTCGTCGCAAGCCGACGGGCTATCGTGCCGCCGTGGCAAGCGTGGAGCGCCCTTTCCTCTTCCTCGACGTCGACGGTCCGCTGATTCCGTTCGGGTCGTCGACCGATCATCCGCAAGCCGCAGTAACCGAAGTCCCGGCACCCGTCGACCGCGGCAATCCGCTGCTTACGCGGCTCGACCCCGCCATGGGCCCCCGTCTCATGGCCTTGCGATGCCGTCTCGTGTGGGCCACGACCTGGATGGGCGCTGCGAACGACCTCGTCGCTCCACGCGTCGGACTGCCGAGCCTGCCCGTGCTGGACGGGCCCGACTCCGACATCGACGAAGGCCCACGCGGCCTGCACTGGAAGACCCGCCGCGTGGTCGAGTGGGCGGACGGCCGACCGTTCATCTGGGTCGACGACGAGATCACCGCCATCGACCGCTTCTGGGTCGATGCCACCCGCACAGGACCGTCGCTGCTTCATCGCGTCGACCCCGCCAAGGGCCTCACGGATGCCGACTTCTCAGCGCTCGCCGACTGGATCAGCGGCACCGCAGCCGGATGAACACTGCCGGGGAAGTCCGACGTGACCGCCATCGGATGGCTTCACCACCGACGAGAACGCTCGCCGCTGGTCGTAGCCGTCGCCTGCCGGCCGATGAGCAGCCGGGGGAGACAGACGGACACGGACCACTTGCGCGTCACATGAGCCTCGCCAGCTGAACGGCTCCGTCCCGAACTCCCGCGTGACGCAACCCCTCTTCCGTGCACCACCACGCCTCATCCAGGACGCGCTTGGCCCCAGCCGCCGCACTGCGGCGAGCGTCGGCCTCAACCGGCCGCAGTCCGGGCGCCGGTTCGCTTCCGTTGCCGCCTGCGCCTTCGCAGCGGTGCCGTCATCCACATCGTCAGTCCGACGAGGGTCAGGACCGCTGCTCCTCCGACGACGGTGGGAACGGCCGCCATGACGAAGAAGTCGAGCAGCAGCTCCGGCCACGTCGGCTCCGCGCCCATCGTGCTCCCGCCCTGTGTCATGAACGCTGTGACGCCGGCGGGGAGCGATCAGTTCCGATGCCCTGCACGACTCGGGCGCCACGAACGCCTCGGCGGTCGGGCAGGTACGTGCGCAGCGGGGCGCCTCGGCCCGCGGGGATCGCTGCTCGCTCCGGGAGGGTGGACGCCCCAGGCCCGGAGAGGGCCCGCCCCGGCAAAAAGCCCCCCGCCCAGGGAGAAACCGCGGGCAGGGGGCTCGTGCGTGGGCCGGTGCTACTTCTTGCCCTGGTTCTTCACGGCCTCGATCGCCGCGGCGGCGGCCGACGGGTCGAGGTAGGTGCCGCCCGGGGTGACGGGGCGGAAGTCGCTGTCCAGGTCGTAGACCAGCGGGATGCCCGTCGGGATGTTGAGCGCCGCGATGTCGGCGTCGGAGACGCCGTCGAGGTGCTTGACCAGGGCGCGCAGGCTGTTGCCGTGGGCGGCGACGAGCACGGTGTGGCCGGCCAGCAGGTCCGGGATGATCGAGTCGTACCAGTACGGCAGCATGCGGACGACGACGTCCTTGAGGCACTCCGTGCGCGGGCGCAGCTCGGTCGGGAGCGTGGCGTAGCGCGGGTCGTCGCTCTGCGAGAACTCGGTGCCGTCCTCGAGGACCGGCGGCGGGGTGTCGTACGAGCGGCGCCACAGCATGAACTGCTCCTCGCCGAACTCGGCGAGCGTCTGCGCCTTGTCCTTGCCCTGGAGCGCCCCGTAGTGGCGCTCGTTGAGGCGCCACGAGCGCCGGACCGGCAGCCAGTGGCGGTCCATGGCCTCCAGGGCGAGCTGCGAGGTGCGGATGGCGCGCTTGAGCACGGAGGTGTGCAGCACGTCGGGGGTCAGGCCCGCGTCCTTGATCAGCTCACCGCCGCGGACCGCCTCCTTCTCGCCCTTCGCGTTGAGGTTGACGTCCACCCAGCCGGTGAACAGGTTCTTCTCGTTCCACTCGCTCTCGCCGTGGCGGAGGAGGATCAGCTTGTACGGTGCGTCGGCCATGGCCCCGAGCCTAATCGACGCCTCCGCGCGCCCTCCGGGGCGGCCGGGGCCCGCGCACGGCTGCGGGGCGGCCGCACAGGGCCCGGCCCACCGGCCGGTGGACACCCGGTGACCAGGGGGTGACGGCGGGCCCGGCCGGGAATTGGGTGGCGGGCACCGGAGCCCGGTACGTAACATGCGCTTGACGCATCGGCCACTTACACAGGCCGCTTACACAGCTGCTGGGCGCGGGGTGGCCGGCGGACGGCCGTCCGGGCGCCGCCGCCGCACCACGCGCACACCCCGGGGGGAACCGTCCATGCCGTTCAGCCTGTCCACCGCCGGTGCCGGTCGGGCCGTCCGGGAGAGCGTCGCGGGCCTGCCGCGCGCCTTCTGGTGGCTGTGGACGAGCACCCTGGTCAACCGCCTCGGCGCGTTCGTGGCCACGTTCATGGCGCTCTACCTGACGGTGGAGCGCGGCTACTCCGCGTCGTACGCGGGTCTCGTCGCCTCGCTCTACGGGCTCGGCGGCGTCATCGCGTCGCTCGGCGGCGGTGTGCTCGCCGACCGGCTCGGCAGGCGTCCGACCATGCTCGTCGCCCAGTGCGCGACGGCCGCCTCGGTCGCGTTGCTCGGGCTGATGGCGAACCCGGTGGCGATCGCCGCCGTGGCGTGTCTCGTCGGGATGGCGTCCAGCGCCTCGCGCCCCGCGGTGCAGGCGATGATGGCGGACATCGTCCGGCCCGAGGACCGCGTGCGGGCCTTCTCCTTGAACTACTGGGCGATCAACCTGGGCTTCGCGGTGTCCTCGGCGCTCGCGGGCTTCGTCGCCCAGTACAGCTACCGTGCCGGGTTCTTCGGCGAGGCGGCGATGACGCTGCTGTGCGCGGTGGTGGTGTACACCAAGCTCCCCGAGTCGAGGCCGGGCGACGGTTCGGGCCCGGGCTCCGGCGCCCGGGCCCGCGACGGACGCGCAGGTACGGACAGGAGCAGGAGCGGAGGCGACGGCGGGGGCGTCCGGGCGGGCGGTGAGGCGCCGGTCAGCATGCTGAGCGTGGTGCGGGACGGGCGCTTCATGAGCGTGGTCGCGCTGTCGTTCGTGGTGGCGCTGATCTTCCAGCAGGGTTCGGTCGGCCTGCCGGTGGCCATGGGCGAGGCGGGCTTCACCAGCGCCGAGTTCGGCACCGCCATGGCGGCCAACGGCCTGCTGATCGTCGCCCTGCAGATCCCAGTGACGCGCTTCATCCAGCACCGGGACCCGCGCCGGCTCCTGGTGGTCTCGTCGCTGCTGGCGGGGTACGGCTTCGGCCTGACGATGTTCGCAGGATCGCTCGGGGTGTACGTCCTGACGGTGGTCGTGTGGACGCTGGCCGAGATCGTGAACGCGCCGACCCAGACCGGGCTGGTCGTACGGCTGTCCCCCGTCCAGGGCCGGGGTCGCTACCAGGGCATGTACTCGATGTCGTGGTCCGTGGCCGCACTCGTCGCGCCGCTCATGTCCGGGACGGTCCTGGACCGGTGGGGCGCCAGGTGGCTGTGGGGCGCGTGCGCGGTCCTGGGGACGCTCGCCGCGCTCGGCTACTGGCTCCTGATGCGCGGGCTGCCGCAGGAGGACGGGGTGGCGGCGGGCGGGCTGCTCGCGCGGAAGTCGCTCGCGGGTACGGGTTCGCCGGCCCCGGCCGCCCCCGTCGCGCGGGCCGAGTGCGCGGCGGCGCCGGTCGCGGCGACCGGACCAGCGCTCGCGGAGGCCGCGCATGCCGCGTCCGCGCACGCCGATTTCACGGACGCCGAGTTCACGGACGCGGAATCCGCGCTCGCCGAGTCCCCGGAGCCGGCGGCTGCTGCCGGCGAGGCGGGGACCGGAGCCTAGGTCCGCTGCCGCGCGCGCCGGCGGGCGGGGCCCGGGGCCGTCAGTACACCAGCGCCTGGACGCCGTCGGCCATGATCTCGCTGACGAAGAGCTGGGAGCCCGCGATCACCACGCCCTCCAGGACGTCGCCCTCGCCGATGTCCCGGCGGGCCGCGCACTGCGTGCACAGGGTGATCCGGCCCGTGGCCAGCACCGACTCGATCAGGTCGGGCAGCGGTGCCGCGTGCGGGAGTTCGAACTCGGCGGCCCGCCCCGGCAGCGCGAACCAGGCGGACTCCCCGGTCAGCCACAGCGAGACCTCGACCCCGCTCGCCGCGGCGACCGCGGCCACCGTGAACGCCTGCGAGCACCGTTCGGGCGCGTCCGCGCCGGCGGTCACCTTGATCACGAGCTTCTTCGCCGATTGCATGTCCGAACTGTAATCAAGGCCCGTGCAACCTCCGGTGCCGCCCGCTGGTCACCCGTGCGCGCGGATATTCGATGCCCGCGCTGCGCCTCCCGGGCAGGTCCGGGACCTCTGGAGGAACCGCTCCCGTGGAATCCGTGAACGACGTGCCCGATCCGGCACCGGGCACACCGCCCGAAGCCGCGGGCACACCGCCCGAAACGCCGGACGCAGCGCCCGGGCGACCGGACGGGACGACAGCGGGAACGCCCGCCGCACCGCCCGCGCCATCCGCGGCAGCGGCAGCCGGGGCGGCGCCCGAGCTGCCGGCTCCCGTCCCCGGCACCGGGCCCGACGGGGAACGGGCCGCCGGCACCGGACCCGACGAAGAGGGGGCGTCCGGGCCCGACGGGGAGCCGGAGTCCGAGCCCGACGAAGAGCGGGCGTCCGGGCCCGACGGGGAGTCTGAGTCCGGGCCCGACGGGGAGCGGGCGTCCCTGGCCGGGGCCGAGGCGGCTGCCCGGCGCGCGCGTCGGCGGCGCACGCTGTTCGTCGTCGCGTGTGCCGCCGTGCTGGGCATCGCGGGCGGCACGGCCGTCGGCTACGGCGTCCAGGCACGGCGTCCGCCCGTACCGGTCGGGACGCTGGCCCAGGCCGGGCTCACGGCCTCCGGCAGGTCGGCCGGCCCCGCCGTGCCGCTGCCGGTCGCCGAGGACGCGGGCGTGCCGACCGCGGGCGACCTGCGCAAGGTGCTGGTGCCGGTCCCCAAGGGGGCGAGGGCGCACCGCGTTGCCCCGGACGTCGACGGATGGCTGTCGCTGGACGGCTACGCGAGCCTGTACGACGCCTCCGGGAACGTGCAGAGCACCCTGTCGAAGTACCACTTCCGCCGTGCCGTGGACGAGCACTGGACGCAGGGCCGCCGGGCCGTCGACGTGGTCCTCATACAGGTGCAGCCCGGGACGGACCAGTACGCGGCCGAGATCGTCGACGACCTCAACGGGGGCCGGGACTCGTGGGCGGGCTCCGTCCCCGTCGCAGGCAGCACGAACGGCTTCTTCATCCGCAGCGACATACCGGCGGACCCGGGCCATCCGGATCTGCACCACGTCGCGGTCGTGGAGTCGCGCGGCGACACGGTCGCCGAGATGCACCTGTACGACCCGAAGACGATCAGCACCGCGGACGTCCAGGCGCTGGCCACCGAACAGATGGAGCGGTTGTGACGGCTGTGAACGACGAGCCCGCCCGGGGCGCCGGAGCGGAGAGACCCGAAGGCGCGGGCTCGCAAGGATCCGAAGTGGGACGGCCGCGGGGCACGGTGTCCCTGTGGCGGACGGTGCTGCCGGGCGTGCTGGTTCTCGCCCTGGCGGGCGGCGCCGCGGGCTACGCCGGGCATGTCGCGTCCCACGCGGACCGCACGGTGCCCACCGTCGTGTGGAAGGCCCCCACGAAGGCGGGCGCCCCCGACCCCGCCGCCGGGACCGGCGGCGGGCGCGACGACTCCCCGCTGGCCAAGGCGCTCCTGCCGGTGCCCGGCGACTGGGTCCTCGGCCCCGACATCCCCGGCCTGGGCAACGACGCCGTCCTGAACAAGCGCCAGGCCACGGCCTACCTCGACCACATCACCGCGTCCCTGCCCGGTGGTGGCCGCGGCGCCCGGGTCGACGACACGGGCATCGAGTCGATGGCGCTGCGCTCGTACAACGACCTCTACGGCGGCATCCTGCAGATGCGGATCGTCCAGTACGCGAACACCACCGCGGCGCGCACCGCCTCCTCGGCGGACCGGCTCTTCGCGGAGGAGGCGGGGGACGACCACGTCAAGATCCCCCACCACCCGAGCGGAGCGGTCTGCGCGAGCGCGCGCGAAACGGGTCCGGGCGACGCATCCTCCGACGACGCGGGCGACTCGGGCGACTTCGGCGACTCGGGCGACTCGGGCGACAACTTCGAGGACAGCGGGCTCCTGCGGGTCTTCTGCACGTCCCTCCACGGCGACCTGACCGTCAGCCTCGTCGACGTCGCGCCGGGCGACAGCGACCCCTCGGGCGCCGCCTCCCTGTTCGCCCAGCAACTCGATCGACTCTCCACCACCGGGAAGGCCGCATGAGCACGGAAGGCACGACCCCGAGCGCGCCCGACGGACGGGAGCCGGTGGCTGCCGCGACTCCGCCGGACCCGGCCACCCCGGCGGCCTCGGCCACCCCGGCGGACCCGGCCACCCCGCCGGACCCGGTCACCTCAGCGGCCACGCCGGCCCCGGCCGTCCCGGCGGCACCCCCGGGCGCCGCGGCCTCCATGGCCCCGGACGACTCCGTGGCCGCCGCGGGCCCCGGGAACACCCCCGGCCCATGGGCCCCCCGCGGCTGGCGGCGCGCCGTGCGCTGGGGCGTGGCCGCGGCCGTGTTCCTCGGGCTCGGTGCCGGGACCGCGTACGGGGTCACGTCCGTCCCGCGCGACCGGGTGCCGGGCCTCGCGACGCGCTCCGACGGGCGCTGGGACTTCCCCGCGCTGTCGCTGCCCGCCCTGCCCGCGGGGAAGCCGCGGCCCTTCGGCTCGTGGACGGGAACGGCGGACAACCCCGGCGAGATCCACTTCGCCGATCTGCGCCGCCTCGTCCTGCCGGCCCCCGCGGGCGTCACCGGGGACCGGTCCCTGGACGGCGGCTGGGTCCCCGCGGACCGCTTCGCCGCCCAGTACCCGTCCGAGGAACGCTCGACGCTGCTGGAGCACCTGGCGGACGACGGACTGCGGCACGTCGCCGCCCGCGGCTGGACCGCGCCCGACGGGACGTCGCTGCAGATCTACGCGGCGCAGTTCCAGTCCGCCGGGAACATGCTGGCGTTCCTCCAGGACGAGCTGGGCCCCGGGCTGGACGCCGGACTCGCACCCGACGGGGTCACCACGACCGCGCTCGACGAGCGCTGGCCGGGCAACATCACGATCAGCGGCACCCGCACGGACGTCTACCGGCAGGAGCCGCCGTACACCGGCACGCACGCCCGGATGGCCTACATCGAGGCCGGGGACACCCTGGCCCTCGTCGTGGAGCGGCGCAAGGGCGCGGACGCGCCGGAGGTGCCGTTCCACCAGACGGTGATCCTCCAGCAGCAACTGCTGGGCTGAGGCGGCGCAGGGGGGACGACGGCCGGACCGGGGCCGCGGCGGAGGCGTGCCCTCGCGGACGCCGCTCCCCCGGACGCCGCTCCCCGGTGCCGCTCCCCCGGAGCCCGGCCGTTCCTCCCCCGGACGCCGCTCCCCCGGACGCCGCTCCCGCGGGACCTCGGGAGGAACGGCCGGGCGCCACCCACTAGGCTGGGGGTCGGCCCACGCCACCTTCGTCGTTCCGCTCATCCGAGGAGCACCCCGTGCTTGAGGACTTCTTCACCTCCCTGCTCGCCCTGGTCTGCGTCGCGGTGCTCGCCTTCGTCGCGCTCACCGTCAAGAAGCTCTACCAGGGCCAGCGCTGAGGCCGTCGGCCCCAGGCCACCGGCACGTTCACGCACGCCCCCGAGGAACGCTGAGTCGCTCATGATCGAGATCCCGTCCGACCTCCACCCGGACCTGGTCCCCCTGGCCTTTCTGCTCGGCCGCTGGGAAGGCGCCGGAGTCTTCGACTTCCCCGGCGACGAGAAGGCCAACTTCGGGCAGGAAGCCGTCTTCACGCACGACGGCAGGGACTTCATCGAGTACGTCTCGCACACGTGGGCGCTCGACACCGAGGGCAACAAGACCCGCCCCATCGAGACCGAGTCCGGTTTCTGGCGCATCGGCAAGGACCGCAAGGTCGAGGTCGTGATGGTCCGCGACCAGGGCATCGTCGAGGTCTGGTACGGGGAGCTCGCCGACCAGAAGCCGCAGATCGACCTGGCCACGGACGCCGTCGCGCGCACCGCCGCCTCCGGGCCGTACAGCGGCGGCAAGCGGCTGTACGGGTACGTGAAGGGCGACCTGATGTGGGTCGGCGAGAAGTCCACGCCGGACGTGCCGCTGCGCCCGTACATGTCCGCGCACCTGAAGAAGGTCGCGTCCTCCGTCACGGTCACCCCCGAGCAGGTGGAGGACTGGGCGAAGGACCTGGGCGACCTGCCTGACGACGGCATCACCTTCTTCAAGTAGGCCCCTCGTCCGCTGCTTCGAGCGGGCCCCGCCTCCGCTTCGTCGAGCAGGCCCGGCGCCCGCTTCGTCAACCGCGCGCTCCGCACCCGTTCCCGGACGGCACCCGCAAGGGGCCCGCGCGGCACCGGCACGGCTCTCCGCCCCGGCCCGCGGCACTCTTCGCGCAGGCCACCGGGCCCTGAGGCCGGGGCCGTGCCTGCCCGGGCGGGATCCACGGTCCTTCGCGGAGAGCACCGCCGCGTCCGCGGGCGTTCCGTCCGTCGCCGCGGTGCCTACACTGGGTGCGTGGTGAGCACCGACTGGAAGAGCGACCTGCGCCGGCGCGGCTACCGGCTGACGCCACAGCGGCAGCTCGTGCTGGAGGCCGTCGACGCGCTGGAGCACGCGACGCCCGAGGACATCCTCTGCGAGGTGCGCAGGACCGCGTCCGGCGTGAACATCTCCACCGTGTACCGGACGCTGGAGCTGCTGGAGGAGCTGGGGCTCGTCTCGCACGCCCACATCGGGCACGGCGCCCCCAAGTACCACCTGGCGGGCCGCGACCACCACATCCATCTGGTCTGCCGCGACTGCAAGAACGTGATCGAGACCGACGTCGAGATCGCCGGGGACTTCGCCGCCGCGCTCCAGGACCGCTTCGGCTTCACGACCGACATGAAGCACTTCGCGATCTTCGGCCGGTGCCAGGACTGCACCCGGTCCGCCGCGGACGCCGCGGACGCCGGCACCGGCGCCTCCTGATCACCGGCGGCGCCCTGCCCGCCGCCGGACGCAACGTGCGGGAGTCCGGCGCGCCGTGCGGGAGTCCGGCGCGCCGTGCGGGAGTCCCGGCGCACCGCGCGGGAGTCCACGGGTGGCACGCGGCGCCGGGCACGCCCCCTGAGGGTCGTACGCTGAAACGTATGGAGCCTTCGACGTCCGCCGCAGCCGCTTCCGGCAGCCAGTCCTCCCCGTCCTCCGCCCCCTCCCCCGACGCCTCGGCGGCGCCCGGTGGCGCGGCCCCGGCGCCCGTGAGCCCGCTGCTCGCCACGCCGGGCGCCGTCGCCGGAGAGGGGGCCGACGAGCAGGTCGCCGCCCACTACGGCGACCTGTTCCGGGAGCAGCGCGCCCTCGCGGACGGCAGCGGCCTGGTGGACCTGTCGCACCGCGGCGTGGTCACCGTCACCGGCGGCGACCGGCTCGCCTGGCTGCATCTGCTGCTGAGCCAGCACGTCAGCGAGCTGCCCGCGCACCGCGCGACGGAGGCGCTCGTCCTGTCCGCGCACGGGCACGTCGAGCACGCGCTGTACCTGGTGGACGACGGCTCGACGACGTGGATCCACGTGGAGCCCGGTACGCAGGGCGAGTTGATCGCGTACCTGGAGTCCATGAAGTTCTTCTACCGCGTCGAGGTCGCCGACCGCACCGCCGACATCGCCCTGGTGCACCTGCCGGCGGGCTCCATCGCGGAACCCCCCGCGGACGCGGCCGTCCGGGAGACCCCGTACGGGCGGGACGTGTTCCTGCCGCGCGGCGACCTGGAGTCGTACGCCGCGGCGCACGGCCCCCTCGCGGGCGTGCTCGCGTACGAGGCCCTGCGGGTCGAGGAGCACCGGCCGCGGCTGGGCTTCGAGACCGACCACCGGACCATCCCGCACGAGGTCGGCTGGATCGGCAGCGCCGTCCACCTCGACAAGGGCTGCTACCGCGGGCAGGAGACCGTCGCCCGCGTCCAGAACCTGGGCAAGCCCCCGCGCCGCCTCGTCTTCCTGCACCTCGACGGCAGCGAGGTGCACCTGCCGCCGCACGGGACGCCCGTGCGCCTGGCGCCGGGCCCGGACGGGGCGGAGGGCCGGCAGGTCGGCTTCGTCACGACGTCGGCCCGCCACCACGAGCTGGGGCCCATCGCCCTCGCCCTGGTGAAGCGCAACGTGCCCGTGGACGCGCCGCTGCTGGCCGGGGACACCGCGGCGGCCCAGGAGACCGTCGTCGAGCCCTGAGCCGACCGGACCCGGATCCGGCGGACCGGGTGGGCCGGGAGACAGGCCGAAGCCGGAGTGCACAGGTCGGAACGAGGGCAACGAGGGCAGGGCCCCGGGGCCGAACGTACGGTCCCGGGCTCAGATGTCGAGCAGCACCGTGAACGGGCCGTCGTTCGTCAGCGAGACCCGCATGTGCGCGCCGAAGCTGCCCGTGTGCACCGTCGCACCCAGGGCCCGCAGCCGCGAGACGACCTCGTCGACGAGCGGCTCGGCGACGGGGCCGGGCGCGGCGGCGTTCCAGGTGGGGCGCCGCCCCTTGCGGGCGTCGCCGTACAGGGTGAACTGCGAGATCACCAGGAGCGGCGCGTCCGTCTCCGAGCAGGACTTCTCGCCGTCGAGCATGCGGATCGACCAGAGCTTCGCGGCCAGCCGGGCCGCCTTCTCCTTCGTGTCGTCGTGGGTCACCCCCACCAGCACGCACAGTCCCTCACCCGTGATCTCCCCGACCGTCTCCGGCTCGGATCCGGACACCCCGGACACCACGGACACGCTCGCACCGTCGACCCGCTGCACCACCGCTCGCATGCGCACCAACCTACCGGGGGCCGAACGGGTGCAGATCGCCCGCACGGCCGGTGGCAGGGATGGCACCATGCAGACAGGCGGTCGCGCACCGCGCCGAGGAGGCGACGGTACGTGACCGGTCGAGGGACGGGGGGTCTCGCATGGGGGTTCCCCCGGGCTGAGTGAGGGGCAGCACGCGCAATGAGCACATCTGGAGCCGACCGGACCGGGCAGGCCGACCGGACCGGAGGGGGCGACCGGGCCGGGCAGGCCGGGGACGCCGGGCGGGGCGTACGGTCCGGGCGGAGCGGACGGACCGGGCCGGGCGGGGCGCCACCCGGGCCGGCGGCCGTGCCCGCCGCCCGCACGACGAGCGGCACCGGCCTGGCGGCCGGGGAGACGGCGGCCCCGGATCCCGGTCCCGACCCCGGGCCGGCGCTGCCGGGGCAGCGGCCCTACGACCTCACCCGGCTGCTCCTGCCCGAACTGCGCGCCCTGCGCCGGGACTCGCAGCGCGACGAGGCGGACCTGAGCTACCTGCGGCGGCTGCTCCAGGGCCGCATCGACATCCTGCGGGACGAGTTGTCGCGCCGCGGCGGGCACGGCCCGGGAGCCGCGGCCGGCGCCGATCCCGCGGCGGCGGCGGAAGACTGTCCACAGCCTGTGGACAAGGCCGCCGCCGACGCGGGGACCCCGACCGGAGCCGAGCCCCTCACGCCGGGCCGCGCGCACCCCGGCGGTCCCGCCACCGCGTCCATGGTCGGGCGGCTGGCGGAGATCCTCTCCGACGCCCCGTCGCGGCACCGCACCTCGGCCCGGCACGTCACGCTGTCGACCCCGCGGGGCGCCGAGTGCCGCCGGCTGGCCGCCGAGACGCTGGCCGAGGTCGAACTGTCCGACCTGGCCGCCCGCACGGACGACGAACTGCATGCGGCCATGCGCCGATTCGTCCGCAACGAGCAGCAGATCTCGCGGCGGCGCCACCAGCTGCAACGCACGGTGGACGGCTGCAGCGCCGAGATCGCCCGCAGGTACCGTGAGGGGGAAGCGCAGGTGGACGACCTGCTCACCTGAGCGGTACCGGCGCATGCGGTACGCGGCCGACGCGGGCCCACGAGGCCCTCGGCCGCGCCCTGCCGCAGGCGCCTCGACGTGGAAAGGCCGACGAGATGACCAACGAACCCGGAGCCCCCGCGCCCTCCCCGGCGCCGTCCGCACCGAACGCACCGCACGGGGGCCCCGCGTCCGTTGTGCCGGTCCTCGCGGAGGTCGTACGGTCCGGGTTCGTGGAGGGCCACCACCGCGGCTCGCTGGTGCTGCTCGCGGCCGACGGCAGCGTCGAGTTCACGCTCGGCGACCCGGACGTGCCGGTCTTCCCCCGCTCCAGCAACAAGCCGATGCAGGCCGCGGCGGTGCTGCGGGCCGGTCTGGACCTCAGCGGCGAGCGGCTGGCGCTGGCCGCGGCCAGCCACTCCGGCGAGGACTTCCACCTGGATCTCGTGCGGACGATGCTCACGGAGCAGGGGCTGACCGAGGCCGACCTGGGCACGCCCCCGGACCTCCCCGTCGACAAGGAGGAGGCCCGCCGCTACCTGGCCGCCGGCCGGGAGCCCAGCAAGATCGCGATGAACTGCTCGGGCAAGCACACGGCGATGCTCGGCGCCTGCCGCCACAACGGCTGGCCCACGGCCTCGTACCTCGATCCCGAGCACCCGCTGCAGAAGCTCGTGCGGACGGTGATCGAGGAGACCTCGGGCGAACCCGTCACGGCGGTCGGCACCGACGGCTGCGGCGCCCCGCTGATGGCCATCAGCCTCACCGGCCTCGCACGCGCCTTCCGCCACTTCGTGCTGGCGGAGCCGGGCACGCCCGAGCGCCGGGTGGCCGACGCGATGCGCGCGCACCCCGAGTACGTGGCGGGCACGCGGCGCGCCGACACCTGGCTGATGGCGGGCCTCCCGGGCACGCTGTCCAAGACCGGCGCCGAGGCGGTCCAGGCGGTGGCGCTGGAGGACGGCAGGGCGCTGGCCCTCAAGATCGACGACGGGAACGCGCGCGCGGTCGGCCCGGTCATGGCGCGGGCGCTGGAACTCCTCGGCGTGAAGGCGGACGTGGTGGAGCGGATCGCCAAGTCGCCGGTGCTGGGCGGCGGCGCGGAGGTCGGCGGGGTCCGGGCCACGTTCTGACGCCCACGCAAAAAAGCGACCCGGGCGGCGTGCCCGGTGGCGCCGGGGGCCGCGGGAACCGGCGGCTGCCGGGCGTGGGGGGCCGGTGCCGGGCACTCCGGGTGCGCGCGGCGGCGGCCGTGCGCACCGGCCGCCGCCAGGCCTCCCGCCTGCGGTTCGCCGCCGAACAAAGTCGGTGCGCGGCACCGGGTGCAGCGCCTAGCGTGACGCCATGAGCGCCGAGGTTCGTACCACCACCGAGACCGAGTTCGCCGACTGGCTGCGCGCCGTGAACACGGGCTTCCTCAACTCCGCACCCCCCAAGCCCGAGGAGGTCGCGGCCCGGCTGGCCGGGACCGATCTCCGGCGCACCTGGGGCGCGTTCGACGGGGGGCGGTGCGTCGCGACGTACCGCTCCTTCTCCCAGGAGCTGACCGTCCCCGGCGGCGCGGTCGTCGCGGCCGACGCGGTCTCCGCCGTCACGGTCACGCCCAGCCACCGCGGGCAGGGCCTCCTCCGCCGCATGATCACCACGGACCTCGGCGAGGCCAGGGACCGCGGCGAGGTGGTCGCGAACCTCGTCGCCGCCGAGTACGGCATCTACGGCAGGTTCGGCTTCGGGCGGGCCAGCCGCACCGCGCGGTGGACGATCGACGTGCCGCGCACCGGGCTCGACCGGCGGCGCTGGACGCCGCCCGAGGAGGGCGGCCGGATCGAGCTGATCGACGGCGCCGAACTGCGCAAGGAGGGCCCGGAGTTCCACGACCGGTGGCGGGTCCTCCAGCCGGGCGCGATCGACCGCGACGAGCGCTGGTGGCGCGTCAACACGGGCGCCGAGGAGTCGGGCACCCCGTTCACGGAGCCGTTCCACGCGGTGTACCGCTCCCCGGAGGGCCGGGTCGAGGGCCTCGCCACGTACACGGTCGAAGGCAAGTGGAACGACGGCAAGCAGCCCGCGAACATCGTCTCCGTGCGGCGGCTGACCGCGACGTCGCCCGCGGTGGAGGGCGCCCTGTGGCGCTTCCTGTGCTCCCTCGACTGGGTCGTCGAGGTCACCGCGGGGCAGCGCTCGCCCGACGACCTGCTCCCGTACTACCTGCCCGACCCGCGCGCCGCCCGCCTCGTCGGTACCGCGGACTACCTGTGGGTGCGTGTCCTCGACACCGTCCGGGCCCTGGAGGCGCGGACGTACGGGGTGCCCGGCACGCTCGTCCTCGACGTGCGCGACGACGCGGGCGTCGCGTCCGGCAGGTACGTCCTGGAGTCGACGCCCGACGGCGCCTCGTGCGCCCCGACGAGCCGCGCCGCCGACCTCGTGCTGGGCGCGGGCGCGCTCGGCTCGCTCTACCTGGGCGACGAGACCCCGACCCGGCTCGCCGCGCTCGGCGTGCTCACGGAGGAACGGCCGGGCGCCCTCGCCCGCGCGGAGGCGCTCTTCCACACGCCGCGCCGCCCGTGGTGCCCGGACATGTTCTGACCCGCGGCGCCCGCGCTGCCCGCCGGTGCGCCGGCGGGCAGCGGCCGGCGGGCGGCGGGCGCATCCCGGCTACAGGGACTGGGCGAGGGTGAAGCCGACGAAGACGGCGCCGAGTCCCGCCACGACGGAGGCGACGACATTGGCGGCGGCGAAGAACCTCGCGCCGCTCTCCGCGAGACGCAGCGTCTCGAAGGAGAACGTCGAATAGGTGGTGAGGGCGCCGCACAGGCCGGTCCCCAGCAGCACCTGCAGATGGTGGCCGGTGGCACCGGACATGGTCGCGCCGGCGAGCACGCCCAGGATGAAGGATCCGGCCACGTTGACGCTGAAGGTGCCCCAGGGGAAGACGGTGTCGTGCCGGGCCTGGACCGCACGGTCGGTGAGGTAGCGCAGGGGCGCGCCCACCGCGCCCCCCACGATCACCAGGACCAGGTCGATCACCGCCCGTCCTCCCCCGGCCCGCCGGACCCCGCCCCGCCGGTCCCCGCCCCCTCGGATCCTGCTCCGCCGGTCCCCGCCCCCTCGGAGCCTGCCCCGCCAGTTCTGGCCCCGTCGAAGTGGACGACCCGCACGGGCTCCAGGGTGATCAGACCCTCGATGCCGAGTTCCTCCAACTGCGGCAGGAAGGCGTGGATGCGCTCCTCGACGTCGACGAGCACCACGGCGACGGGGAGGTCGTCCGACATGGACAGCAGCCGCGCGGTGTGGACGACCTGCCGGCCCCCGAAGCCCTCCATCCCGTGGAAGATCGAGGCGCCCGCCAGCCCCGCCCGGTGGGCGCGGTGCACGATCTCGCTGCAGATCGGCCTGTGGTGCCAGGTGTCGGTGTCGTCGACCAGGACGGTCAGGCGCATCGCCTGCTGCGTACGCGCTGTCATGATTCCCTCCGATGGGCCAGGAGTCGGCGGGTGGTCCAGGCGCCGGCGGTCACCGCTGCCATGGCGGCCGCGACGGTCGCCACGATGTAGACGAGCCCTGTCGCCGGGTGGCCGCTGTCGGCGAGGCGCTTGAAGTCCACGCAGAAGGTGGAGAAGGTGGTGAACCCCCCGAGCACGCCCGTGCCGAAGAAGGGCCGCAGCAGGGGGTGGGCGGTGAAGATCTCGGTGACGGCGACCAGGAAGACGCCGATCACCAGGCAGCCCACGACGTTCACGACGAACGTCGTCAGCGGGAAGGCCCCCACTGGTGTGGGCCATATGAGCGACGCCTCGTAGCGGGCGACCGTCCCCAGCGCACCGCCCGCCGCGATCACCGCGAGCAGGCCGTACTGCGAGCGCCGCTGCTCACGGCGCTGCCGGCCGTGGGAAAGGCCGACATCGGGGTCCATGGGCTCGGGGGCCTGGGCCAGCGAATTGTCGGAACTCATACGTCTCCCTACACGTGTGTCTTCCGCCGGTGCGCCGAAGGCGCCACGGACGGGCCGGGTCACGAGTAGGGACCGTTGGCGGCAGCGGATGCCGCGGTTCTGGTACGGCGGGCCCCACCGCCGCGCGACGGCCCACGGGGCAGTCGCAAGGCCTTCAGGTTACACGCCGCGACCTGCACTCCGCCGCCGCGCGGAGGGCACCCCGCGACGGCGCGCGGCACGTCGTCCGGCGACCGGGCGGCCCCGCGTCCGGCGACCGGGCGGCCCCGTATCCGGCGGCCCGGCGGTGGTGCGGTACGGCGCTGGTGCGGTACGGCGGGCGCCACACGGAGAAGCACGCCGGCCCGGGCGCGGACCCGGCCGCGTGTGCGTGCGCCCGGGCCGCGCCGGGGCGGGGCGTCCCGGGCTGCGTACCCTTCCCCGCATGGGGCAGGACGGATTGCGCGAGCGCAAGAAGCGGAAGCGGCACCAGGAGATCTCGGACGCGGCCGTCGCGCTGTTCACCGAGCGGGGCTTCGACGGCGTGTCCGTCGCGGAGATCGCGGCGGCGGTCGACATCTCGAAGCCGACGCTGTTCCGGTACTTCCCCACGAAGGAGGACCTGGTCCTGCACCGGTTCGCGGACCACGAGGACGAGGCGGCGCGCGTGGTGCGGGCGGGGGCGGCGCGCGGCGCGGACCCCCTCGACGCACTGCTGGCGCACCTGCTGGACGGCCTGGAGCGGCACGACCCGGTGACCGGGCTCAGCGACCACCCGGCGGTCCTCGCCTACCAGCGGCTCCTGTACGGCACGCCGGCCCTGGCGGCCGGCATGCAGGCGTACCAGCAGCGCAGCGAGGCGGCGCTGGCCGAGGCGCTGGCCCAGGTGGGCGTGACGGCGCGCGCCGCGGCCCCGGCCCCCGCGGCGGACGCCCCC
>NZ_JAKGCV010000089.1 GCF_021556455.1 Streptomyces fuscigenes | reverse complement strand
GGCCGCGGGGGGGGGCGTACGGGGCCGTGGGCGGCCCGGCGCCGGTTCGCGCTCGGCGCCCTCCGGGCGGCCCGTGCGCCCCGCCCGGCGCGGGGGCTCGCGGCTCCGGCACGTCGGCCGGGCGGCTCGCCGCCCTTGCAGGTCCCGCCGCCCCGGCCGCCACAAGCTCCCGCGCCCCCCGCCCCGGCCGCTCACCACCCCCGTACGTCCCCCGTCAGCCCAGCGCCAGCTCCGGCTTGTACAGGTCCAGCCAGATGGACAGGTCGAGCGTGCGCTCCAGGGCGGGCCGTGCGGACCGGCCCGCCGTGCTCGTGTCCCCGCCGGCCGCCTGCTCGACCGCCGTCCGGTCGAGCAGGTCGAAGACCGGGTGCGAGGGCTGGGCGAGCAGTTCCTTGACGTGGTGCTGGAGGGCCACGGCGTACCCGGGGTCCTGGGTGGACGGGTAGGGGCTCTTGACGCGGTCGTACACGGAGCGGGGCAGCACGTCCGCCGTCGCCTCCCGCAGCAGGCTCTTCTCCCGGCCGTCGAACGACTTCAGCGCCCAGGGGGTGTTGTAGACGTACTCGACGAGGCGGTGGTCGCAGAACGGCACGCGCACCTCCAGGCCCACCGCCATGCTCATCCGGTCCTTGCGGTCGAGCAGGATGCGCACGAACCGGGTGAGGTGCAGGTTGCAGATCACGCGCATCCGGTACTCGAAGTCGCTCTCGCCGGTGAGGCGTTCTACGCCCGCCACGGCGTCGGCGTAGCTGTCGCGGACGTAGGAGCCGAGATCCATCGCGTCCGTCAGCTCCGGCCGCAGCACGCCGAGCGGCGCCGTGCCGGGCAGGCCGGGGCCGCCCGCCGCCCGCAGGCGGGCGAAGTGCGCGAGCCAGGGGAACGTCTCGCCCTTGCGGGCCTCCTCGTCGAAGAACTGGCGGTAGCCGCCGAAGACCTCGTCCGCCGACTCGCCGCTCAGCGCGACCGTCGAGTGCCCCCTGATGGCCTTGAACAGCGAGTACAGGGACGCGTCCATGTCGCCCATGCCCATGGGGATGTCGCGGGCGCCGATGACCCGGGCGCGCACCTCGGGGTCGGCGAGCGTCTCGGAGTCGAGGACGATGTCCTGGTGGTTCGTGCCCGAGTGGCGGGCCACGTCGTGGACGAACGGCGTGTCGGGCGTGGGCCGGAACTCGTCCGCGACGAAGTTCTCGGTCTGGCCCACGAAGTCGACGGCGAAGGTGTTGAGCTTCTCCCCGCCCGCCGCCGCCAGCTGCCGGGCCGCCAGGGCGGTCAGCGCCGACGAGTCGAGGCCGCCGGAGAGCAGGACGCAGCGCGGCACGTCGGCGACGAGCTGGCGCCGCACGATGTCGTCGAGGAGGGTGCGCACCCGCGCGACCGTCGTGTCGCGGTCGTCAGTGTGCGGCCGCGTCGACAGCGACCAGTACGTGTGGGTCCGTACGCCCGCGCGGTCCACGGTCACGACCGTGCCGGGCTCCACCTCGCGCATGCCGTCCCAGATGGCCTGCCCCGGCGTCTTCACGAAGGCGAAGACCTCGCGCAGGCCGTCGAGCGTGAGCCGCCGGGGGGCGAGCGGGTTGGCGAGGATCGCCTTGGGCTCGGAGCCGAACAGCACGCCGTCGGCCGTCGGGAGGTAGTAGAAGGGCTTGATGCCCATGCGGTCACGGACCATCACCAGGCGCTGTTCGCGCTCGTCCCAGACGGCGAACGCGTACATGCCGTTCAGCCGCTCGGCCACCGCCGCGCCCCACTCCAGGTAGCCGTGCAGGACGACCTCGGTGTCGGAGTCGGTGGTGAACCGGTGGCCGCGGGCGGTGAGTTCCTCGCGCAGTTCGGTGAAGTTGTACGCCTCGCCCGAGTACACCATGGCGAGGGTGCCGCGGGGCGTGTCCAGGGTCATGGGCTGCCGCCCGCCGGGCAGGTCGATGATCGCGAGCCTGCGGTGGCCGAGGGCGACCGGGCCGGCGCTCCAGACGCCGGAGTCGTCGGGGCCGCGGCAGGCCATCGTCGCGGTCATCGCGTCGACGGTCGCGGCCGCCTCGGGGGCGCGCAGGTCACGGTCGTAGGAGAGCCATCCGGTGATGCCGCACATGGGTCACTTCCGCTCTGTCTGTGGGGGGAGAGGGGCACGTGGTGCGGGGCCGGCGCCGCGGGCGGGCGCGGCGGACCTGCCGGTGCCGCCGCCGTGCCGCGGAGCCGCCTCCGAGACAGGTTGTTGCATCTACCATCTATCCACGCGGGGGCCGGTTCGCGCAAGATCGCCGGGGGCGCACGGGGGCGCGCGCTCCCCGGCGCCCTCTCCGGGGCGCCCGTGACGGATCCACCGCGCCCCTCCCGGGAGCGGCGCCGCGCGGAGGGCGGATCCCCGCCACCGGGCGGGCCTCGGGCATGGCCGGATGCGGCCACTGGCGGGACGCCGCGGTTCATGCCTGTGCCGTCGTCAACTCATCACTTCGAGCGAAACATTGGCCCATGCTTGCGACCCTCAACCGTGTGTTGCCAGTCTGTTGCTGTCTGTCAACTCTGAGGGAGTGGCCCGTGGCATTCGGTGAGCAGCCCGCCTATCTGCGCGTCGCCGGGGACCTTCGGCAGAAGATCGTCGACGGGGTACTGCCGCCGCACACCCGGCTTCCGTCCCAGGCCCGCATCCGCGAGGAGTACGGGGTCTCCGACACGGTCGCCCTTGAGGCGCGCAAGGTGCTCATGGCGGAGGGGCTGGTCGAGGGGCGCTCGGGCTCCGGCACGTACGTGCGGGAGCGGCCGGTGCCCCGCCGCATCGCGCGCTCCGGCTACCGGCCCGCGACGGGCTCCAGCCCGTTCCGGCAGGAGCAGGCGGACGAGGGCGTGCGCGGCACCTGGGAGTCCCGCAGCGAGCAGGAGGACGCGTCGCCGGAGATCGCCGCGCGGCTCGGCATCGCGGCGGGCGAGCGCGTGATGCGCACGCGGTACGTGTACCGGGGCGACGGCGACCCGGTGATGCTGTCCACGTCCTGGGAGCCCCTCGCCCTCACCGGCCGCACGCCGGTCATGCTGCCCGAGGAGGGCCCGCTCGGCGGCTGCGGCGTCGTGGAGCGCATGGCCGCGATCGACGTCGTCGTGGACAACGTGCTGGAGGAGGTCGGGGCGCGCCCGGGCCTCGCCGAGGAGCTCCTGACGCTCGGCGGGGTGCCCGGCCATGTCGTGATGGTCCTGGAGCGCACGTACTACGCGTCGGGCCGCGCGGTCGAGACCGCGGACGTGATCGTGCCGGCCGATCGCTTCCGGATCGGCTACCACCTCTCCGTGAAGTGACGCGCGGGGTGAGGTGACGCGCGGGCCGGCTCTCCCGGGGCCGCCCCGCGGGTCCGGGCAGCCGTCGCGGGACCGGCGAGACGGACTCGCCCGGGTGGGGCGCGCGCCGGCGCACTTCCGGCGCGTTCGGGGGCGTATCAGGGGGCGTACGGGCCTGTCGTGCGACCGCATTTTTCGGTGCATTGTTGGCCGGAAGTTGCCTCTTCGTGCAATAGCGCATCCGCTGCGTGAGGGTCGGGCGTACGCTCCGGCATATGCGCATTGGGGTTACCTGGGGACGCTCGACGCGTCCGGACATACGCGTGCTCGGCATACGCGTGCCGGACGTACCGGCGGGGGAGGTGCGGGCGTGAACGACGGTGCCGCCGTGCTGCCCTGGCAGGTGATACGCGACGACGACAACGGCAACCGCTACCGGGTCGCGTGGTACGCCACCCGTGACGAGGCCCAGCGGATGGCCGAGACCCTCGACGGCCACGACCAGGGTCCCGTCTACTGCGTCGAGCGGCTGGAGCGGAACCCGGCATAGGCTCCGGCGCATGACGGAGCAGGACAGGACGGTGCGCGTGGTGGTGGCGGGCGCCGTGTACGACGGCGGCCGGCTGCTGGCGGCCCGCCGCAGCGCGCCTCCCGAGCTGGCCGGCCGGTGGGAGCTGCCCGGCGGCAAGGTGGAGCCGGGCGAGCGGCCCGAGGACGCGCTCGTGCGCGAACTGCGCGAGGAACTCGGCATCGAGGCGGAGCCGGTGGCGCGCGTGCCCGGGGCGTGGCCGCTCGGCCGCGGCTACGAGCTGCGGGTCTGGACGGCGCGACTGGTCTCCGGGGAGCCCCGGCCGCTGCAGGACCACGACGCGCTGGCGTGGGTGACGGCGTCACAGGCGCTCCCCGACGCCCCTCCCGGACTGGATATCCCGAAGGTTCTGGATGTCCCGGACATTCCGGATATCGTGCAGATCTGCATGAACGCGGACGAGTCGGATGTATCGGGCAACTCCCCTTCGCTGAACGGCGCGGAACCCGAGCCCGCCCCTTCCGTGCCGCCTCGTCCCGAGCCTGCCCCTTCCGTGCCACCCCGTCCCGAGCCCGCCCCCGAGGCCGCCCCTTCCCTGCCCGCCCCGGCCGCGGGCCCCCGGGGCGGGGAGCGGGTGGACTGGCTGGACGCCGACCGTCCCGCCGTCCGTGCCGTACTCGACCTGCTGGGACCGGCCCTGACCTGGGACGGGCCGGCCCGCGATCGCTGACGCCGGGCCATCTGCCCCCCGGCCGGGGCTCGGGCGGCCCCGGCGCGCCGCCGGTGCACCCGCGGGCGAACGGGATCGTTCCGTGCGTCCGATGCCCGGCGGGCCCCCCGCCCGAGCCCCCGCGCGCCCCCCGCGGACACCTCTCGCGCCCCCCGCTCAGCGGTGTGCCCGCGCGTATGGGACCGTCGTTCGGGCATAACGCATATCAGGGGACGTGGCGGCTTCTTGGCGGTATCCGTACGGAGCTTGCCCCGTCCCTTGCCACGTGGGGCGGTATTTTAGGTCTATTTTCGGGTATGGGCAGTTTGATCCCCGGAACAAACGAGACAGCGGGGGGCGTCGCGTGCTGTGGGAAGTGGTCGGGTTGATCGACACCGAGGACGAATCCGCCGAGTGGATTCTGCCGGCCGAGCCCGGCGCCGTGCGCGTCGCCCGCCACGACGTGCGGGACACGCTGCGCGCCTGGAGGCTGCAGCCGAGCGTGGAGGACATGGCGATGCTGCTGGTCAGCGAGCTGGTCACGAATTCGCTGACCTATGCTCCCGGCCCCATCGGCATGCGGTTGGAGATGCGCTCGCTGCCCGACCAGGAGGAGGTCCTCCTGGTCGAGATCTCCGACCAGCGCCCCGAGGCCCCCGTGGTGCAGCGGGAGCCCGGCCCGGAGGACGAGCGCGGGCGGGGACTCCAGCTCGTGGCGAGTTCCGCACGTCGCTGGGGCACGCGACGGGGCAAGACAGGTAAGACCGTGTGGTTCGAGCTGCCTCTCCATGGTTAGAAGTCACAAAGGACGACGGTCGCAGCGGGTTTCACGCAGGTCCGGAGAGAACGAGACCTTGCTGTGATCGTGAACGCCGTGTCAGCCGGGCCCGTGGTACTGAATACTGCGGGGCATGGCCGGTCCGGTGCGTGAGCTGGAGGGGACGGTCGCGTGAGCGAGACACCAGAGATGCCAGATGCGACGGGCGACGACGTCGTATGGCAGAGCAGCCCGCCCGGCTCCATCTACGAGCACGTCAGGGTGGCTTCCTTCTCGATCGGCCCGGACGGCCTGATCGACCAGTGGAGCGCCCGGGCGGCGGAACTCTTCGGCCTCTCGGCCCAGGAGGTGCGGAGCAAGGACCCGCTGGAGGTCTTCGTACCTCCCGAGTTCCGCGCCAGGGGCCACCGCAAACTCAGCGAGATCCTGGACGGCAAGGAGTGGACCGGCCTGGTCCCCTACCTGCGGCCGTCCGGCGAGGGCTCCGGCGGGGGCCGGCAGCACAGCCTGGCCGAGGTCTACGTGATGCCCAGTGAGACGGATCAGGGCGAACGGGGCGCCCTCTGCATCGCCGTCGATGTGCGCGCACTGCGTCGGATCGAGACCGACCTTGCCTCTTCGCAGGCGATTTTCGGCCAATCTCCTTTCGGGTTCATCCTGTTCGGCAGGGACCTCTCCGTGCAGCGCGTCAACCAGCGCTTCGTCACGGTCTTCGGCGGGCGGGCCTCGGAGCACCGCGGCCGCTCGCCCCACGACTACCTCGACATCGGCGAGGCCGAGCGCCTGGAGGCCGCGCTGGGCCGCGTCCTGGAGACGGGCGACCCGGTGGTCGAGTTCAAGATCGTCGGGCCGCGGCCGGGCGACGGGAGCGAACGCCGGCACTGGTCGCTCAACCTCTACCGGGTGGGCATGGGCGCGGGCCGCACGCTCGGCGTGGCCGCCATCGGCACGGACATCACGAACCGTCACGTCGCCGCGCGCGAGGCGGCCAGCGCCCGCCGCAACCTCGCCCTGCTCAACGAGGCCAGCGCGCGGATCGGCAACTCGCTCGACCTGGAGACCACCGCCCGCGAACTGCTGGGCGTCGCGGTGCCCAACTTCTGCGACATAGCCTCCGTCGACCTCTACCAGTCGCTGCTGACGGGCGAGGAGGCCCCGCCCGGCCGCTGGGCGGCCTCCGCCAAGGAGTCGGGCGGCACGGCCCGCCTGCGGCGCGTCGCCTTCGCGAGCGCCGTCTCGGACGGCCCCCTGTCCGGCCTCGACGAACCGCACGACGGCTACGTCCCGCCCGAGGTCGGCGCCGTCCACCGCTTCCCGTTCGCCTCGCAGAGCGCCGGCGCGCTGCGCAGCGCGCGAGTGCGGTCGATAGCGGGCGGACCGGGCAGCCTCCTGCAGTCCACCCTCGCCGTGCCGATGGTCGCGCACGACACCGTGGTCGGACTCGTCCAGTTCTCGCGCGCCAAGGGCAGCGAGCCGTTCGGCGACCGCGACCGGGCCCTCGCCGTGGAGCTCGCGGCCCGCGCGGCCGTCTGCATCGACAACGCCCGCCTGTACCGGCGCGAGCACGAGCGCGCCCTGATCCTCCAGCGCAGCCTGCTGCCGCCCGGCGACCCGGAGGCCGCGGGCCTCGACATCGCCTGCCGCTACCTGCCGGGCAACGCGGCCACCGAGGTCGGCGGCGACTGGTTCGACGTCATCGAGCTGCCGGGCCACCGCACCGCCCTCGTCGTCGGCGACGTCATGGGCCGCGGCCTGCGCGCCGCCGTCGCCATGGGCGAACTGCGCACGGCGGTGCGGACGCTGGCGCTGCTGGACCTGGAGCCCGCCGAGGTGCTCGGCGCGCTGGACGAGATCGCGAACGGCCTCGGCTCGCCCAACGGCGCGCAGCGGGCCTCCCGCGTCGCCCACAAGGCGCACGACGCCGACCTCGCCGAGGTCTACCTCGCGACCTGCGTCTACGCGGTGTACGACCCGGTCACCCGGCGCTGCACCTTCGCCAACGCGGGCCACCCGCCGCCCGTGCTCGTGGAGCCGGGCGAGAAGGCGCTGCTGCTGGACGTGCCGCCGGGCGTGCCGCTCGGCGTCGGCGGCGAACCCTTCGAGCAGGTCGAGGTCGAACTGTCGGAGAACTCGCTGCTCGCGCTCTACACCGACGGCCTCGTGGAGTCCCGCGACCAGACCCTCGAGGAGGGGCTGACCGCGTTCCGCGCCTCGCTCGCGCACGCCGAGCGCCCGCTGGAGGACGTCGCCGACCACGTGCTCTCCACGCTGGAGACCGGCCACGGGCAGGACGACATCGCCCTGCTCATGGCCCGCATCCAGGGCCTGCCCGCCGAGGCCGTCGGCGACTGGCGGCTGCCGCGCGAGCCGCGCTCCGTGGGCCGGGCCCGTGAGTACGCCCGCGCCCAGCTGCTCGCCTGGGACCTCGAACCGCTGGTCGACACCGTCGAGTTGCTGGTCAGCGAGCTCGTCACGAACGCGATGCGCTACGGCGAGGGCGAGATCAGACTCCGGCTGCTGCGGGACCGCACCCTTGTCTGCGAGGTGTGGGACGCCGGACTCGTGCAGCCGCGCCGCCGCCGCGCCCGGGACACCGACGAGGGCGGCCGGGGACTCCAGCTCGTGGGCATGCTCAGCTCCGCCTGGGGCTCGCGGCGCACGCCCCGGGGCAAGACGGTCTGGTTCGAGCTGGCCCTTCCGGGCAGCGCGAGCGCCTCGGAGCCGACGGTGGAGCAGCTGCTGAGCATGTTCTGAGGGCGGCCCGGCCCCGTCCCGCGCGGGACGCCGGAAGGCCGGATCGCCGACGAGGGCGCCGGGCCACCGGAACGCCGGGCCGCTCGATCGCCGACGAGGGCGCCGGGCCACCGACGGGCCGCGCGGCCGCCGCCCGGCGCGGGGCCGCGTGTACTGATCCCGCAACGGTTGCCGCCCACGGCGGCCGATCCCCGCCGCACCGCCCGTACGCTGGGCCCCTCGCGGCCTTCGGGGCCGTGACCTGGGGAGGGGGCTCGCGGTGCCGGACCGTGGAAGCGGACGCGGACGGATGGCGGCGCTGGGCCGCGCGTGGCGCGCGCCGCGGGCGAGGTGGCCGCGGCGGATCGCGGTGATCGTCGCCGCGCTGGTCGTCGTGCCGGTCGTCACGGCGGGGGCCGCGCTGCGCGTCACGTACATGGGCGACCTCCAGGACGGCACCCGCACGCGCGGCCGGGACGCGATCTGGATGGGCCACGCCTGGGTCGACGGCCGCAAGGACGACGCCGACCTCGCCGCGTTCGCCCGCCGGATCAAGGGCACCGGCATCCGCGACCTGTACGTGCACGCCGGGCCGCTGGAGCACGACGGGACGCTGCCCGCCGCCCGCTACTCCCGGGCGTCGTGGCTGATCGCCGCCGTGCACCGCACCATGCCGGGCGTGCGGGTGCACGCCTGGCTCGGCGACGTCCTCGCCACCGAGGGCCCCGAGGGCCTGCGGCTGTCGCGCGCCGCGACGCGGGAGGCCGTGCTCGGCTCCGCCCGCCAGGTGCTGGACGCCGGATTCGACGGGGTCCACCTCGACCTGGAGCCGCTGCACTCGGGCGACCGCGACTTCCTGCTCCTCCTCGACGAGGTGCACGCTCTGACCCGCGGCCGCGGCGCGCTCCTCTCGGTGGCCACCGCCCAGATCGACCCGGTGCCGTCGCTGCACGCGGCCGCCCGCGCGGTCACCGGCCACCCCAAGTGGTGGTCGCAGGCGTACTTCCACCAGGTGGCGCTCCGCGTCGACCAGGTGGCGGTCATGTCGTACGACACGGCCATGCCGCTGCAGTCGCTGTACGGCGGGTACGTCGCCCACCAGACCGCCCTCGCGCTCGAGGCCACGCCCGAGGCGACCGACCTGCTGATGGGGCTGCCCTTCTACCGCGAGGAGGACATGAGCCACCACGGCTACGCGGAGACCCCGGCGGCGGCCGTGCACGGCCTGCGGCTGGCCCTCGGCCGCGACGACGTCCACCGTGAGCGCTTCGGCGTCGCCCTGTACGTCGACTTCGCCGCCACGGAGAGCGACTGGGCGGCCTACCGCGACGGGTGGGGCGCCACCTCCCGCGCCTGAGGGCGCCCGTACGCGACGCTCCGGGTGAGCTAAGGAACAGCAGGCAAACTTGCAAGGTTGCCTGTCTGTTTCGTAGCCTTGACATATGGCCGATACGTCAGGAAACCCCACGTCGGAGCAGGTGGCAGCGGACATCGCCGCCGTCACCGGGCTGCTGGCGCGGCGCCTGAGGTCGACCTCGGCGGCCACCGGGCTCACGGCCTCCCAGCGCTCCGCGCTGGTCCGGATCAACGACGACGGCCCCTCCACGACGGCCGCCCTCGCCCGCGCCGAGCACATCAGGCCCCAGTCCATGCGGCTGACGCTCGGCGTGCTGGAGGAGCAGGGCCTCATCGAGCGGGCCCCGGATCCCAGCGACGGCAGGCAGTCCGTCGTCTCGGCCACGGAACACGGCCGCACCGTCCTCGCGGGCGTGCGGGCCGCCAAGCAGACCTGGCTGTCAAAGGTGATCGCCGAGGAACTCGACGCGGACGACCGCCGCACCCTGGCCACGGCCGCGGCCCTGCTGCGACGACTGACCGAGAAGTGAGAGCACGGCCCCAGTGAGCACCACCGGCACCCACGCACGCCGTACGGACGGAGGCGACGACACGTCATCACCGGCACACGACACCACCCCCCACCCCGGCACGACCGGGACCGGCCCGACCGGGACCGGCACGACCGGGACCGGCCCGAACGGACCCGGCGGCGCCGGCCCGGACCGCGCAGGCGCCTCCGGCCCCGACGCCGGGGGGACCGGCCGGGGCGCGGCGGCAGGCCCCGGCAGGGACCGGGGGTTCGCCGGGCGGCTGACCCTCCCGCTTCTGATGGGGTCGCTGCTCAACCCGCTCAACACCACGATGATCTCCACGGCCCTGGTGTCGATCGGGCACACCTTCGGCGTCGGCGCGGCCGACACGGCCTGGCTGATATCCGTCCTCTACCTCGCGAGCGCCGTGGCCCAGCCGGTGCTCGGCAAGCTCGCCGACTCCCTCGGCGCGCGCAGGGTCTTCCTCGCCGGGCTCGTCGTGGTCTTCCTCTCCGGCGTCGTCGGCACCTTCGCCCCCTCCTTCACCTGGCTGCTGGTCTCCCGCCTGCTGCTGGGCATCGGCACCTCGGCCGCCTATCCGGCGGCCATGTCCGTGCTGCGCGACGAGGGCCGCCGCGTCGGCAGGACGCCGCCCCGGCCCGTGCTCGCGCGACTGTCCTTCGCCGGACTCGGCAGTGCCGCCGTCGGCCCCACACTGGGCGGGCTGCTCGTCGGGGTGTTCGGCTGGCGCGGCATCTTCGCGGTCAACCTGCCCGTCGCGCTCGCGGCCTTCGCGCTGGCGCTGGTCTTCGTGCCCAAGGACGCCACGCGCGCAGAACGGGCCGCGGCCCGCGCCGCCGACCCGGCCGCACGGGCCCAGAGTTCCGTGTGGCGCTCCGTGGACCCGCTGGGCATCGGGCTGTTCACCACCGCGCTGACGCTGCTCGCGTTCTTCCTGCTGGACCTCGGCCACCCGATCTGGTGGCTCCTCGCGCCCTTCGCCGCCGTCTCGCTCGCCCTGGGCCGCTGGCAGCTGCGCGCGAAGCAGCCGTTCATCGACCTGCGGATGCTCGCGGCCAACGGCGCGCTGGCCCGCACGTACCTGCGGCACGGCATCAGCTACCTGCTGATCTACTGCGTGATGTACGGCTTCACGCAGTGGCTGGAGGACGGCCGCGGCTTCTCGTCCTCCACGACGGGCCTGCTGATGCTGCCCATGTCCCTCGCCGCGCTGGTCTGCTCCCTGCTGGGGGCTCGCACGAAGGGGATCCGCGGCCCGCTGACCCTGGCCGCCGTGCTGCTGCTGGGCGGAGCGAGCCTGCTGGCCTTCATCGGCGGGCAGACGCCGGTCGCGCTGCTGCTCGTGGCGGGCGCCTGCTTCGGCATCCCGCAGGGCCTCATCGGCACCAGCAACCAGGCCGCCGTCCAGCACTACTCGCCTCCGGAGAGCATCGGCTCGGCCGCCGGGCTCCAGCGGACCGCGCAGTACATCGGCGCGATTGCCGCGTCGAGCCTGATCGCCCTCGCCTACGGGCAGCGCGCCACCGACAGCGGCCTGCACCTCATGGCCGTGGTATCGGCCGGCCTCGGGGTGCTGCTGATCGCGGTGACCCTCACCGACCGGGCGCTGCGACGCGGCGCCCGCACCTGAGGGGCACGGCCGACCCGAACCCCGGCGGGTACGGCACGCTCGTGCCGGGCCCGCCGGAGCACATCGAACACCGCCGTGCGGAGCGCCCTTCGCACGGATCCGACAGAGCCACACCCAAGGAGAAGAGCCTCAGATGAGCGCCACCACCCTCGACCCGAAGACCGCCCTGGTCGTCGTCGACCTGCAGAAGGGGATCGTCAACCTGCCCACCGTGCACTCCGCCGACGAGGTGGTGGAGCGGTCCGCGAGGCTGGCCGCCGCGTTCCGCGCCAAGGGCCTGCCCGTGGTGTTCGTGCGCGTCACCGGCGGCGCCCCGGGCCGCACCGAGTCGGCCGGTTCCGCGGGCCGGCCGCCGGCCGACTGGGCCGACCTGGTCGAAGGCCTCGGCAAGGAGGACGGCGACATCGTCGTCACCAAGCAGGTGTGGGGGGCCTTCCACGGCACCGACCTGGACCTCCAGCTGCGCCGCCGCGGCGTGACGCAGGTCGTCCTGACCGGCATCGCCACCAGCATCGGCGTCGAGAACACCGCGCGTGCGGCCTACGAGCACGGCTACAACGTCACCGTCGCGACGGACGCCGTCACGGACATGAGCGCCGAGACGCACCAGAACGCCGTGGAGCGGATCTTCCCGCGCCTGGGCGAGACGGACACGACCGACGCGATCATCAAGCTCCTCGGCTGACGGTCGGCAGTACGGCACCGGCCCGCATGCCTGCGCGGCGTGCGGGCCGGTGCCGATCCGGCCCGTGCGCGAGCCCCCGCGGCTCAGGTGTCGCGCCCGCGCCGCCGGATCTTGTTGCCGAGCCACACCAGCGGGTCGTACGCGCGGTCCACCGCCCGCTCCTTCAGCGGGATCAGCGCGTTGTCGGTGATCTTGATGCCCTCCGGGCACACCTCCGTGCAGCACTTGGTGATGTTGCAGTAGCCGAGTCCGTGCTCGTCCTGCGCCGTGCGCTTGCGGTCGAGTCCGCTCTCCTCGGCCGCGTCGAGCGGATGCATGTCGAGTTCCGCCACCCGCATGAGGAAGCGGGGCCCGGCGAAGGCGGCCTTGTTCTCCTCGTGGTCGCGCACCACGTGGCAGGTGTTCTGGCACAGGTAGCACTCGATGCACTTGCGGAACTCCTGCGAGCGGTCCACGTCGACCTGGCTCATCCGGTACTCGCCCGCCGCGAGCCCGGGCGGCGGCACGAACGCCGGCACCTCGCGGGCCTTCTCGTAGTTGAACGACACGTCCGTCACCAGGTCCCGTACGACCGGGAAGGCCCGCAGCGGGGTCACCGTCACCGTCTCGTCCCGCGCGAAGTCCGACATGCGCGTCATGCACATCAGCCGGGGCCGCCCGTTGACCTCGGCGCTGCACGAACCGCACTTGCCCGCCTTGCAGTTCCAGCGCACGGCCAGGTCCGAGGCCTGCGTCGCCTGGATGCGGTGGATGATGTCGAGGACCACCTCGCCGTCGTTCACCTCGACGCGGAAGTCCCGCAGCCCGCCGCCGCCCGCGTCGCCCCGCCACACCCGGAAGTGCGCCCGGTACGCCGCCTCCGGCGCCCCCGCCGTCTCCGCTCCGGCCGCGGACGGCCCCGCCCCTGCCCCCGCGTCCCCGTTCGTGCCCGTGTGCGTGCTCACTCGTGGAACTCCTCCTCGGCGAGGTACTTGACCAGCTCCTCCTTCTCGAAGAGGGCCAGCAGATCGGGGCGTATCGGCGGGGTCTCCTGCCGCGACAGGGTGATCTGACCCCGCTCGGGACCGGTGGCCGCGAGGCCGCCGGACGGGTCCGCCAGCGAGCAGTGCAGGTTGACCCGGCGCCAGCGGGCCTCCATGCCCGGCCAGTCCTCGCGGGTGTGGCCGCCCCGGCTCTCCGTGCGCTCCAGGGCCGCGCGCGCGACGCACTCGCTGACCAGGAGCATGTTGCGCAGGTCGAGCGCGAGGTGCCAGCCCGGATTGAACTGCCGGTGCCCCTCGACGCCGGCCCGGCGCGCCCGTGCCCGCAGCCTGCCGAGCCGCTCCAGGGCCTCCTCCATCTCGCCGGCCCGCCGGATGATGCCGACCAGGTCGTTCATCGCCTGCTGCAGTTCCTGGTGCAGCGTGTACGGGTTCTCCGCGGGCGTCGGCGCGCCCGCCCCCGGCTGCCCGGCGCCGGGCGCGGACTCCTCCGCGCTGAACGGGCGCAGCGCCTCCGCCGCCGCGGCGTCGACCTGCTGCTCGTCGACCTGCGGCGGCACCGCGAGCGAGGCCGCGTAGCGCGCCGCGTACAGCCCCGCCCTCCGCCCGAACACCAGCAGGTCGGAGAGGGAGTTGCCGCCCAGGCGGTTGGAGCCGTGCATGCCGCCCGCGACCTCGCCGGCCGCGTACAGCCCGGGCACGCCGAGCGCGGCGGCCGAGTCCGAGTCCACGGCGACCCCGCCCATGACGTAGTGGCAGGTGGGGCCCACCTCCATCGCCTCGGTGGTGATGTCGACGTCCGCCAGCTCCTTGAACTGGTGGTACATCGACGGCAGCCGGCGCTTGATCACCTCCGGCGTCATGCGGGTGGAGACGTCGAGGAAGACCCCGCCGTGCGGGGAGCCGCGGCCCGCCTTGACCTCGGAGTTGATCGCGCGGGCGACCTCGTCGCGCGGGAGCAGCTCGGGCGGCCGCCGGTTGTGGTCCGGATCCTCGTACCAGCGGTCGCCCTCCTCCTCGGACTCCGCGTACTGCTCCTTGAAGACGTCGGGGACGTAGTCGAACATGAACCGCTTGCCCTCGGCGTTGCGCAGCACCCCGCCGTCGCCGCGCACCGACTCCGTGACGAGCAGGCCCTTCACCGACGGCGGCCAGATCATCCCCGTCGGGTGGAACTGCACGAACTCCATGTTGATCAGCGGCGCCCCCGCCAGCAGGGCGAGGGCGTGCCCGTCGCCCGTGTACTCCCACGAGTTGGACGTGACCTTGAACGACTTGCCGATGCCGCCCGTGGCCAGCACGACCGAGGGGGCCCCGAGGACGAAGAAGCGCCCGGACTCCCGCTCGTAGCAGAACGCGCCGGAGACCCGGTCCCCGTCCTTCAGGATCCGGGTGACCGTGCACTCCTGGAAGACCTTCAGCCGCGCCTCGTAGTCGCCGGTCTCCCGGAAGTCCTCCTGCTGCAACGAGACGATCTTCTGCTGAAGCGTCCGGATCAGCTCCAGGCCCGTGCGGTCGCCGACGTGCGCGAGGCGCGGGAACTGGTGGCCGCCGAAGTTGCGCTGGGATATCCGGCCGTCGGGTGTGCGGTCGAACAGGGCGCCCCACGTCTCCAGCTCCCAGACCCGCTCGGGCGCCTCCTTGGCGTGCAGCTCCGCCATCCGCCACTGGTTCAGGAACTTGCCGCCGCGCAGGGTGTCGCGGAAGTGCACCTCCCAGTTGTCGCCGGAGTTCACGTTGCCCATGGACGCGGCGATGCCGCCCTCGGCCATCACCGTGTGGGCCTTGCCGAACAGGGACTTGCAGATCACGGCCGTACGGGCGCCGGACTCGCGGGCGGCGATCGCGGCCCGCAGGCCCGCACCGCCCGCCCCGACGACCACGACGTCCCACTGCCCGCGTTCCGATTGCGTCATCGCTGCGCCATTTCCGGGAGCTCTCCCTGCGATTGCCGGGTGGTCTTGAGGTGCCTGCCGTACGGGGCGGTCCCGAGGCACGGGGACCGCCGGGGGGTGGTGCGCGCGTTCTAGAAGAAGCGCGGATCGGCGAAGACGCCGGACGCGACCAGGTACACGTAGAAGTCGGCGACGGCGACGCTGACGAGGGACGCCCAGGCCAGTTGCATGTGCCGCGCGTTCAGCTTCCCCACCCAGCCCCACAGCCGGTAGCGGACCGGATGCCGGGAGAAGTGCCGCAGCCTGCCGCCGACCACGTGCCGGCAGGAATGGCAGGAGAGCGTGTACGCCCAGATCAGCACGATGTTGGCCACGAAGACGAGCGATCCGAGGCCCATGTGGCCCCAGGCCGCGTGCGCGTCGCGGAACGACAGCACCGTGTCGTAGGTCAGGACGCCCGCGACCAGCAGCGCGAAGTAGAAGAAGTACCGGTGGACGTTCTGCAGGACGAGGGGGAGCCGCGTCTCGCCGCTGTACCTGGCGTGCGGCTCGGCCACCGCGCAGGCCGGCGGCGAGGACCAGAAGGCCCGGTAGTAGGCCTTGCGGTAGTAGTAGCAGGTCAGCCGGAAGCCCAGCGGGAAGATCAGGACGAGCAGCGCGGGGGACAGGCTCCACCAGCTGCCGAAGACGTCCCAGTCGGCGCCGCCCTTCATGGGCACGCAGTTGTGCGCGACGCAGGGCGAGTAGAACGGCGAGACGTAGGGCGCCGCGTAGTAGTCCGCGTTCGCGAAGGCCCGCCACACCGAGTAGGCGATGAAGCCCAGCAGCCCGGCCGCCGTGGCCGCGGGCTGCAGCCACCAGCGGTCCGTGCGCAGGTGGCGGGCGGCGAGGGCGGCGCGGCCGGGGGAGCGTACGCCCGTGCCGGGGGCGGCCGGGCCGGGGTCGGTGGTCGCGGGGGGTTCCGTGCCGGTGGCCAAGAGGTCTCCCAGGTGTGGGGCTCCCAGGGTCTTCGGTGCGGTCGGGCCGGATCAGGGAGCGGGACGGGTGCCGCGGGCCGCAGGGTCCGGTGTCCGCGGCGGCGGGCACCGGCGGG
>NZ_JAKGCV010000088.1 GCF_021556455.1 Streptomyces fuscigenes | reverse complement strand
CCGAGCCCCCCGAGCCCCCCGAGCCCCCGGGCCGCCCCCCGCGGTGCGCGGCCTCAGCCCGCGGTGCGCGGGATCTCCTTCTCCCAGGTGCGGTGGAAGACGATCTCGTCGCCCTCGCGGCAGATCACCTCGTTGACCGTCGTGAAGACGTCCTCGTCGCAGGCCGTCTCCGAACGGGTCTCCACCCGGGTGTCCCAGCCCAGTTCCGGCCGGTGCAGGCGGACCGACCAGCGGGAGGCCGCGGTCGCGGAGAGCGGGTCGCCCTCCTGGATCGTGTAGGTCTCCAGGGCGTCCTCGGTGAACTCCAGGCCGTCCGGGTAGACACGCGTGCCGCCGTAGCGCGGGTCGACCTCCAGCCGCCAGATGCCCTCCGCGACGTCCCGTGTGACCAGGCGCTCGGGCCGCGGGGGCTCCAGCGTGGCCGGGAAGACGACCTCCAGCGGCGTCGACTCCTCCGGCGGCTCGAAGGAGATCGGCGTGTCCGAGGCGGCGCCCGTGCGCACCGGGAGGTCGAGGCCGGAGCCCGCCGGGTCCAGGACGAACCCCGCGGAGGCCGCCTGCGGCCAGATCCAGGGCCAGTACGCGGACGAGACCGCGAGCCGGATGCGGTGGCCCGGCGGGAAGGTGTGCCCGATGCCGTTCAGCTGGAACTCGACGTCCTCGGTGGCGCCCTCGGGCCAGGGCACGACCCGGTCGCGGCCCTCGCGCGCCGACAGGTTCAGCGCCCCGCGCGTGACGAGGGTCGACGAGCCGTCGGGCGCCACGTCGCACAGCCGGGCGATCACCTGTCCCGCGGGCGCGTCCACCTGCAGCCTGAGCCGTACGCGGGGCCGGCCGAGGATCTCGATGCCGGGCGCCCCGGGCCCCACCGCGAACTCGAACGACGCCGATTTCGCGTCCTCCTCCCGCTGGTCGGGCGGCAGATCGGCGTCGTTGCCGAACGGGAAGAAGCGCCCCGCGTCCAGGCCCGTGTGGTGCGGCGAGTCGACGACCACCGGCTCCCCGCGCAGCGCGTACCGCACGGGCGTGACGTTCGGCGAGGGCCAGGACGGCTCGCCCACCCAGTGCCCGGGCAGCTCCGGGTAGACCGTCGCGGGCGGGTGCGACCTGCTGATCCAGGCGCGCAGCAGCGGCTCGTCCATGATCCCGGTGTCCCGGTCCTTGAGGTGGAGGTCCCACCACCGCAGGGTCTCCTGGAGGAAGCCGATGGCCGGGCCGGGCGGCAGTCCCCGGTCGGGGTACTGGTGCGACCAGGGGCCGATGATCCCGCGCACCCGGTCCGGATCCAGGTGCCGCACGAGACGCAGCACGGTGTCCCGGTACGGGTCGTGCCAGCCGCCCACGGCGAGCACCGCCGCGTCGATCGCCGAGTAGTCCTCGCAGACGCTGCCGTGCTTCCAGTACGCGTCGCGCGTCTGGTGGGCGAGCCAGGTGTGGATGAGGGGCTCCACCGCCTCCAGCCGGTTGAGCCACATCTCGCGCCAGCGCTCGCCCGCGTACAGCGGGTCCGGCGGCCGGGAGGCGAACGCCAGCATCGTCGACGCCCAGGCGTGCATGTCGACGCCGAGGACCGAGCCGCCCATGTAGTGGACGTCGTTGTCGTAGCGGTCGTCGGTGGAGCAGACCGTGACGACCGCCTTCAGCGGCTCGGGCGCGAGCGCGGCGAGCTGGAGGGCGTTGAAGCCGCCCCAGGAGATGCCGAACATGCCGACCCGGCCGCTGCACCAGGGCTGCGCCGCGAGCCAGTTGATCACCTCGACGCCGTCGGCCAGCTCCGTCGCGTCGTACTCGTCGCCGGGCACGCCCTCGCTGTTGCCGTGCCCCCGGACGTCGACGCGCACGGAGGCGTAGCCGTGGCCCGCGTACCAGGGGTGTCTTTGCCAGTCGCGAGGGGCGGTCCAGTCGCTCAGCCGGTAGGGGAGGTACTCCAGGAGGGCGGGCACGGGCTCGTCCGTGACCGGGCGCCAGATCCTGGCGTAGAGCCGCAGGCCGCCGGGCAGCGGGATGCGGACGTCCTCGCGGGTGGTCTCGTGGGGGAAGTCGGTACGGACGACAGGACCGGGGGTGGGGCGGACGGTGGGGGGCATGCCGGTCACCTTTTCGGGCTCATCTGGTGCGTACGGGCGGG
The DNA here is from genome assembly GCF_021556455.1 of Streptomyces fuscigenes. Lineage (GTDB taxonomy): Bacteria > Actinomycetota > Actinomycetes > Streptomycetales > Streptomycetaceae > Streptomyces > Streptomyces fuscigenes. Next base: position 14,146 of record NZ_JAKGCV010000088.1, on the reverse strand, counting down.
GTGGTGCGCGGGCGCGCCCGGACGGGCCCGGCGCGGGGCGCCGGCCGGCGGGCGGGGCGGTCCGGCCGGCGCGGGGCGCGGCCGGTCAGTGGACGGGGTGCATGGTGCGGCGCAGCCAGGGCGCCACGGCTATGACCGCGAGGCCCGCGGCCACCGCGACCGCGCCGTTCACGCCGAAGTACGCCGGGTGGGAGACGTCGTCGTACAGCTTCACCGTCTGCGCCTGGATGCCGTTGGCCAGGGCGAGCGAGAGGAACCACAGCGCCATCGTCTGGCTCGCGAACGCCCGCGGAGCGAGCTTGGTGGAGGCGGACAGGCCGGAGGTCTCCAGCAGGATGTCGCCGAGGCCGAGCAGGACGTACGAGCCGACGATCCACCAGACGGCCATCTTGTACGTGTCGCCACTGTGTCCGGACGTGGGCAGGACGATCAGCAGGAACGACAGGCCGCCGAGGACCACGCCGGCCGCGATCTTGTTGGACGCGTGCGGCTGCCGGCGGCCCATCCGCACCCACACGGCGGCGACGACCGGCGCGAGGCCGACCTCGAAGGCGCCGAGGGCCGAGGTGTACCAGCTCGCGGGGAAGCCGAAGCCGAGGATGCTCGACCGGGCGTTCGAGGCGGCCAGCAGGATCATCGTCGAATAGGCCTGGAAGAGGATGAAGTTGAAGACCACGGACGCCGCGAACAGCACGATGTAGGGGCGCAGCCGGCCGCGCTCCTCGGCGCTGACCCGGGGGCTCGTGAACATCACCGCGAAGTACACGACGGGGGCGGCGACCGACACGGCCGTGAGCACGTCGACGAACCGGCCGAGCGTCAGCCACCCGGCCAGCGAGAGGGCGGTGGCGAGGACGGCGGCGGCGAGTGCCCCGATCACCGTCCACCGCACGGCCCGGCGCATCGGGCCCGGCGCGAGCGCGTACTCCGGCGCGCTGCCGCGCCCCGCCAGGTGCCCGCGGCCCCAGACGTACTGGACGAGCCCCAGCGTCATGCCGAAGGCCGCCGCGGAGAAGCCCCAGTGCCAGCTCGCGTGGTCGCCCAGCCACCCCGTCACCAGCGGCCCGAGGAACGAGCCGATGTTGATGGCCATGTAGTAGAGGGCGAATCCGGCGTCGCGGCGCTCGTCCCTCGTGCGGTAGAGCTTGCCGACCATGTACGAGACGTTCGGCTTCAGCAGGCCCGTGCCCGCGCTGATCAGGCCGAGGCCCGCCCAGGTCGCCCAGACGGCGGGCACCGCCATCAGGTAGTGCCCGGCGGCGATGAGGACGCCGCCCCACAGGACGGAGCGGTACGAGCCGAGGATGCGGTCGGCCAGCCAGCCGCCGCCGACGGAGACCAGGTAGACCAGGGTGCCGTACGCCGCGGAGACGGAGGCGGCCGTGCCGTCGGCCATGCCGAGGCCGCCGTGTGCGACGCTGTCGACGAAATAGAGGACGAGAATGGCCTGCATCCCCAGGAACGAGAACCGCTCCCAGACCTCGAGGCCCGACAGCGTGACCAGCCCTCTCGGCTGTCCCAGGAACCCGCGGTCGTCCTGGGGCGGAGGTTGCTCTCCGTGCTCTTTCGCGTCGGTCACCGTGTCGGACAAAATAGTCTCTCCCGCTCGTACGACTGATCACGAACATACTGCCGGTGTCGGGAAGGCGCCCACGGTGATCGAAACGCGACCGGATACGCTGACTTGAGTGATGGCAGCGACACATCGACAATCCGTGTGATCGTCAGCAGACAGGAGTACCCCTCGTGACCGTCGTCGGGCCGTTCGGGCTGAGCATGCGGGACCACGCTCTTGAAGCCGATGTCCAGACCGGATTGGCGGCTGTCGAGGCGGGACTGCTCGATGCCACCAAGAGCGACGTCGCCTTCATCAATGAGGCCGCCCAGCACCTGGTGCGCGCCGGCGGGAAGCGGTTCCGGCCCCTGCTGGTGCTGCTGGCCGCCCAGTTCGGCGACCCCTACGCGCCCGGCGTGGTGCCGTCGGCGGTGGTCGTGGAGCTCACCCACCTCGCGACGCTCTACCACGACGACGTCATGGACGAGGCCGAGGTCCGCCGGGGCGTGGACAGCGCCAACGCGCGCTGGGACAACTCCGTCGCCGTCCTCACCGGCGACTTCCTCTTCTCCCGCGCCTCCCAGATCCTCGCCGAGCTCGGCCCCGAGGCCGTCCGCATCCAGGCGGAGGCGTTCGAGCGGCTCGTCACCGGACAGATCCTGGAGACCGCCGGCCCGCGCGACGGCCGCGACCCGGTCGCCCACTACCTCGACGTGCTGTCCGGCAAGGCCGGCTCGCTGGTCGCCGTCTCCGGGCGCTTCGGCGCGCTGATGTCGGGCGCCGACGAGCACGTCGTCGACATCCTCACGCAGTTCGGCGAGCGCCTCGGTGTCGCGTTCCAGCTGGCGGACGACGTGCTCGACATCGCCAGCGAGTCGCACGAGTCCGGCAAGACGCCCGGTACCGACCTGCGCGAGGGCATCCCGACGCTGCCGGTGCTGCTGCTGCGCGCCCGCGCCGAGAAGCTGGCCGAACCGGACGACGTCGAGCTGGTCGAGCTGCTCGCCTCCGACCTCTCCGACGACGCGCGGCACGCGGAGGCCCTGCGCCGGCTGCGCGCGCACCCCGCCCTCCAGCAGGCCATGGACGAGGCCGTGCGCTACGCGACGGCCGCCCGCGACACCCTCGTCCCGCTGCCCGAGTGCTGGGCGAAGTCCGCGCTCACGGACCTGTGCGACGCCGTGGTGCACCGCGCGGGCTGACGCCGGGCACGGCGCGTCCGGCCGCGCCCGCGCCCCGGCGCGGCGCCGTGGCCCCCAGGGGACCGGGGGTTGGTGTCATCCCGTAGGGGTACGGGAAGTTGCGCCGCGGGGCTGATGCCCCGGGTACGGCCGGTTTGGTCAGATGGGCATACGCGTTCGTGACCCTGCCGAGTGAGAATGGCGTCGGGGGGTGGACGAGTGCGCGGCACCGATGACCGTTACGACCGGCCGCCGATCACGGAGGTAGGGCACATGGCAGGCAACGACAGCACAGGCATCGCCGAGGAGGGCGGGAGCGGCGGCAGGACCCGCAGGACGATGACCCGGTACGCGCTTCCGGTGGCCGTCGCGGGCGTCGCCGCGCTGACCGTGGGACTGGTCCCGGCGCTCGCCGCGTCCGGCGACCCGGACCTTCCGAAGATCAGCGCGCACGATCTCGTCCAGAAGATCGCCGCGTCCGACACGCAGCAGCTCTCCGGGACCGTGAAGCTCACCACGGACCTGGGCCTGCCGTCGCTGGGCGCCCTCGGCGACTCGATGTCCGGCGCGATGTCCGGCGGCCCGGGCGGTTCCTCGGGGGCACCGTCCGGTTCCTCGGCCGACCCCGGTTCCAAGCTGATGGAACTGGCCTCCGGCACGCACACGCTGCGGGTCGCCGCCGACGGACCGGAGAAGCAGAAGGTCTCCGTCCTCGACAACGCGTCCGAGTACAGCGTCATCCGCGACGGAAGCCAGGTCTGGGCCTACGACAGCGCCGCCAACCAGGCGTTCCACACGACGGCACCCGACGAGGCCGGCTCCGGCTCCCCGAAGGCGCTGCCGCCACTGCCGCACGGCGGCGACCTGCCGACGACACCCCGCCAGTTCACGGACGACGTGCTCGGAGCCGCCGGGTCCACGACCTCGTTCAGCGTGGACGGCACCTCGAAGGTCGCCGGCCACGACGCCTACGAGCTGGTGATCAAGCCGAAGCAGACGGGCTCGACCGTCGGCTCGGTCCGCGTCGCGGTCGACTCCAGGACGGGCACGCCGCTGAAGTTCACGCTGCTGCCCAGCGGCGGCGGCAAGCCCGTCGTCGACATCGGCTACACCTCGGTCGACTTCGCCAGGCCCGCGGCCTCGACGTTCACGTTCACGCCGCCGAAGGGCACCAAGGTCACCGAGGGCCCGAAGCACGCGACGCCCCGGCCCCAGGCGCCCTCGAAGCAGGACCAGGACCGCGCGAAGGCCGCGCTCGGCAAGGTGAAGACCATCGGCTCCGGCTGGGCGACGGTCGTCGAGCTGCCGGGCACCGCGGGCGCGGCCGGCCACGCCGCGCCCAAGGGCGGCAAGGACGGCTCCGCGGCCGTCCCGCAGGACGCCCAGGGCTTCCTGGACTCGCTGGGCGACAAGGTCAGCGGGAAGTTCGGCTCCGGCACGGTGTTCCACACCCGCCTGATCAACGCGCTGACGACCGACGACGGCACCGTCTACGTCGGCGCCGTGAGTCAGCAGCGCCTGATCGACACGGCGAACGCCGCCGCCAAGTAGGGGCGCGACGCCGGGGGCCGCCCCGGGGCGGCGTACGACACCGCCGCCCGGGCGACCCCCACCGGCCCGCCCTCCCCGCTCGCCCGCCGCCCCGCCGTACGCTCGTACGGCGGGGCGGCGCGTTTTCCGGGCGCCCCGCACGAGCGGGGGCCGACACCGAGCTTGCAGGACCGGAGGGACTGGGGATCGTGGCGACGACAGTGGCGGCCGGGGCCGCGGGGCGGGCGCTCCCGCACGGGGCGCCGCCCGTGATCGAGGCCCGCGGCCTCACGAAGCGCTACGGAGGCGGGCAGCTCGCCGTCGACCGGCTGGACCTGGCGGTGCCGGACGGCAGCGTGTTCGGCTTCCTCGGGCCCAACGGGTCGGGCAAGACGACGACCATCCGCATGCTGCTCGGCCTCGTGCAGCCCACGGCCGGCACCGCGAGCCTGCTCGGCCGCCCGATGCCGCACGCGGCGCGCGCCGTGCTCCCGCAGGTGGGCGCGCTGATCGAGGGGCCCGCCCAGTACGGGTTCCTGAGCGGACGCGACAACCTGGTGCGCTACGACGCGGCGGACCCCACCGCCGACCCCCGCACCCGCTCCGCGCGGGTGGACGCGGCGCTCGAACGGGTCGGCCTCGCCGCCGCGTCGGCCAAGCGGGCCAAGGCCTACTCCCTCGGCATGAAGCAGCGGCTCGGCATCGCCGCCGCGCTTCTGCGGCCGCGCAGACTGCTCGTCCTGGACGAGCCGACCAACGGCCTCGACCCGCAGGGCATGCGGGAGATCAGGACGCTGGTGCGGGAGCTCGCCGCCGACGGCACGACGGTCTTCCTCTCCTCGCACCTCCTGGACGAGATCGAGCAGGTGTGCACGCATGCGGCCGTCATGGCGCAGGGCCGCCTGATCGCGCAGGGCTCGGTGGCGGACCTCTCGGCGGGCACGCACGGCAGGCTCGCCGTCACCACGCCCGACCCGGCCGACGCGGCCCGGGTGCTGGCCGAGCTGGGCGTCACGGCCATCGAGAAGGGTGAGGGCCGGGTGACCGGAGAACTGCCGGCGGGCGACGCGGGAGGCGACCGGGCGGACCCGGCCGACCTCAACGCGGCGCTGGTGAGGGCCGGGGTGCGGGTACGGGCGTTCGGAGTCGAGCGCGGCACGTTGGAGGACGCCTTCGTGGCGCTGACGGGAGAGGGCTTCGATGTCGCGGGCTGAGACGGCGGGCACGGACGGGACGGTCCCGGACGCGGAGCGGGACGGGGCAGCCCCGGGCGCGGGCGAGACGGCCCCCGGCGCGGGCACGGGCGCGGCAGGGCCGGCGGTGGCCCTGGAGGCCCCGGACACGGCGGCCGACGCGGCCGACGAGGCCGACAAGGCCGGCACGGCGGCCGCGGCCGGAGATGCAGCCGCGGGCGCTCCGGGTGCCGTGCCGGGAGCGCGGAGTTCCGCGTTCTGGTGGACGCTCGGGTTCTTCCGCTCCGAGTGGGTGACGACCTTCCGCAGGTGGCGGACGCTGGCGCTGCTCGCGGTCCTCGCGGCCGTGCCGGTCCTCGTGGGCGTCGCCGTCAAGATCCAGACGAGCGGCGGGGGAGAGGCGGGCGACCCGCACGGCGGCGGGCCCGCGTTCCTGACGCAGGTCACCAACAACGGCCTGTTCCTCGTGTTCGCCGCGCTCGCCGCGACCCTGCCCGTCTTCCTGCCCATGACCGTCGGCGTGATCGCGGGCGACTCGGTCGCCGGCGAGTCGGCCGGCGGCACGCTGCGCTACCTCCTGGTCGTCCCGGCCGGGCGGACCAGGCTGCTGCTCGCCAAGTACGCCACGACGCTGGCGTTCTGCCTGACGGCGACCGTGGTCGTGGCCGCGTTCGCGCTGGCGACGGGCGCCCTGCTGTTCCCGACGGGCGATGTCACCACCATCTCCGGCACGACGATCTCCTTCGGCGCGGGCCTGCTGCGGGCCCTGCTCGTGGCGGTGCTGGTGGCCGCGTCGCTGGTGGGCTTCGCCGCGATCGGCCTGTTCGTCTCGACGCTCACGAGCAGCGGCATCGCGGCGATGGCCTCGACGGTCGGGCTGCTGATCACCGTGCAGATCGTCGACTCGATCCCGCAGCTGGACGTGATCCACCCGTATCTGTTCCCGCACTACTGGCTCTCGTTCGCGGACGTGCTGCGGGCGCCGGTCCTGTGGGACGGCGTGGTGAAGAACCTCGTGGTGCAGGGCGTGTACGCGCTCGTGTTCGGCTCGGCCGCCTGGGCCCGCTTCTCGACGAAGGACGTCACCGCCTGACACGCGCGGGCGGGCCCTGCCGTGTCCGGCGGGGCCCCGGGGAGCGCCCGCGGGGGCGTGCCTGCCCGTCAGGCGCCCGGCACGCTGTCCGTCGCCCCGGGGGAGCCCGCCGGCGCCTCGGGGGCGGCGGGTGGCGCGGACTCCCCGGTGCCCGGGGAGAGGGGAGGGCTCGACGGGGCGTCCCCCGTGCGCAGGGCCGCGGCGGCGCGCAGCCGGGCCGCACGGACCCGGGCCGTACGGGCCGTGCGCAGCGCGTCCCCCGTCAGCACGATCAGCGCCACCCACACCAGCGCGAAGCCCGCCCACCGCTCGGGAGGCATCGGCTCGTGGAAGTACGCCACGCCCAGCGCCAGCTGGAGCACGGGCGTGAGGTACTGCAGCAGCCCGAGCGTGGTCAGCGGCACGCGCACGGCCGCCGCGCCGAACAGCACCAGCGGCACCGCCGTCACCAGGCCCGCCGAGGCGAGCCACGCCGCGTGGCCGGCGCCGTGGGCGGTGAACGTGGACCTGCCGCTCGCCCCCAGCCACAGCAGGAAGCCCAGGGCCGGCAGGAACAGCACGGTCGTCTCCGCCGCGAGTGACTCCAGGCCGCCCAGGTTGATCTTCTTCTTGATCAGGCCGTACGTGCCGAACGAGAAGGCCAGCACCAGCGAGATCCACGGCAGGCGCCCGTACCCGATGGAGATGACCAGCACGGCGGCGAGTCCGACACCGACCGCCGCCCACTGGGCGGGCCGCAGCCGCTCCTTGAGCAGCACGACACCGAGCAGGATCGTCACCAGCGGATTGATGAAGTAGCCGAGGGACGCCTCGACGACGTGACCCGAGTTCACGGCCCAGATGTAGACGCCCCAGTTGACGGTGATCGTCGCGGCGGCGAGCACCAGCAGCGCCACCCGTCGCGGCTGACGCACCAGTTCGCCGATCCACGCCCAGCGCCGCGTGCAGGCCAGCGCGATCGCCACCACGCCCAGCGACCACACCATGCGGTGGGCCAGCACCTCCATGGCGCCCGCGGGCTCCAGCAGCGGCCAGTACAGGGGCACCAGGCCCCAGATCCCGTACGCGCCGAAGCCGAACAGCAGCCCTGAGCGCTGCTCGTTGTCCGTGGTCGTCTTCACCCGGCCCCCTTCCCGTGCCCGTTCCTCGCCGACGGGGCGCGTCCGCGTCAACGCCCCCTCCGTACGGGACGGTAGCGGCAGAGGCCGCTCGCTGTCATGTCCGTTCCGTCATACGGTCATGACACGGGACGGCGCGCAGGGGCACGGGGCACGCTCCCGGCACGGGATGCGCTCGATCGACTGTGCGGTGGAAGTCGGGCACTCGCGCTCCCCGCGGCGAGTGCGCCCCGCGCGGCTGCGGCTTCCCGCGCCGCCGGGGCCGGGTGGGTTCGTCCCCGGCCCTCGCCTCCGGCCTTCGTCCCCGGCCTTCTGGGACGACCGCGCCACGCGGCACTACGCCGTCACCGTCGCCGACCACGGCACCGGGCGCCGCGTCGCCGAACGGGTCGCCATCGCGGGGGACCGGCCCTTCCGACCCCGCCGCGAACGGCGGACAGCCGGCACGGGGCGCGTTGCCCGTGCCGGCCGTCCGGCGGTCTCCGGCCGCCGTCGGCGGCCGGACGCGGGATCAGCCCGCGACCGTCCACGTGTCGTTGCCGGTGAGCAGGGCGGCCAGGTCGCCCTTGCCCTTCTGCTCGACGGCCGTGTCCAGCTGCTCGTTCATCAGCGTGTCGTAGACCGGGCGGCGCACGTTGCGGAAGACGCCGATCGGAGTCCGGTGCAGGGTGTCCGGGTCCGCCAGGCGCGAGAGCGCGAACGCCGTCGTCGGGGACTCGTTCGACGCGTCGTGGACGAGGATCCTCGACTCGTTCTCCGGCGTGACCTCGACGACCTCCAGGTCGCCGGTCCGCTCGTTGCGCACGACGCCCTTCGCGCCGTCCGCGCCGAAGCGGATCGGCTGCCCGTCCTCCAGGCGGATCACGGCCTCCTGGGCCTGCTCCCGGTCCTTGAGGACCTCGAAGGCGCCGTCGTTGAAGATGTTGCAGTTCTGGTAGATCTCCACCAGCGCCGTGCCCGGGTGGTCGGCCGCGGCCCGCAGCACGCTCGTGAGGTGCTTGCGGTCCGAGTCGACCGTACGGGCCACGAACGACGCCTCGGCGCCGATGGCCAACGACACCGGGTTGAACGGGGCGTCCAGCGAGCCCATCGGCGTCGACTTCGTGATCTTGCCGACCTCGGAGGTCGGCGAGTACTGGCCCTTCGTCAGGCCGTAGATCCGGTTGTTGAACAGCAGGATCTTCAGATTGACGTTGCGGCGCAGCGCGTGGATGAGGTGGTTGCCGCCGATGGACAGCGAGTCGCCGTCACCGGTGACGACCCACACCGACAGGTCCCGGCGCGAGGTCGCGAGGCCCGTGGCGATGGCCGGGGCGCGGCCGTGGATCGAGTGCATCCCGTACGTGTTCATGTAGTACGGGAAACGCGACGAGCAGCCGATGCCCGAGACGAAGACGATGTTCTCCTTCGCGAGCCCCAGATCGGGCATGAAGCCCTGGACGGCGGCCAGGACGGCGTAGTCGCCGCAGCCCGGGCACCAGCGCACCTCCTGGTCTGACTTGAAGTCCTTCATCGACTGCTTGGCTTCGGCCTTCGGGATCAGCGTCAGCAGCTCGTTGGCGTCAGACATGAATGGCCTCCTCGATGGCCGTGGCGAGCTGTTCCGCCTTGAAGGGCATGCCGTTGACCTGGTTGTACGAGTGCGCGTCCACCAGGTACTTGGCTCGCAGCAGGGTCGCGAGCTGGCCGAGGTTCATCTCGGGCACGACGACCTTGTCGTACCGCTTGAGGACCTCGCCGAGGTTCGCGGGGAAGGGGTTGATGTGCCGCAGGTGCGCCTGGGCGACGGGGTGCCCCGACTTGCGCAGGCGTCGCACGGCCGCCGTGATCGGCCCGTACGTGGAGCCCCAGCCGAGCACCAGGGTGCGGGCGCCGTCCGGGTCGTCGACCTCGAGGTCGGGAACCTGGACGCCGTCGACCTTCGCGGCGCGCGTGCGCACCATGAAGTCGTGGTTGGCGGGGTCGTAGGAGATGTTGCCCGTGCCGTCCTGCTTCTCGATGCCGCCGATGCGGTGTTCGAGGCCGGGCGTGCCGGGCACGGCCCACGGGCGCGCCAGCGTCTGCGGGTCGCGCTTGTAGGGCCAGAACACCTCGGTGCCGTCCGCGTTCTGATGGTTCGGCGCGGTGGCGAACCGCACCGTCAGGTCGGGCAGCTCGTGCGGCTCCGGCACCCGCCACGGCTCGGAGCCGTTCGCGAGGTAGCCGTCCGACAGCAGGAGGACCGGCGTGCGGTAGGTCAGCGCGATGCGGGCCGCCTCGACGGCCGCGTCGAAGCAGTCCGCCGGCGTCGACGGCGCGACGATCGGCACCGGGGCCTCGCCGTTGCGCCCGTACATCGCCTGCAGCAGGTCGGCCTGCTCGGTCTTCGTCGGCAGGCCCGTCGAGGGGCCGCCGCGCTGGATGTCCACGATCAGCAGCGGCAGCTCCAGGGAGACCGCGAGGCCGATCGTCTCGCTCTTGAGGGCGACACCCGGGCCGGAGGTGGTGGTCACCGCGAGGGAACCGCCGAAGGCCGCGCCCAGAGCGGCGCCGATGCCCGCGATCTCGTCCTCGGCCTGGAACGTGCGCACGCCGAAGTTCTTGTGCTTCGACAGCTCGTGCAGGATGTCGGAGGCCGGCGTGATCGGGTACGAGCCGAGGTACAGCGGCAGGTCCGCCTGGTGCGCGGCGGCGACCAGCCCGTACGACAGCGCCAGGTTGCCGGAGATGTTGCGGTAGGTGCCGGCCGGGAAGGCCTCCTCGGCCGGGGCGACCTCGTAGGAGACGGCGAAGTCCTCCGTCGTCTCACCGAAGTTCCAGCCGGCGCGGAACGCGGCCACGTTCGCCTCGGCGATCTCCGGCTTCTTCGCGAACTTCGAACGCAGGAACGACTCGGTGTTCTCCGTCGGCCGGTTGTACATCCACGACAGCAGACCGAGGGCGAACATGTTCTTGCTGCGCTCGGCCTCCTTGCGGGAGAGCCCGAAGTCCTTGAGGGCCTCGATGGTCAGCGTCGTCAGGGGCACGGGGTGCACCTGGTACGCGTCCAGCGAGCCGTCCTCCAGGGGGGAGGTGTCGTAGCCGACCTTCGCCATCGGGCGCTTGGTGAACTCGTCGGTGTTGACGATGATCTCCGCGCCCCGCGGCACGTCCGCGATGTTCGCCTTCAGCGCCGCCGGGTTCATCGCGACCAGCACGTCCGGCGCGTCGCCGGGGGTCAGGATGTCGTGGTCGGCGAAGTGCAGCTGGAACGAGGACACGCCCGGCAGGGTGCCTGCGGGGGCGCGGATCTCGGCCGGGAAGTTCGGCAGGGTCGACAGGTCGTTGCCGAAGGAGGCCGTCTCCGAGGTGAACCGGTCGCCCGTCAGCTGCATGCCGTCACCCGAGTCGCCCGCGAAGCGGATGATCACCCGGTCGAGGCGGCGGACCTCCTTGGCGCCGGAACCCCCCGGCCCTGACTCTTCCGACCGGCCCGACAACGGGGCACGCTGCTCCGCGACGACGGTGTCGCCCGCGTCGTTGGCCTCGTCGGCTGCGCTACTGACCTGGCTGGTCACTGAACTGGACCTCCCTGTGAGGCGGCGGCTCCGGGACGGCCGGCCGCCGGCCGTCCCGCAGCAACCCTACGTCGGTAAGGGTCGCCTACCTCTGCTCGCTCGCATGATGGACGCCACCATGAGACACCCCGACGCACGAAAATGCCCTGTTCTACGCCGCTTTGCGTGCGAGGGCGGCTGCCTGGCCGGGCTCGTCCTTTGGGACTAGGACCACCGCGTCGCAGCAGCCCACGGCCCCCGGCACCGCGTGCCGCGCCGCGGGGCCCGGGCCCTCAGGACCTCAGGTAGGTCAGGACGGCCAGCACCCTGCGGTGATCCCCGTCACTCGGCGACAGGCCGAGCTTCAGGAAGATGTTGCTGACGTGCTTCTCGACCGCGCCGTCGGAGACCACCAGCTGCTTGGCGACCGCCGAGTTCGTCCGGCCCTCCGCCATCAGGCCCAGCACCTCGCGCTCGCGGGGCGTGAGGCCCGCCAGCACGTCCTGCTTGCGGCTGCGGCCCAGCAGCTGCGCCACGACCTCCGGGTCGAGCGCGGTGCCGCCGCCCGCCACCCGGACGACCGCGTCCACGAACTCCCTGACGTCCGCGACCCGGTCCTTGAGCAGGTAGCCCACGCCGCGGGTCGAGCCGGCCAGCAGTTCGGTCGCGTACTCCTCCTCCACGTACTGGGACAGGACGAGCACGCCGACGCCCGGATGCTCCTTGCGCAGCCACACGGCCGCCCGCACACCCTCGTCCGTGTGGGTCGGAGGCATGCGCACGTCCGCGACGACGACGTCCGGCAACGCGCCCTGATCGGCCAGCTCACCGATGGTCTTCGTCAGCGCCACCGCGTCCCCGACGCCGGCGACCACGTCGTGGCCGCGGTCGGTCAGGAGCCGGGTCAGGCCCTCCCGCAGCAGCACCGAGTCCTCGGCGATGACCACGCGCACTCTGTCCTCCACAACCGAAACCACTGTCTCGCAAACCCCCCACGCCTCACGCGTACCCGGACGTCCGTGTCCGGGGCGGCGCCCCCTGGCCCCCGCGTCTCCAGCATCCCAGGCAAGGGACGCGGACGCGCCCCCTCCGGGTTGAGCGGCGGGGTCGGGGCCGCCCGGGCCGGGGGGAGGGGAGCCGCTCGCCGTGCGGCCCCGTGGCCCGGGCCGGGCTCACGTCCCGCCGGGCCGCCCGGGCCGGGCTCACGTCCCGCCGGGCGGCCCGGGCGGCGCCGGTGGTGCGGAGGCGGTCGGGGAAGCGCTCCATGGGGGCGGGTCGGGAAGACCGCAGGCCCGCCCCCTGGGGGTCATTCGCGCCAGGGCAGTTCGGCGGTGACGGTCGTGGGGCCGCCCTGCGGCGAGTCGACCAGCAGGACGCCGTCCACCGCCCCGAGCCGCTCGATCAGGCCGGCGATCCCGCTGCCGTCGCCCGGATCCGCTCCGCCGACCCCGTCGTCGGACACCTGCAGCAGCAGGCGGCCGTCGGAGCGCCACACGTCCACCTCGGCCCGACGGGCCCGGCTGTGCTTGCTGATGTTCTGCAGCAGTTCGGAGACCGTGAAGTACGCGATCCCCTCGATCGCCGGGGCCGGCCGGCCGGGCAGGTCGACGTCGACCCGTACCGGGACCGTGCACCGGGCCGCAAGCGACGAGAGCGCCGCGTCGAGGCCGCGGTCGGTCAGGACGGCCGGGTGGATGCCGCGGGCGAGGTCCCGCAGCTCCTGGAGGGCGGTCTTCACCTCGCCGTGGGCCTCGTCGACCATGCGCGCGGCGGCCTCCGGATCCTCGGCCAGCTTCTCCTTGGCGAGCCCGAGATCCATGGCGAGGGCGACGAGCCGGGCCTGCGCGCCGTCGTGCAGGTCGCGCTCGATGCGGCGCAGGTCCGCGGCGGCGGTGTCCACGACGACCCCGCGGTCCGACTCCAGCTCGACGACGCGCGACTCCAGCCGCGACGGCCCCAGCAGCAGGCCCACCATCAGCCGGTCCACGGACGTCAGCCCGCGCACCACGTACGGGGTCGCCAGCACGACGACCAGCCCCATCGCGCACACGACCGCGCTCTGCACCGGGGCGCCCAGGTCGACGGTGGTGCCCGAGGAATCCCGGTACAGCGCCACCCCGTCGCCGTTGCCCGGGTAGGCCCACCGCCACAGCGGGAAGGCCAGCAGCCCCCAGCCCGTCACCCAGAACGTCACGCTCACGACGAACGCGAAGCAGGCCCAGGGGAGCATCAGCAGCGTGTAGAGCAGATTGCGCCACGACTCGCCGCTCCTGAGCACCGCGCCCGTCCAGGACAGCAGGCCGTTCTTCTTCGGCCGCAGCGGCTGCGGGCGGCCCACGTCCAGGCCGAGCAGGCGCCGTGCCCGGGCGCGCTCCATCACCGCGAAGCCGCGTGCGCTCGCCAGCGTGATGCCGAGGACCGGCACCCCGAGGAACGTCACCAGCATGCCGGCACCGAACGACAGCATCGTCACGGAGTAGACGAACATCAGGATGCCGATCGGCAGGCTCAGCACCACGTGCCCCAGCTCCCGCCAGGCCCGGGCCTCGAACGGCGCCCGCACGAACGAGGGAACGAGGTGGCGCCGGGGTGCCGTGCCCGGGCCGTGGCCGTACTCCGTACTCGTCTCGACACCTGGGTAACTGGCCATCGGGCCGTCCGATCTGCTCAGGGCGCGAATCCGGTGCCGCCTCCGCCAGGGAGGTCCGGCGCCGTCCGCGTCCGCCCGTATCCGTCCTGCTTCTGCCGTGTGCCACTGCCGCGGTCCGTGCCTCACGTCCGCCGGTGACCCCGGTACGCACCATGCTCCCGGGCGGCGGAGCGCCCCACCATGAGGGCGGTCTCCGTTCTCACCCTCGGGTTTTCCCCACCCCGCGCGGGGCGGCCGCCCCCTCCGCGGCGTCCCCGCGGCGCGTCCGGCGGTCCCGGCGCCCGAGGCGGCGCGCCTCGCGGTCCCGGCGG
>NZ_JAKGCV010000087.1 GCF_021556455.1 Streptomyces fuscigenes | reverse complement strand
GCCCGGCCTGCGCTGCGCCCGCACCGGCGCCACCCGGGTATCCGGCGCCCGCGTCGCCCCGCGCCCCGGGCGCGGCGTACCCGGCTGCGGGCGGCGGCGGGGCACCGGCTCCGGCATGCGACACGCCGTCGCCGTGCCCGTACGGTCCGTACCCGGCGGTCCCGGGGCCCTGCCCCTGCGGGGGCGCTCCGGTGGGAGAGCCCGGTGCGGGGCGGTCGTTCCTCCGCAGCTCCTCCGCGGCCCTGCCGCATCCGGCGCAGGTCAGTGCGCCGTTGAGGTGCCGTCGGCACTGGTCGCAGTAGTCCATGGCGCTCGCAGAGTATGCGGCGCGGCAGCACCGCAGACCTCCAGGGGTGTGGAGATCCTGTGTACAAGCCCGCGTCGCGCCCCGGGTTGTCCGATTGGGCACGATGGGCCCCATGACATCAGGCAGCGATGCGCCCGGGCCCTTCGGCCCGGATTCCTTCCAGCTCGTGCTGCTGCGGAGGATGGCCGACCACCAGCCGGACCTCGTCGACGAGGCACGGCGGGCGCTGGGGGCCTCCCGGGCCGAGCTGCGGGAGGCCAACCGCCGCTGGCAGGCGATGGTCCGCGCGCCGCGCGGGCGGGGCGCGCGAGCCCGCTACCGGTCGGTCCTCGGCCCGCCGGAGCGGACCTTCCGGCGGCGGATCGGCGACCTCGAGTGCGACACCCTGCAGTGGCCCCTCCCGCTCTGGCCCGACCTGCGTTTCGAGATCATGGTGGCGCCGGGCGGGGCCGTGTGGAACGAGTGGCTCGTACGGGCCCCCGGCGCCCCCGCCCCCGCGCTCGCGACGGCCGCCGACCTGCGCCCATGGGGCTGCACCGTGGACGAACTGGCGCGGGCCTTCCCGCCCGCGCGCCCGCTGGAGGGCTCGGCGCCGACCCGCTTCGGCCTGGCCTTCCGCGCCCCCGAGGGACCCCCGGAGCCGGCGGATCCGCCGGCCGGTCCCCGCGCGCCGGCCGGCCCCGACGCCCTGGCGGCCGGCGGACGGGCCCCGGGCGCACAGCCCGGCACGGGGAGTGTCCGGGCGTCAGCACGCGACACGGGCAAGGTCGACCGGAAAGAGTACGTGGCGGAGTTCACCTGGGGCCTGCTCCAGCGGTGGTCGCGCCCATAGCGGGCGGTGAGTGGGAGTGGTGAGTGGGAGCAGGGGCGGGAGTCGGGGAGCGGGAGTCGGGGAGCAGGAGGCGGGGAACAGGAGCCGGAGGCGGGGGGAGGAGAGGACCCCGGCGCCCGGTCGCCCTCGGAGCCGCCGGGCGGGGCGCGGGCGGGGCGCGCCGCACCCGTGCGGGGTGGCTTCCCGTACGCCGACCGGCGCAGCCCAGCGCGCGCCGCGGCCCGTGTCGCAGGACGCTTCTGGTATCGAACCGGGGCCCGCGCCGCCGGTGACCGTCCCTGCCGCTCGGGAGATCCGCCGTGACCGTCAGTCTTGAGAATCTGCGCCGCTGCCACATCGCCGTCGACATGGGAGCCGCCCGGACGCGGGTCTATGTGAAGGGGGCCGGCCTCCTCGTGGACGAGCCGAGCTGCGCGGCCGTCAACACCCGTACAGGATCGCTGATCGCGGTCGGTTCGCTCGCCGAGCAGATGACGGGCCGCACGCCCGACTACATCCGCGTCGCACGCCCCGTCACCGGCGGCACCGTCATCGACATCGAGATGGCCCAGCGCATGCTGCGCCACCTGCTGGGCGACAAGCTGCGGCGGCAGCTGCGGCGCAAGCCCCGGCTGCGCGCCGCGGCCTCCACCCCGCACGACAGCGACCCCCTCGCGCAGCGCGCCGCCGTGGAGACACTGGTCGGCCTGGGCGCGAGCCGGGTCGAGCTGGTCGACACGGTGGTCGCCGCGGCGGTCGGCTGCGGGCTGCCCGTCGAGGACCCGACCGCCACGATGATCATCATGTGCGGGGCCGCGACCACCCAGGTGGCCGTCCTGTCGCTGGGCTCGATCGTGACCGCGCAGCGCATCCCCGTCGGCGGCAACGCCATCGACCAGGCCGTCATCCAGCACCTGCGCCACCACTACGAGCTGGTGCTGCCGACGCAGTCCGTGCGCCCACTGCAACTGGCCCTCACCGACCACGGTCTGACGGCCGAGGGGCCGACCACGATGGAGATCAACGGCCGGGACGTGGCCACCGGCGTGGCGCGGACGGTCAAGGTGGACACCGCGGCCGTGCGCGAGGCGATCTACACGCCGCTGACCGCCGTGAAGGACGGCATCGGGCGCGTGCTGCGCGAGTGCCCGCCCGACCTGGTGGCCGACCTCGCGGACACGGGCATCAAGATGGTCGGCGGCAGCGCGCTGCTGCCGGGCCTCGACACGATGCTGCGGGAGGCGACGGGCATGCCGGTCGCCATCGCGGAGCGGCCCGACGTGTGCACGATCCTCGGCATGGGCGCCATGCTGGAGGGCCAGGTCCAGCCGCGGGACATGAACCCGCTGGCCGAGGCCCACTGACGCCTCCCGGCATGCGAGGCCGCGACGAGGACCCCACGCCGCCGGACGCCCCCGACGGGCCCGGCGGCGCCCGGCCGCCCGGCGACGGAGCCGACGGCGCGGAGGCCGCGGACGCCGGCCCGGCGGCGGCGCCGGAGCACGCCGTCCGGCCCGGCGCCTCCGTTGCCGCCGGCCCCGGCTCGGGCTCGGCCGCCCCCACCGGTTCCGGTTCCGGAGCCGGCCCGCGGTACACCGACCGGCTGCCGGTCCTGCTGGAGTCGGTCCTCGGCATCGGCACCGACCTCGAACTGGGCGTGACGCTCCAGCAGGTCGTGGAGACCGCAGTCGAGCTGGTCGAGGCCCGGTACGTGGAACTCGGCGTCGTCCAGCCCGAGAGCGCCCCGCTCACCGAGCTGTTCTCGGCCGGGTCGGACGAGGGCGGCACCTCCGCGGAGGTACCGGTCCGGGTCGCCGACGAGGTCTTCGGCAGCCTGCGGGCGAGCGGGAAGCGCGGCGCCGGTGACCGGCCCGGAGCCGGGAGCGGTTTCACGCCGCACGACATCGTGCTCCTCCACACCCTCGCGGCGCAGGCCGGCATCGCCATCGGCAACGCCCGCACCTACGGCCGCGCCCGCCGGCGGGAGCGGTGGATCCAGGGCGCGGCGGCCGTGACGACGGCGCTGCTGACGGGCGAGTCGACGCAGGACGCGCTGACCACGGTCGCCGAGTCCGCCCGCGTACTGGCCGACGCGGACGCCGGGGCCGTCCTGCTGCCGACGTCCGAGGGCGGGATGCGCATCGTCGCCGTGTCCGCGCCCGACCCGGCGATCGCGGACGGCATGGTGGGCACGACCATCCGGCCGGGCTCACCCGTGCTGGAGCAACTCCTGGGCGGTGAGGCGGTGTTCCTGGAGGACTCCGCGACCGACCCGCGCATGACCACCCACGTGCGGGGCCGGTTCGGGCCGAGCATGATGCTGCCCCTGCAGCACGACGGCCGGCTGATCGGCACACTGACCGTGCCGAGGACGCGCGGTGGCCGCCCGTACACGCCGGTGGACCGGCTGCTCGCCTCGCAGTTCGCCTCGCAGGCGGCGCTGGCGCTGGTGCTGGCGGACGCCCAGCACGACAGGGAGCGGCTCGCGGTGTTCGAGGACCGCGACCGGATCGCGCGCGACCTCCACGACCTCGTCGTGCAGCGGCTGTTCGCGACGGAGATGATGCTGGAGTCGACCCGGCGCCGGGCCGGGGCCGGCGAGACGGCGGCGCTGCTGGGCCGTGCGACCGACGAACTCGACTCCACGATCCAGGAGGTGCGCACCGCCATCTTCGCGCTCCAGCAGCCGCCGGCCGAGGCGCCGACGAGCCTGCGCGGCCGTGTGCTGCGCGAGACCGACGGCGCTGCCGCGCTGCTGGGCTTCCGGCCCTCCGTGCGCTTCCTCGGCCCGGTGGAGTCGTCGGTGCCCGAAGCCGCCGACGAGGGCCTGCTGTCGGCGCTGCGCGGCGCGCTCGCGGCGGCGCACCGCAGGCAGGGGGTCGGCGAGGTGGTGGTCGAACTCGACGCGAGCGGCCGGCTGCCGGACGGGCGGCCGGTGGTGCGGCTGACGGTACGGGACGACGGGGTGCGCGACGACGGCTCGGGGACGGGCACCACCGCGACCTGGCAGGCGCCTGAGCCGTGAGGCGGGCAAGCGGGAGGCGCGAGGAGGCGGCGGGCCGGAGGGCCGCCCGCCGAGCGGGACGGGACACGGGACGGGCCTGCCGGGCGCCCTTCGGCACCCGGCAGGCCCGTAGCCCCGCTGGTGGGACCTACGACAGCGAGAAGGAGTCGATGTCGAAGAGGGACCCCGCTCCCCCGCTGAACGTGAGGAACAGCGGCCCGCTGCCCGCACCCGTCAGCTGCGTGGACACCGTGGTGAACGTGTCCCAGCTGCCGGTCGTGGGCACGCTCAGCGTGCCGAGCACCGGCCCGTTCTGCGACCCGGACCTGATGCGCACGGTCCCGCCCGGCCCGGCGGAGGCGATCCGCGCGCTGAACGAGGTGGCGCCCGCCGTGCTGACGGAGGAGTACCCGGCCCAGTCCCCGTTGTCGATGTAGCCGAGGGTGTGGCCGCCGCCGGCCCCCGCGTGGTCCGCGGGCTGCACGCCCGACGCGGAGGTGTACGCCTCGCCCTCGACGGTGACGGGCCCTCCTCCGCCCTCGGGCGGGGAGCAGTCGGCGGGTGCCTGCCCGGCCGCGTAGGCGATGCCGCCGGCCAGCAGTTGCTGGAAGTCGGCGTTCGCGTACATGTCGATCTGGTGGCCGAGCCCGGTGTAGAACGACCTCCCCTTCCCCTGCGGATGGCACCAGGTGATGGGGTGGTCGGCGCCCATCGTGCCGCCGGTGTACGTGGATTCGTCGAGCGTCTGCAGGACGTGGACGTCCGGGCGGGGATCGGCCCGGTAGTTGTACAGCTCGTCGGTGACGGTCCAGGTGGGCCCGAACTGCCCGGTCGCCGGGTTGCTCGTGTCCTCGGTGCGCACGGTGGCCTGCTGGATCGCCGGATGGCTGAGGAACCAGGCGCCGACGAGTTCGCGGTAGGCCGGCGTGTCGTACTCGGCGTCGGCCGCCGCGTGGATGCCCATGAAGCCGCCGCCGCCGTCCACGTAGGCGAACAGCGCGTTCTGCTGCGCGTCGGTGAGGAAGTCCCCGGTCGTGGAGACGAACACCACGGCCTGGTAGCGGGCGAGGTTCTGACCGCTGATGGCGGTGGCGTCCTCGGTCGCGGTGACACCGAAGCCGTGCTGCTGCCCGAGTGTCTTGATCTCCGCGACGGCGGTGGGGATGGAGTCGTGCCGGAAGCCGGCCGTCTTGGAGAACACCAGGACCTGGTAGGGGGCGGCCGCGACGCGCGCGGGGCCCGGTGCGGACGGGGCGGGGGCCGCGGCCGCGCTTCCCGGCGCCGCGAGGCATGCGGCGCCGAGTGCCGCGGCGGCGGCCGCGAGTGCGAAGTGCCGTGCTCCCGAGGCGAGTCGGCCGCTCATCACGCACCTCCGGTGGTGAAGGTGAAGGAGTCCAGGTCGAACAGGTTGCCCTGGCCGCTGACGCCCTTGAACACGAAGAACAGCTGCGATCCCGCGCCCGGTCCGGCGCTCAGGCCCGCGCTGACGTCCGTGAACGTGTCCCAGCTGCCGGTGGACTTGACCGTGACGGTGCCGAGCAGGGTGCCCGTCGCGGAGCCCGCCCGCACCTCCAGGGTGCCGCCGGGGCCCGCCGACGCCACGTGCGCCGTGATACCGGTGACGTTGTGCAGGTCGTAGGGGGTGAAGGAGATCCAGTCGTTGTTGTCGGTGAAGCCGACGGTGGTGCCGCCCTCGGCGCCGCCGTGCGCGGCGGTCTGGATGCCGTTCTGCGCGGTGAAGTGCTCCGCCTGGCGGTGCTTGGGCTGGAGCTTGCTCACGCTGTGGGAGGTCAGTCCGCCCTTGTCGGTGTACGAGGCGTCGAAGACACCGTAGAGGTTGGCCGCCGCGTCGTGCTCGCCGTCCGTCGGCACGGTCAGCTGCCCGCTGCACCCCTTGGCCGAGGTGATCTGGTGCTCGTGGTTGTCGTGGCCGAGGAAGTAGGTGACGGTCACCTTGGAGCAGTCGATCGCCCCGTCCTCGGGGTCGCTGCCCGTGACGGTGAAGCGGACGGTGTCGCCGAAGCTGAACAGCTGACCGTCGGTGGGCGTGGTGAGTTTCACCGTCGGCGCCGTGTTGCCGACGGTGACGACGAGGCTCGCCGTACCCGTCAGGCCCTGCGGGTCGCGCACGGTCAGCGTCGGCGAGAACGTGCCGGTCTTCGTGTAGGTGTGCGCGGGGTTCGCCGACGACGAGGTCGTTCCGTCGCCGAAGTTCCAGGAGTACGTGAGGGCGGAGCCCTCCGGGTCGGAGCTGCCCGCGGAGGAGAAGTTCACCGTGAGCGGGGCCTGGCCCGAGGTCTTGTCCACCGCGGCGCGCGCGACCGGGTTGCGGTTGCTGCCGCCGACGTACTCGATGCGGTACAGCGCCTGGTTGTCGGCGCCGGTGCCGTAGTCCAGCACGTACAGCGCGCCGTCGGGGCCGAAGGCCATGTCCATCACCTGGGTGCCGTCCCAGGGGAAGTCCTCGATGGTGCCGGGGCTGCCGTCGCCGTTCACGGTGATGGCCTTGATCCACTGGCGGCCGTACTCACCGGCGAAGAACTTGCCGTTCAGCGACTGCGGGAACTTCACCGACGAGTTCAGGTTCGCGTCGTACCGGTAGACCGGGCCGCCCATCGGGGACTCGGAGCCGCCGCCGAACTCGGGCGGGGAGCCCGCGTCGCCGCCGTACTTGATCCAGGCGGCCTTCGGCGCGGGCAGCTTCGTCAGGCCCGTGTTGTGCGGCGAGTTGTTGGTGGCGCCGCCCGAGCAGTCGTACTTGGCGCCGGACGGGCCGCTCGGGAACGTGTAGTCGTTGTACGTCTCGGTCGCCGTGTTGGTGCCGGTGCAGTACGGCCAGCCGTAGTTGCCGGCGGCGGTGATGCGGTTGAACTCGACCTGGCCGCCCGGGCCGCGGTTCGCGTCGGTGACGCCGGCGTCGGGCCCGTAGTCGCCCATGTAGACCGTGCCGGTGGCCTTGTCCACGGAGAGGCGGAAGGGGTTGCGGAAGCCCATCGCGTAGATCTCGGGGCGTGTCTTCGCGGTGCCGGGCGCGAAGAGGTTGCCCGTGGGGACGGTGTACGTGCCGTCGGCCTGCGGGTGGATGCGTAGGATCTTGCCGCGCAGGTCGTTGGTGTTGCCCGCGGAGCGCTGGGCGTCGAACTGCGGGTTGCGGCCGGACGATTCGTCGAGGGGCGCGTACCCCTGCGACTCGAACGGGTTGGTGTCGTCGCCCGTCGAGAGGTACAGGTTGCCCTGTGCGTCGAAGTCGAGGTCGCCGCCGACGTGGCAGCACTGGCCCCGGTCGTTGTCGACCTGGAGCAGCACCTTCTCGCTGCCGGTGTCGAGGGTGCCGTCGGTCTTGAGGGTGAAGCGGGACAGGTTCAGGTGGCCCTTGAACGCGTCGAACTGGGCCTGGGTGCCGTTGACCGGCGCGTCCCCGTCCGGTGTGGACAGGCGCGGCGAGTAGTAGAGGTACAGGTAGTGGTTGGTGGCGAAGTTCGGGTCCGCCGCCACCCCCTGCAGGCCCTCCTCGTCGTGGGTGTAGACGTTGAGCTTCGCGGCGACCTTGGTGTTCCCCGCGGCATCGGTGTAGCGGAGTGTGCCGTCGCGGGCCGTGTGCACCACGGCCCGGTCGGGCAGCACGGCCAGCGACATGGCCTCGCCCAACTCGGCTCCCCCGGAGGCGAGTCGTACCTCCTGGTAGTCGGAGGCGGGGATGGCGGCCGGGGCCGCGGCCGCGTGGGGGGCGGCCGCGGGGGCGGGCGACGCCGTGGCGGCGGCCGTGGCCGCCGCTCCGCCGCCGAGTGCCAGCACGAGCGCGGTACCGAATCTGGACCACGCGGGTGGACGGAATGACATGTGGGTCCTTTCCTGACGTGCGGTGGGGGTCTGTCAGGCAAGGCGCGCGCCGTCGCGCTTTGCGGGCGGTGCAGACAGGGCCGCCGGTGGGGGCCGGGCCCTGGTCGCGCGATGGGGCAAGGTGCATGCTGGCAACGCCGAATTAATTTGTCAATGCTCTGTCAAAAACCCCGACTACCCGCGCCCGAGCGGTAGTTGAGATCGCCGGGGCCCGCACCGGCAGGGCCCCGGGGCGCCACCGGGCACTTGATTACCTGACTGAACAAATCAACGCGCGTCACACCGGGAGGGGCGGTGGATCGCCCCTGGCGGGGCGCGGGGGCGGGGGCCGGGTGGCCGGAGCAGGGGCGTGCGCGCGAGGCCTGGGCGGCCGGGGCGGCCGGGGCGGCGGGAGGGGCGGACGTCAGCCGGCCGCGGCGGCCGCGGTGAGCGAGGCGGCGAGGCGGTCGGCGAAGGCCTCCCGCACGGGCGCGGCGACCACGTCCAGGGAGAGGTACGGGTTGAGGTCCTCCAGCTCGACGAGCAGCAGCCGCCCCTCCTGCGTCCGGCAGGCGTCGACACGCTGGACGCCGCGGTCGATCGTGTTCCAGTCGACGAAGCGGCGGGCGAAGGCGAGATCGTCCGCGCCGGGCTCGTAGGGCACCAGGTCCCAGCGGCGCGCCGGATCGGGCGCGTACAGGGCGTACTGGAAGTCACGGTCCACGAAGTAGAACGACACCTCGTAGCGGAACCGGATCCGCGGCTGCGCCAGCATGCCGGTGAGGTCCGCGGCGGGGAGCGCCTCGCGGGCCACCACGGACAGCCCGAGCGAGTCGGCGCCGTCGACGGGCTTGATCACGTACTCGTCGGCGTCGGGCAGGAGCCCGAGGTCGGCGGCGCGGTCGACCGTGGGGACGACCGGGAACCCGGCGCGCGCCAGCTCGACCAGGTACCCCTTGCCCGCCATGTCTCCGCGCCCGGTCAGCGGGTTGACGACGCGGACCCCGCGCGCCGACGCCTCGGCGCGGAAGGCCTCGTGGGCCGCCCGGTAGTACAGGACCGGTCCGCTGTTGCGCACCAGCACGAGGTCGAAGTCGTCCATCAGGCGGGCCGCGTCGAGCGGGTGGCCGAGCGCGAGGGCGAAGCCGCGTTCCCGCAGCCGGCCGGACAGCCAGATGTCCTCGTCGCAGTAGCGGCGGCCGGCCGCCTCGTACCCGAGGTCCGTCACATAGAGGATGCGAAGCACCGCTGCACACTACGGCACACGCCCCGACGCGCCCCCCTGCCCGCACGTTCCCCTTCCTCTTCCGGCGGGCAGACGACGCACAGGCACGGCACGACAGCGGGGGGTGAGGAAGCGGGAGGTATCAACCATGTCCGGTATCCCGGGAGTCGACTACGCATGGACGCATCCGGGCGGTGCGGCGCTCAAGGCGGCAGGCAAGAAGTTCGCCTGCCGCTACCTCAGCGACGACCGGAGCAAGAACCTCGACAAGGCCGAGGCCAACGACCTCACCTCGCACGGCGTCGCCTGCGTCGTGGTGTGGGAGTCCACCGGTGACCGCGCCCTGTCCGGCCGAAAGGGCGGCGAGGCGGACGCCCGCGCCGCACAGGCGCAGGCGGACGAACTCGGCATGCCCGAGGGCCGGCCGATCTACTTCGCCGTCGACTTCGACGCGACGCCCGGCCAGCAGGACGAGATCAACGCCTACCTGGACGGCGCGGCCGGCGTGCTCGGCCGCGGACGGGTCGGCATCTACGGGGGCTACTACCCGGTCAAGCGCGCCCTGGACGCGAAGAAGGCCGGCTGGGCCTGGCAGACGCCCGCCTGGTCCGGCGGGAAGTGGGACGACCGCGCCCAGATCCGCCAGGGCGCCCAGCAGACCATCGGAGGTGCGGGCTGCGACCTGAACACGGCGACGGCGGACGACTACGGGCAGTGGAACCCGCCGCACTGACCTGGCGGGGAGGCAGCGGCCGCGGCGGCCGCGGGTGTCACCGCCCGGCGGCGTCCGGGAGTGAGCGGCTGCGCCGCGGCGCAGCCGCGAGGAGGCGCCCGGACACGTCGGCGGGGCCGCGCGGACGGGCGCGCGGGGGCGGTCGGGACGGGCCCGCGGGAGGCGGGGGCGCGGGAGCGGACACCGGCAGGCACTCCGGCAGGGACCCCGGCAGGCACGCCGACAGGCACCCCGACCGGCACGCCGACAGGGTCCGGCAAAACGTGCATGAGCCGCGAATCGGGGTACCTGGCGTGAATGGGTCACTGGCGTGCGTCAACGGTCCGCCTCTTCCAGCGGTCGCTCGGCCGTGGCGGGCTGGCGATGATCCCGTTCGTACTGATCGCGACCATCAGCGCGGTCGACATCCAGGCGCCCGAGACCGTGCACCTGGGGCCGCTGCTGGTCATCGCGCCCGCTCTCATGGCCGCGCTCGCCGGGGCCCGCCTGACGGCGCTCGTCGGGGTCCTCGCCGTGGCGGCCCAGGTGGTCATCGCGGTGTTCCACGGCGGTATCAGCACCCCGAACCACGTCGCGCAGATCATCGGACTGGCCGTGCTGTCCGCGCTCGTGGTCGTGGTCAGCCTGGCCAGGGAGCGGCGCAACCGGCAGCTGTACCGCGCGCGATCGGTGGCGGAGACGGCACAGAGAGTCCTGCTCCGTCCGCCGCCCCCGCGGATCGGGCCCCTGCGGGTGGCCTGGCTCTATCTGACGGCGGAGGACGAGACGGAGATCGGCGGTGACCTGTTCGCGACCACACGCGCCGCCCATCCCTCGACCCGGGCGATCATCGGCGACGTCCGCGGCAGCGGCCTGTCGTCCGTGGGCGAGGCCTCGATCGTGCTCGGCGCGTTCCGCGAGGGGGCCCACCGCCACGCGTCCCTCTCCAGCCTCGTGACCGTGCTGGAGGAGAGCGTGCACAGGGATCTGGAGGAGGTGGCGGACACCGCCTCGGACCCCGGGGAGCACTTCATCACCGCGCTGGTCATGGACCTTCCCGACCACGGCACGCGGGCCGAGATGATCAACTGCGGGCATCCCCCGCCGCTCCTCGTCCACGAGCACGAGGTCTCGGTGCTGCACGCCCGGCGCCCGCTGCCGCCGCTGGGGGTCGGCACCCTGCCCGCGCCGCCGCACCTGCACCCCGACCCGTTCGACTTCGCACCGGGCGACCTGCTCGTCCTGTACACCGACGGGGTCGTCGAGGCCCGCTCGCCGGACGGGACCTTCTACCCCCTCCCCGAACGGGTCGCCTCCTTCCCCACCACCAGCCCCGACATCCTGCTGCGCCACATCCACGACGACCTGCTCGCACACACCGGCGGGCAGCCGGGCGACGACGCCGCCCTCCTGATCATCGAACGCGCCCGCGCGCCCAGGAGCGGCCACCCCAACGGGCAGTACGGGGCCCGCTCCGTGGGCTCGCGTCCCCCCGCCGCGTGACGCCCGCCCCCGGGAACCGGGACCCGTCGGGGGCCGGGCCGCCCGCGGTGGCGGCCTCCGGGCGGGCGACTGGCGGCATCCGGGCGGGCCGCGCACAGTGGAGGAGGAACCGGACCCCGCGCAGAGGGGCCCTGCCCCGAGGGCCATCCGCCCCGTGGAGGCGCGAGGCAACGGAGCGGCGACAGCCGCCGAACGGTTCCCGCCGTACTGCGCAAGCTCGCGAAAAGGCAGGTGCCGTACCCATGGACGACGAGACCAAGGCCTCCCTCGCTGCCGCGATCGCCGGGGGTTACATCCTGGGCCGCACGAAGAAGGGCCGGCTCGCCCTCACCGCCATGACCTTCCTGCTGGGCCGCCGTTTCGGGCTCGAGCCCCAGCAGTTGGTCGCGGACGGCGTGCGGCGCCTGCGGGAGATCCCCCAGGTGTCGGAGCTGGAGGAGCAGGTACGCAGCGAGGGCGTCGACGCCGCACGCGGTGCCCTGTCCTCGGTGGTCGGTCGCGGCGTGGACTCGCTCGCGGGCGGCCTCAGCAGCCGCCTGCCCGGCGCGGGGACCCTCGGCGGCGGGGACGACGGCGCAGACGACGACGGGGGCGGGGACGGCGGCTCCCGCACCGGTGGGCGCACCGCGCGCCGGCCGGCCGGGCGGCCGCGCCGGGACGAGCGGGAGCCCGACGAGGCGGACTCCGCGCAGGACTCGGGCAAGCCGGACCCCGGCGCGGCGCACGAGGGCCGCCGGACGAAGCCGTCCCACACGGCCGACGGGAGGAGGAGCCCTTCCCGGTCCTCCGGTCGCGCTCGGAGCGGGGAACGGAGCACGGGGGAACGGACCGCGAAGAAGACCGCGGCCAAGCGCACCGCCCCCGCCAAGCGGTCCACGGCCTCGGCGAACAGGACCACCAAGAGGGCCGCGTCGTCCGCGTCCGAGCGGGCGCCCCGCTCCTCCCGCACCTCCCGCTCCTCGCGGTCCTCGGGCTCCGGATCCGACGGCGACCGCTGAGGCGCGCCCGCACGCCCGCCAGGGCACGAGCAGCCCCCAGCAGGAACTCACGCGCGCTCCCCGTCACGGCCGACCGAGGCGGGGAGCACCGCTGCGCCCCCCCACTGCCCGCACTCCGGAGCCCGCTCGCCGCGCCCTCGCGCTCCTCGGGCCTTCCTCCGCATTCGTCGGGCCTTCTCTCGGGGGGCTGTGCGTCCCCTGCGCGATCGCGATCGTGACTACCGCGTGGGCCGGATCGAGAGGCGCGACGAGCTCCGCGGCGGCGACGGCGACGAGACGCGCGGGTGTGGCGCCCTTCGGCAGCGCGCTCACGTATGCGAGGGCCTCCGCCGGTGAGAGCACCGGCAGTTGCCGCCGGAGCGTCCGCACGGCACGCATGCGTCGGTGCGCCGCGGCGACATCACGCAGCCCGTCGTGCAGGTCGTCCACCGCAGTGCGCACCGCCAACCCGCGTATCCGGGCGCCGTAGTCCACCTGCCACTTGCCTGTCCCCCTGGAAACGGCGCCGATCCGGTGCGGCGCGCCGCCGTACCCGGTCAACCAGGTACGGCCCCTCCCCCACCAGCATGGGCGCCGGGGCCCTGGTGCGCGCGAACTCCTCGGAGTTCGGGCCCTGGTGCGCGCGAACTCCTCGGAGTTCGGGCCCTGGTGCGCGCGAACTCCTCGGAGTTCCAAAGGACGATCCACACCAGCTCGTGTTCCTCGGCGGCGACCACCGGCATCCGCACCGCGCCCGGATCCACTTCCCGCCACGGCTGCCAGTTCCGCTCCAGCCGCTCCTCGACAGCCCGAACGGCCGCCTCTCTCTCGATCGCGCGCGCAGCATCCTGTGCGATCCCCCCTGCCTGCCAAGAATTCGCGTACGTCCGTGCGCCGCACGTGAACCCGGCAGAGGACCCGTTGCTCAGGCCGGGCGAGCGTCCGCATCCCGGTTTCGCGCGCCCGGCAAGCGCCCGCGTCCCGGTTGGGACCGCCCGGCCACGAGGGACCGCCCGGCCATGAGCGAGTTCCGGACCAACCGCCCCCACGACCCATCGCGCCCGAAGTGCCATGGCCGACGAGGCCTCTTCGGTCCCTCCCGCGAGCGGGCGTCAGCGGGCCGCCCCGGCCTTCTCGTCCTCCGCGTCCTCGTCCTCGTACTCGCCGTCCTCGTCGTCCTCGTAGCCGTCGTCGTCCTCTTCGTCGTCGTACTCGTCGTCCTCGTCGTCCTCGTCGTCGTCCCGGTCGTCGTCCTCTTCGTCCTCGTACTCGTCGTCGTCTGCCTCGTCGTCGTCCCGGCCCGCCGAACGGCCCTCGCCATCGGCGTCCCGGTCGTCCCCGTCCTTCTCGTCGTTCTCGTCGTTCTCGTCGTCCTCTGCCTCGCGGGCCTCCTCGTCGGAGCGCACGACCTCGCCGTCGCGTATCTCACCGCGCCACCCCTCGGGTTCGTCCTGAGTGAGCGTCACGTAGCGCTGGAAGTGCTTGAGGTCCAGCCGCAGCCGCCGGCCCTGGGCACGCCAGAGGTTGCCGGTCTTCTCGAAGAAGCCCGACGGGTAGTACTCGACGACCACGACGACGCGTGTGAGGGACGGTGCGAGTTCGTGGAAGCTCACAGCACCGTTCGTGGAACCCTTCGATCCCTCGGACGTCCACACGATCCGGTCGTCGGGGACCTGTTCCTGCACCGTCGCCTCGAAGCTGCGGTTCGAGAAGGCGATCTTCACCTTCCACTTGCTGGTGGTGTCGTCGTCCTTGCTGACGCTCTGCACGCCCTTGACGATGTCGCCGAAGTCCTCGTACAGCGTCCAGTAGTCGTACACGGTGCGCAGGGGGACCCCTATGTCGAGAACCTCGATGATGCTGGTGACCTTCGTGTCACCGGGCTTGTATCCGCCGCCCGAGGAGTCGCCCGACCCGCCCGACGAACCGCCCGCGGCGCCGGCCACCTTGTCCTTGACGTCCTTGGCCTTGCCCACCGTGAGATCCTTCGCGGCGTCCTTGACCGCTCCCGCCCCGGCGCCCAGGCCCTTGCCCGACGATTCGCTGAGGCCGAGCAGCGCGGCGACCGCGGACATCCCACCGACGCCGCTCGGCCGCGCGGGGAGGATCCGGCCGTCATTCTCCGTCACGTCCGTGAGGCGGTCGGTGACGCGCGTCAGCGCCCCGCTCGCTCCCTGGGCGAGTCGGCCGACGGCAGCGTCGAAAGCGTAGGAGCCCTCCTCCCGGAGAAGCCGCGCCACCGTTTCACCGAGGGGTGAGGAGTTCTGCCGTGTGCCTGCCATTGCTCACCATCTCCGCTGTCGGTCCTGGTTTACGCCGGATGTCATTTCGCCCGCGTCCGGTGCGGGCACGACGGCCCGGCGACTGGCCGCGGCCGCGTCGTCGCACGGCTTCGCGCCTCCCCGCCCAGTGTGCGCGGCACGCGCCGGTCTGGCATGTCCCGGAAAATGCGTCGCGCCAAGGGCGCCCGGCCATGTCCTCCGCGTTCCTCTCCGTACGCGTGCGGGCTTCTTGCCCCTGACGAGTTCCATTTACGGGTTGCCGTTAACGGGGTTGCCGTTAACGGGGTTGCCATTCATGGCGACGGACTGGGTCCCCGTTGCCTTTGCGCACCTTCCGGGAGGGGATTCGGCCACGCTTTCCGGGTGCCCGCGCTCATTTCGTTGAAGTTTTCGCCTTCTGATGTCGCGACGGGAAAGTCGCCGTCCGAAATGGACGGTCCGGCGCTCATCAGTCCGCGGACGCACCCTCCCTCGATGACCGCCCCGCCGGGGTGCGGGCGATGCCGCGCCGCCGGGGCGCGGTCGGCTTCGGCGGCGCGGGCATTTCACGCGGTGCCCGGGGTGGTGGCGGGGCCGTCAGTGGACCCGCTCCCGGAAGTCCGGACGGGGGTAGGACTCATGGGGCTCCGTCCGCCGCGCGCCGCGCCACGAGCGGCTCCCGGTCCAGTGCGGGGCGCGTTCGTCGCGGCCCTCGTCCCGGTCCCTCAGCAGGCCCGCCAGGTGCCCCTCGCGGCGTGCGAGGTATCCGACGAGCAGCCCGGCCGCCCCCACGACCGCCACGACGACGAGCGCTCCGAAACCACCGAAGTAACCGGCGAAGCCGAGGGCCAGACCCGCGAACAGGCCCGCCATTGTCGTGTTCATAGCTCACTCCTGTCACGAGCGGTGGCTGCGCGCGTGCCGCGGCTTGCGGGCGGCGGCCCGCCGGAGCGGGGCGGCCGGACTCCCGGTCACGACACGCGGTCGTCGCTCTTGTCGTCGTCGTTCTCGTCGTCGCCGGGCAGGTCGACGTCGTCCACCGTCACGTTGACCTCGACGACCTCCAGACCCGTCATGCGGTCCATCGCCGATATGACGCTGGTGCGCACGTCCGCCACGACATCCGGGATGGGCGCCCCGTAGTCCACGACCACGTCCAGGTCGACCGCGGCCTGCTTCTCGCCGACCTCGACCTGCACTCCGCGCGTCACACTGGGACGGCCGCCGGCCACGCGGTCGCGCATGCCGCCCATGGTCCGCGCCATGCCCGAGCCGAGGCTGTGGACCCCTGGGACGTCACGCGTGACGACTCCGACGATCTTCTCCGCCACGCTGTCCGCGATCGTGGTCCTGCCGCGAACACCCGGGTCGCCGAGGCTCTCGCCTCCGGAGCCCTGGGACTTGTCGCCGCCCGCCTTGCCCTGGGAGCCGGCTGTGGTGCGGTCTGCCATCTGCGTCATGACGCCCTCCTCGGCGGTGAGTGGGACGCCCGATCAGCGCCCTCACTTCGTTAGACGCATCAGCGGCCCGATCCTCACGCGGTTTCTGTGACCCGGATCACGTAATCTTGGAATCGGTGGCTCGGGGCCCGACGACCCGGTTGTGCCCACCGCCTCGCGGTGGCCTCCCCGCACGCGAGACGCGTGCGACTCTCGCGGCAGACGCCGGCGCGGATCGCGCCGATCGCGCCGTGCGTACGGCGCGTGCGCAGCGCGCGTCCCATGCGGCGGAGGCCCCGGCCGCGGCCGGCGCACCCGGGATTCCCGCGGAAGCGAGACGCGCATGCACCTGCCGGAGGGCTCCCCCCGCGTACGGGGAGCGGCGGTCCGGTCGCCGGCCGG